>JBBSIC010000013.1:0-65022 GCA_038232275.1 Solirubrobacterales bacterium | reverse complement strand
GGCCTGCTCGGCCTGCAGGGCGGCGACGGCCCGCCCCGCGACCAGCGCGGTCGCCGCCGTCGCGCGCCGCGTTCCGGCCGCCGCGCAGCCGCCGTCGGCGGTCGTCGCCGACGCCTCGGCCACCACGAGCTGCTCGTCGAGCCAGCCGGCCGCCTGCTCGGCTGTCGCCTCCCACCCCTCGGGCGCGGTGGCGTCGGCGGCCTCCTCGCTGCGGGCCACGGCGTCGCGCACCCGGCCCATGGCGGCCTCCAGCGCCCGCCCGGCGTCGTCCTGTCCGTCCTTCAGCCAGCGCTCCACCGAGGCGAACCGCCCGACGTCGAAGAGCTCGCGCAGCAGCTTCTCGCGCTCGTCGCTGCGGGCCTGCAGGAATCGGGCGAACCCGCCCTGCGGCAGCAGCACGACCTGGCAGAACTGCTCCTTGGCCATGCCGAGCAGGTCGGCGAGCTCCCGGCGGGCCTCGTCGTGGCGCGTGGCGAGGACCTGCTCCGAGCCGTCCTCGCCCACGGCGACGACGCGGACGCGGTGCGCCTCGGTCGTCGTCCCGTCGCCGCGCAGCTTCGGGCGCTCCTGCTCCGGCGCGCGCGTGATGCGCAGGCGGCGCCCGCGTAGCGTCGCCTCCAGCACCACCTCGGTGGGGGTCTGGAGCGCGGCGTGATCTGAGCGCAGGCGCCCGCCATCGTGCCGCGCACCCGGCACCTCGCCATAGAACGCGAAGCAGACGGCGTCCAGCAGCGCGGTCTTCCCCGCGCCGGTGCGGCCCTGCAGCAGGAACAGCCCAGCCTCGCCGAGGCGGTCGAAGTCCACGGACTCGCTGCCGGGGAAGGCCACCCAGGCCGACAGCGACAAGCGGTGCAGGCGCATCAGCCCGACAGCTCCCGGATGCGCCCGGCGGTCAGCGCCTCCTCGAGCAGCGCGCTCTCGGCGTCGTCGGCCTCGGCCCCGCGCACGTCGCGCACGAAGCCCGTGACCAGCTCGGAGTCATCCAGGCCGCGCAGCCGCTGGGCGTAGGAGCCCGCGGCCGTCGGCGGCGCGCCCTCGGGCTCGAAACCGAGCACGACCGTGTGGGGGAAGCGCGTTCGCAGCCGGTCCATCGCGTCCCGCGGGCGGACGGCGTCGGTCAGCGTCGCCTGCACCCAGGCGGCCTCGGCGGCCGCGTGGGCCGGATCGGCGAGCAGCGCGTCGAGCGTCCCGCGCAGGGATGCGAGCGGCCGCGGCACGGGGCACGCGACCAGCTCGACGTCTCCCTCGAGGTCGACGATCGCCACCGACTTGCGCTGACGCGCCTCGGAGAACGAGAACGCCACGGGCGAGCCGGCGTAGCGGCCGTTGGGGCCGGCGCGCTGCGGACCGTGCAGATGCCCGAGGGCGACGTGGTCGACGCCGGAGAACACCCCGGCCGGCACGGATCCGGCGCCGCCGACGGCGAGGTCGCGCTCGCTGCCGGAGGGCTGCGCCCCGGCGACGAAGGCGTGCGCCACGACGACCGATCGGGTCCCGCCGGGGCGGGTGGCGAGATCCGCGCGCACGCGGGCCATCGCCGCCGCCAGCACCGCCGCGTGGCCGCGCTGGCAGCAGCCCAGCTCGGCGCGCGCCAGGTCGGGCTCCAGGTAGGGCAGGGCGTACACGGCCGTGTCCCCGAACAGCACCGGGACCCCGCAGCGCGCCACCACCGTGCGGACGTGCACGCCCGCGCGGTCCAGCAACGCCGCGCCGAAGCCGAGCCGGGGCGCGGAGTCGTGGTTGCCGGAGATGACGACGACCGGGCAGACCTCGATCAGCCGGGACAGCACCTCATCCGCGAGGCGGACGGCGTCGACCGGCGGCAGCGCGCGGTCATAGACGTCCCCTGCGACCAGCACGGCGTCGACGGCCCCCGCACGCGCGGTCTCGACCAGGTGGTCGGCGGCCGCGGCCTGCGCGGCGAGCAGCGACTCCCCGTGAAAGGAGCGGCCCAGGTGCCAGTCCGCGGTGTGCAGGAGGCGCATGACCCCCACGGTGTCGCGTCAGCCGGACGGAACCCGACAGCGGGCGGGCGGGCGTCAGCCGACTTCGGCGGGCTCGTCCTTGCCCTGCAGGCGCTCGCGCCCCCGCTGGACGGCCCCGATGAACTTCGAGAGGTTGACCTCGAGTGTGTTGAGGATCTCGTCGGCGTAGTCCTCCGCGCCGAGGCGGATCTCGCGCTCGCGGGCGCGCGCGTCGTCGATGATGTCGTCCGAGGCGCGCTCGGCCTGCTTGACGACCTCCTCCTGGGAGACGAGCTGGTCCTGCTTCTCGCGCGCCTCCTTGACGATCCGCTCGGCCTCGCGCTTGGCCTCGGCGAGCATCTCCTGGCGCTCCTTGACGATCCAGCGCGCCTGCTTGATCTCCTCGGGGATGGTCGCGCGCATCTGGTCGAGGATGTCGTAGACCTCCTCGCGATCGAGGCGGACCTGGTCTGACCCGGGAAGCATCGTGCGCTTCGCGTTGTGAATCAGGTCGTCGAGCTTGTCGATGAGAACGAGGACGTCCATAGGGTTCCTAGCGCTGTTTCGTCAACGAACGAGGGCTTCCTTCAAGGGGCCCTCGACATGGGCCGGCACCAGCTCCGACACGTCGGCTCCGTAGACCGCGAGCTCCTTGACGCCGCTGGACGACAGGAAACTGTACTGCGGGCTCGCCATGATGAACACCGACTCGATGTCCGGGGCCTGTTGGCGATTGAGCTGTGTCATCTCCGCCTCGTACTCGAAGTCGGAGATCGCGCGCAGGCCCTTGACGATCGCCACCGCGCCCCGGCTGCGGGCGAACTCGACCACGAGGACGCCGAACGGCTCGACGCGCACGTTGGCCAGGTGCGTCGTCGCCACCTCGATGAACGCGCAGCGCTGCTCGGCCGCGAACAGCGACCTGCTCTTGCGCACGGAGGAGTCGACCACGGCCACGATCAGCTCGTCGAAGAGCTTGGACGCGCGCGTGATGACGTCGAGGTGGCCGTTGGTGACGGGGTCGTAGGTCCCCGGGCAGATGGCGATGCGGTGTTCAGTGGGGAGCATGCAGGCGGATCAGCGTCTTGCCGTAGCGGCGTTCGTCGAAAAGATGCAGGTCAGGGAGGGACAGCGGGGTGCTGCGATCGCTCTCGGAGACCACGAGGCCGCCGGGCGCGAGGACGGCGGTCACGGCCTCCGACAGCTCAGGTCCGAGCTGTGGACCGAGCCGGTACGGCGGGTCCAGGAAGATCAGATCGTATTGACGGCCGTGGCGCCGTGCGGTGCGCAGGAAGGCGCGGGCGTCGCGCCGGACCGCCTCGCCGCCCTCGATCCCATCCAGGTTGGCGGCGAGCACCCGCAGCGCCGCGGGATCGTCGTCGACGAAGGTGGCGCTCGCCGCGCCGCGCGAGAGCGCCTCGATCCCGAGGGCGCCGGTGCCCGCGAACAGGTCGAGAACGGCCGCACCCGGCGTGCGCCGGGCGAGGATCGAGAACAGCGCCTCCCGCACCCGGTCCGCGGTCGGGCGCGTGTCGAGGCCCTCCGGCGCCTGCAGCCGCCGGCCCCGGTGGGCGCCGGCGATCACCCGCATGGATCACGAGGTCCGCTCACGCGGGAATCGGCTCCAGCGCCTCCGCGCCGAAGGCGGCCGCCAGCGCCGCGCCCACCAGCACGTGCTCGGGCGCGGTCAGCTGGGGGTCGGCCTCGAGCATCGCGCTGGCGTGGTGGCGCGCGCAGTCCAGCAGCGCCTCGTCCTCCGGGAGCCGGGCGAAGCGGAAGGCGCCGGGGCCCGACTGCCGCACGCCGATCAGCTCGCCCTCCCCGCGCAGCGCGAGGTCGATCTCGGCGAGCTTGAACCCGTCGCGGTGCTCGGCGAGCGCCCGCAGGCGCTGGGAGTCCTTGGAGCCGAAGAGCAGGCACAGCGCCGCGTGCTCGCCCCGGCCGACGCGGCCGCGCAGCTGGTGCAGCTGGCTGATGCCGAAGCGCTCGGCGTCCTCGACGACCATCACCGTCGCGTTGGGGACGTCGATGCCGACCTCGATCACCGTGGTCGAGACGAGGACATCGGCCCCGCCGGCCGCGAAGCGCAGCATGGCCTCCCGCTTCTCCCGCGCGGTCATGCGGCCGTGCAGCAGGACGAGCCGGCGGCTCGGGAAGACGTCGCGCCGCAGGCGCTCGTACTCCACCGTGGCCGCGCGAACCTCCAGCGCCTCGGACTCCTCGATCAGCGGGCACACGACGAACGCCTGGCGGCCGGCCACGAGCTCCTCCTCGATGCGCGCGTACGCGCGCGTGCGCTCGCCGGCGCTGTTGGCGACGTGCGTGGCGATCGGGCGGCGGCCGGCGGGCAGCTCTGAGAGCGTCGTCGTGTCGAGGTCGCCGTAGCCGGTGAGCGCCTGCGTGCGCGGGATCGGCGTGGCCGTCATGTGCAGCACGTGCGGGGACAGGAGACCGTCCCGCCCACCCCCCTTGCGGTCCAGCGCGCGGCGCTGGTTGACGCCGAAGCGGTGCTGCTCGTCGACGACCGCGACGGCCAGGCGGTCGAACTCCACCGGCTCCTCGATCAGGGCGTGGGTCCCGACCAGCAGCCGCAGCTCGCCGCTGGCCAGCTTGGCGAGGAGGTCGGCGCGGCGACCAGCGGGCGTGGCGCCCGTCAGCAGCGCGGCGGACACCAGGGCGCCGGGCAGCAGGGTCTGCAGCGTGGCGAAGTGCTGCTCGGCGAGGGTCTCGGTCGGCGCCATCAGCGCGGCCTGGGCGCCCTGCTCGACGGCGCGCAGCATCGCGTAGAGCGCGACCACCGTCTTTCCCGAGCCGACCTCGCCCATCAGCAGGCGCTGCATCGGCCGGTCGCAGGCGAGGTCCTCGTCGATCGTGGCCATGGCCCGCGCCTGGTCCTCGGTGGGCACGAACGGCAGCGTGCCGTCGAGCCAGCGGCGGGTCAGGTCGCCCCGGACGCCGAGCGGGACGGCCTCGTGGGCCGCGCGCCGCAGGGCGCGCCGGCGCAGGAGGGCGAGCTGGAGCAGCAGGAGCTCGTCGAAGGCCAGCCGGCGGCGTCCCCCCTCCCCGTCGCCGAAGTGCGCGGCGTCCAGCGCAGCGGCGCGGTCCGGCAGGCGCTCGGAGGCTCGCAGGCGGGCGGGGAGCGGCTCGACCGCCTGTTGGGCGGCTTCGCGGTGGGCGCGGACGAGCTCGAGGATCTGCGTGCTCGACAGCCCCTCGGTCGCCGGGTACGTGGCGACGTCGGAGCCGACGGCGCCCTGCGTGAGCGCGTGGCTGGAGACCCGGAAGCGGTTGCGGGCCTGGCATTTGCCGTTGAGGATCAGGCGCGTACCGGGCGGGTAGCGGCCGGTGAGCCAGGGCTGGTTGAAGAACGTCGCCTCCATCACGCCGGACGCGTCGGCGACCACGGCGCTCACGAGCGGCTTCATCCCGCCCCGGCGCACGGGCCGCGAGGTGATCGTGCGCACCTCGACGATCACCGTCGCCATCTCGTCCGGGGCGAGCTCCGCGATCGTCTGCGCCTCGCGGCGGTCGCGCGGCAGGTGCTCGAGCAGGTCCCCGACCGTGTGCAGCCCGAGCGCCGCTGCCCCCTTCTGCGCCTTCTCGGGCTTGACCGTGAGCGGCCGGCCCAGCGCGGACGGGCGCGGCCACGGGTTCGGCGCCGGGCTGGCGATCGGGGCGGATGAGGCGAAGCCGGTGGGGCCCACGCGCTCATTGTGCCCCGGCGATCGGCGGGGCCGGCTCAGAACGCGAAAGGGGGCGCCTGGCCGGCGCCCCCTCCCTGTCCCCGTAGGGACCGATATCTCGGGATCGCGCTCTACGCGCAGTTGGAGACGCCCGCCTGGGCCGAGGCGATGATCACCTCGGTACCGAGAAGGCTCCGGATGTGGATCGCGTTGACCGTGATCGAGTTGCCCGTCCTGGTCTGCTCGTTGAGCGTGATCGAGCCGAGCGGGACGATGAGGCCGAGCGGGATCGTGGTGTTCGGGGGCGAGGCGACCGTGTAGGTCTTGCCGTTCACGGTGATCGTGCCGCCGGCGCTGCTGCCGGTCGTCGTGCCGTGGTTGCGGCACGTGGCCGACGCCTGCGCCGTGATCACGTCGGCGCCGACCTTGGGCAGGCCCGGGATGAACGTGTTCGCCCCGGCGACCTGGGCGGACGACGTGGCGGCCTCGTTCGTCGTGTCGACGTTCGCCGACAGGGCGCGCGCGTTGGCAACCGATGTGGCCGCGTTCACGGCACTCTGGCTGTTGTGCGTCGTGGTGTTGCTGGTGATCGGACCCACCACCGGGCCGGCGGTCACCAGCGAACCCAGCAAGCTGGTCTTGACCGCCAGGTCGAAGGCCTTACCCGTCGAGATGTTGGTCGCGTTCGCCGAGGCACCGGCCGGAAGCCCGAGCAGCGCCACAGTGGCGCCGACCATCGCGAGCTTTCGCGCTCGGCCATGCGCTGCACTGGTAATTCCTACCATGAGATACCCCCGCAAGTCGATGTGGCCGCCGCGCGGCCCGATATTTCGTCGGACTGGTGGTTACCGTCTGGACGCCCCTGCCAGGACTTCCATTGCCGGGTGGGAGTCTGTTCTCCCGAGCCATGAGCAACGTACGGCACCGATAGTCCGGAAGTCAAGCGGCTGTGCGCGACATCACCGTCGACCCGAGAGTCACTCGGCCGACAGCAGCCACCAGTAGCTCGGCTGCCCGCCGTCGGAAAGCTCGTAATCGACGCCCTCGGGGATCAGGCCGGCGATCTGCTCGGCCCCGAACGGCGCGGCCGGGCCCGCGATCAGCGTCAGCAGCTCGGCGTCGGCGGACAGGGAGTCGAGCACCGCCCGCAGCGTCTCCTCGGGCTCGCCCCAGGCCACGAGCTCCTCCTCGACGAAGCCGATGGCCTCGCCAGCGCGAAAGCGCTGCTCGCCGTCGTCGCGGGCGGCCTCGGTGACCGCGCCGGTGCGGATCGCCTCGAGCGCCGCGACCATCGCCGCGGCGTTGACCGCGGCGTGGCGGCTGGGCTCCAGCGCGACGGCGGCCGCGAGGCCCGCCTGCTGCGAGCGCGAGGCCACGACGCGGACGGACTTGTCGGAGAGGTCCGCGGCGCGCTCGGCCGCCATGCGCACGTTCGGCGAGTTCGGCAGGACCACGACCTCCTCGGCGGCCACGGAGTGGATGCCGGCGAGCAGCTCGTAGGTCGACGGGTTCAGCGTGGGGCCGCCGTCCAGCGGCGTCGCGCCGAGGGAGCGGAACATCTCGGCCATGCCGTCGCCCGACACGACGCTCAGCACTCCGCAGATGTCCGGCGCGGCGGCCGCGAGGCGCTCGGCGCGCTCGAGGACCTGCTCGCGCATGTCGGCCACGTCGAGGCGGATGACGGTCCCGTGCTCGGAGAAGATCGCGGTCGCGCGCTCGGGGTCGTTCGTGTGGACGTGGACCTTGAGCGTCGCCCGGTCGCCCACCACGAGCACGGAGTCGCCGATCTGCTCGAGCAGCGGGATGAAGTACGAGCTGTTGAGCTCGGCGCCCGTGACGGCGAAGTTCGTGCAGTAGCGGTACGTCCAGGAGTCGTGCTGCGGGTGCGAGATGCGCGCCGGGGCGTGGTGTGCGAGCTTCGGCGGCGTGTCGCCCTGCAGCACACCCACGCACCCGGCGAGGACGACGAGCAGGCCGTAGGCGCCCGCGTCGACGACCCCGGCCTGGCGCAGGATCGGCAGCAGCTCCGGGCCGCGCTTGAGCGAGGCCTCCCCCGTCTCCAGCGCGCTGGAGAGGATGGTGGCGATCAGGCGGTTCTGCAGCCCGGCGTCACCCTCGCTGCCCAGGCGCCGCTCGTCGTGGGGCATGTGGGCGAGCTCGGAGGCCATGCGGCTCGCCATCTCGCGGGCGACGGTGAGGATCGTGCCCTCCGCGGGCTCGCGCACCGACCCGTAGGCGCGCTCGGCGGCGCGGGCGAGCGCGGCGGCGACGAGCACGGGGTCGACGAGCTCGCCGGGGCGGGAGATCAGCTCCTCGGCGGCGCCGCGGACGAGCTGGGACAGGATCACGCCCGAGTTGCCGCGGGCGCCGAGCAGCGCCGCGCGCGCGACGGACTCGACGATCTGGTCGCGGCCGATCTCGTCGACCGGCCCCTGGTCCTCGAGGCGCGCGAGCTCCTCGACGACCGCGCGCAGGGTGAGCGCCATGTTGTCGCCCGTATCACCGTCGGCGACGGGGAAGACGTTGAGGTCGTTGATCTCCTGGCGGCGGGACTCGAGCGCGCCGAGGGCGCCCTCGACCACGGAGCGGAAGCGGACGAGGCTGGGGTCCGACGGCAACATGGTGCGAGCCTATCCGCTGGCGCGGCGGCGATCGGCCGGCTAGGCCTTGGTGACCTTGCCGGCCTTCAGGCAGCGCGTACACACGTAGGCCCGCTTGCGCGCGCCCTTTTCGACGATGCGGACCTTCTGCAGGTTCGGATCGAACCGCCGCTTGGTGGCGACCATCGAATGGGACCGGGACTGCCCGAAGGCGGGCCCTTTCCCGCAGGTGTGACAAACGCGAGCCATAGGCGATCCGGAAGTGTAGCGCCCGGTCTGGGGGGTAGCCGATCCCGGATGCCGGATCCCTTGGCACCCTTCGGCCTGCCCGATCGCTACCGCCTCGAAGGCGGCATCGCCGCCGGCGGGATGGCCGCCGTGTACGCCGCCCACGACACCTTGCTCAACCGCCCGGTGGCCGTCAAGGTGCTCGCGGAGCATCTCAACGACGACCCCTCCGCGCGCCAGCGCTTCCAGCGCGAGGCGCGGGCCGCCGCGGGGCTCTCCTCGCACGCGAGCGTGGTGACGATCTTCGACGTCGGCGAGCACGGCGGGCGCTCGTTCATCGTCATGGAGCGCCGCGACGGCGGGACCGTCGGTGACGAGCTCGCCCGTCACGGGCGCATCCCTGCGCCGCGGGCGCTCGCCTGGCTGCGCGACACCGCCGACGCCCTCGACGCTGCCCACGAGGCCGGGGTCGTGCACCGCGACATCAAGCCCGGCAACCTGCTGCTCGACCACCACGACAAGGTGGCCGTCGCGGACTTCGGCATCGCCAGCGTCGCGCACGAGACCGAGCGCTTCACGCAGACCGGACAGGTGCTCGGCACCGCCGCCTACATCTCCCCCGAGCAGGCCGCCGGCGAGCCGGCCACCTCGGCCTCGGACCGCTACGCGCTGGCCGTGCTCGCCTACGAGCTGCTGTGCGGCGAGAAGCCGTTCGCAGGCCCGCACTTCGCCGCCCAGGCGCGCGCGCACATCGAGGACGAGCCGCCGCGCGCGCCCGGCCTGCCGCCCGCCGCGCAGGACGTGATCGCGCGCGGCATGGCCAAGGATCCCGACCGCCGCTGGCCGACCGCGGGCGCGTTCGTCAGGGCCCTGACCGCCGCGCTCGACGGTGCCGGCGCCGTCGCCCCGCCCCCGACGCCGCCCACCGGCGCGACGCGTCCGCTGCCGCCGGAGCGCCGCGGGCGCACTCCGCGCGACGAGCGGCGCCCGCGGCTCGGCACGGTGCTGGCCGGCGTCGCCGCGCTCGTGCTGGTCGCCGCCGCCGTCGCGATCGCCGTGTCGGGGTCCGACGGCGGCAGCACGTCGGCGGGGACCACGGCGAAGAAGCCGGCCCGCCACCACGCGAGGCGGACGCCCACCCCGGCCGCGACGGCCACCTCCACGGCGACGGCCGCGGCCACCGCGACGCCGACCGCGACGACCCAGCCGACGAGCTCCTCGGCCTCCTCCCTGGAGGCCAAGGGCCACGCGCTCATGCAGAGCGGCGACTACGCCGGGGCGGTCCCGATCCTCCAGAGCGCGGTCGACGCCTGCGGCTCCTCGGCGGCCGTCGACCCGTGCGCCTACGCGACCTTCGATCTCGGGTCGGCACTCAACCGCTCGGGCCGCCCCGACGAGGCGATCCCGGTTCTGCAGCGCGAGCTCGCCCACTGGCCGTCCAACCAGCCCGACACGGTCAACGGGGAGCTGCAGGACGCGTGCGACAACGCCGGCCAGGGCTGCGGCGGCCAGTCGCCGCCCAAGGGCGGCGGGAAGGGCCACGACAAGCCCAAGGGCCCCAAGGGCAACCAAGATTAGGATCCGGGCCACCATGCGCCGCATCCTGAACGCCGCCGGCCCGTTCTTCGTCCTCGCCGGCTCCATGCACTTCCTGAGCCCGAAGACCTACGAGGCGATCATGCCCCCCTGGCTGCCCGCCCACCGCGAGCTCGTGTATGCGAGCGGCGTGGCCGAGGCGGTCGGCGGCGCGGGCCTGCTGTCCTCGCACCCGACGGTCCGCCGCTGCGGCGGGTGGCTTGAGGCGCTGACGATGCTCGCCGTCTTCCCCGCCAACGTCCACATGGCGCTGCACCCGGAGCGCTACAGGAAGGTCCCGGGCGGGCAGAAGGCCCTGCTCGCCCGCCTCCCGCTCCAGGCCGGCTTCGTCGGCTGGGCGCTGGCGGCCGCCCGGCGCTAGGGGGCGGGCGGGCTGACGGGACGAAACCAGGGCATCGAGGTGGGCGTACGCGGTGGATGGGCGAGCCCCAGGGCCCCACCCGCATCAACGTCGCTGTTCCACCTGGAGCCCCGCGACCAGGGCGATCCACCGGCATCCGCAGATTCGGCATCAAATGGATGCCCTATCTGCGACTGGTCACGAGAGCCCCGGGGGGTGGGGCCGGAACCCACCGCCAATGGCTGGCCGGGCGCCGTGTCCCCCTCCAGCGGGACCAAACGCCCTCAACAGCGCTAGCCGATCCCGACGCGGACGACGACGTCGGACTCGGTGACGACGTCCACGCGGTTCAAGCGCAGGTCCGCGGTCAGGTCGTACGGGCTGTAGCCGTCCTGCTCGGTCACCCGGATGGTGCACCGGAAGCGATCGGCGAGCCGCGAGGCCGCGGCCACCGGCATCCCCAGCAGCCGCCGGGCGTCGAACATCCCGCGGTGCGCAGGGCGCCGCGGCGGGTGCACAGGGCGCCGCAGCCGGTGTGCCGGGCACGTCGCTGGCCGCCGTGGCCGCTGCACCCCCTTGGGCGCGAACCCGTCGTACAGCCATCGGCCGCCTGCGCGCACCAGCCGCACCGTCTTCACGTCGTTCGCTGCAAACGGGACCCGCGCGGTGGCGTGGTCGCCCCGGATCGAGATCGAGTCGACGGCCAGGCGCTGCGCGCGCCGACGCTCTGCCGGCTCGTCGTCGTGCAGCGCCTTCACGAACGCCGCGCACGTCGGCACGCTGAAGATCTTCCGGACCCGCTTGCGGTGGGCGGGCGAGATGCTCGGGCAGGCCTTCCCGGCGTCCCCGGCCAACGCCCCGAGCGCGAACGCCCGCACCGCGTCGCGGATCTGCCCCTTGTCGCTCGTGCCGCAGCCGGCGGCGACCAGCGCGGCCGCGCAGAGCGCCGCCACGGCGGCGGTGGGCAAGGGCCTAGGACCCGACCGCGTCGCGGATGCGGCCGACGGCGAGCACGGCCTCGGCGGCGTGGGCGCCCGAGTCGCGCTTGCCCTCCCCCGAGCGGGCGAGCGCCTGGTCGTAGTCGTCGCAGGTAAGCACGCCGAAGCCGCACGGGATGCCGGTGTCCAGCGATACGTCCTGGATGCCGCGCGAGGTCTCCGCGCAGACGTAGTCGTAGTGGTCGGTCTCGCCGCGGATGACGGCGCCGAGGCAGACGACGCCGCAGTAGCGGCCCGACTCGGCCAGCAGCTTGGCCGCGACGGGCAGCTCGAAGGCGCCCGGCACGTCGAAGACGTCGGCCTTGCCCGCAAGGACGCGCTGGGCGCCGGTGACCAGGCGGTCGGCGAGCTCTGCGTAAAAGCGCGCGACGACGATCGCATAGCGCGGCTCACTCATTGTCGCGCCGGTGCTCCTCGGCCACCATCTCCTCGTCGAGGGGCAGGGCCTGGTGGTGGATCGAGTGGCCGAGCCGGTCGCGCTTGGCGGCCAGGTAGCGCTCGTTATGGGGGTTGGACGCGTGCACGATCGGCACCTGCTCGGTCACCGAGAGGCCGTAGCCCTCCAGCCCGCGGATCTTCTTCGGGTTGTTGGTGAGGATGCGGATGCTCGACAGGCCGAGGTCGACGAGGATCTGGGCGCCGATGCCGTAGTCGCGCAGGTCGACTGGGAGGCCGAGCTGGAGGTTGGCGTCGACCGTGTCCCAGCCCTCGTCCTGCAGGTTGTAGGCGCGCAGCTTGTTCAGCAGGCCGATCCCGCGGCCCTCCTGGGCGAGGTAGAGCAGGACGCCGGACCCCTCCGCCTCGATCTGGGCCAGCGCCGACTCGAGCTGCTCGCCGCAGTCGCAGCGCAGGGAGTGAAAGACGTCGCCGGTGAGGCATTCGGAGTGCACGCGCACGAGCACGTCGGAGCGGCCCCTGACCTCGCCCTTGACCAGCGCGACGTGATGCTTGTCGTCGACCAGGGAGCGGTAGCCGACCGCGGTGAACTCGCCGTACACCGTCGGCAGCCCGGTCTCCACGACGCGCTCGACGAGCTTGTCGTAGCGGCGCCGGTACTCGACGAGGTCGGCGATGGTGACGAGTCTGAGGCCGTGGCGGCGGCAGTAGTCGATCAGGTCCGGCACCCGCGCCATCGACCCGTCGTCGTTGGAGATCTCGCAGATGACGCCGGCCGGGGTGAGGCCGGCGAGCCGCGCGAGGTCGACCGAGGCCTCGGTGTGGCCGACGCGCTCGAGCACCCCGCCCGCCTTCGCCTTCAGCGGGAAGACGTGGCCGCCGTGGATCAGGTCGGCCGGCCGGGTCGCCGGCGCGATCGCCACCTGCACGGTGTGCGCGCGCTCGGCCGCGCTGATGCCGGTCGTCGTCCCGGCGCGCGCGTCGATGGAGACCGTGAAGGCCGTCTTGAGCGGATCCTCGTTCTTGGCCGCCATCAGGTCGAGGCCGAGCTCGTCGCAGCGCTCACCCGTGAGCGTCAAGCAGATCAGCCCGCGCGCCTCCTTGGCCATGAAGTTGACCGCCGCGGGCGTCGCGAACTGCGCGGCCATGACCAGATCGCCCTCGTTCTCGCGGTCCTCGTCGTCGCAGACCACGACCATGCGGCCCGCGCGGATGTCCTCGATCGCCTCCTCGACGGGGGCGAAGATCCGCTGTTCGGTGCTCATCTCGAGATCAGCCTCTCCACGTACTTGGCCAGGACGTCGAACTCCAGGTTCACGGTCATCCCGGTGCGCAGGGTGCCGAGGGTGGTGCGCTCGAGCGTCTCGGGGATGAGCGAGACCTCGAAGGCGGCGTCGTCGAGCGCGGAGACGGTGAGCGAGACGCCGTCGACCGCGATCGAGCCCTTGTCGACGACGTAGCGCAGCAGCGCCGGGTCCGCGGGCTCGACGCGCAGGCGGCGCGCGAAGCCGTCGGGCTCGGTCGAGGCCACGGTGCCCGTCGCGTCCACGTGGCCCTGCACCACGTGCCCGCCGAGACGGTCGGCCGGGCGCAGCGGCAGCTCGACGTTGACCTGGGCGCCCGTATGGGCGCCGCCCAGCGAGGACCGCCGCAGCGTCTCGTGCATGACGTCGGCCGCGAACGCGCCGTCGTCGACGGTGGCGGCGGTGAGGCAGACGCCGTTGACCGCGACCGAGTCGCCGGGCGAGACCTCGGACGTCAGCGTCGTGCGGACGTGCAGGCGCACGCCACCGGCGGTCTGTACGACCTCGCCGACCTCCCCCAGATCCATCACGAGCCCGGTGAACATCAGTGGGTCACCTTCACCACTCGCGCATCCGGGCGCAGATCAGGACGTCCTCCCCGATCGGCTCGGACTCCAGCGAGAGCGCGCGGGCGGCCTCGGCGATGCGCTCGGCGCCCTGGCCCTCGATCGGGTCGCGGCCGCTCGAGCCGCCGAGGACCACCGGAGCGAGGAATAAGGCGATCTGGTCGACCTCGCCGGCGTCCAAGAAGGCGCCGGCCAGGTGCGGGCCGCCCTCGAGCAGGATCGAGGTGATGCCGGAGGCGCCGAGCTGGTCGAGCGCCGAGCGCACCCGCGCGGGCTCGTTCTCGCCGGTGGCGACGATCACCTCGGCGCCGGCGACCTCGAGCGCGTCGGTGGCGGTGCGCGGGGCGGCCCGGCCCACGACGACGGTCAGGGGCACGTCGGCCAGTCCGCGTATGAGCTGGGAGTCCAGCGGCAGGCGGCCCTCGGAGTCGAAGACCACGTGGCGGGGCTGGCGCGCGACGCCCTCGACGCGGGCCGTCAGCGCGGGGTCGTCGGCGAGCGCGGTGCCGATGCCGACCGCGACGGCGTCGCACTCGGCGCGCCAGCGGTGCGCGCGGGCGCGCGACGCCTCGCAGGAGATCCACTTGGAGTCCCCGGTGCGCGTGGCGACCTTGCCGTCGAGCGTCATCGCCGACTTGAAGAGGATGTGCGGGCGGCCCGTGCGGGCGTGCTTGCGGAAGGGCTGGTTGATCCGGCGCGCCTCGGCCGCGAGCTCCCCGTCGGCCATGACGACCTCGATGCCCTCGTCGCGCAGGATGCCCAGCCCGCGGCCGGATGCCTTCTCCGTCGGGTCGTCGGAGGCAACGACGACGCGTGCGATCTGCGCCTCCACGATCGCGTCCGTGCAGGGCGGGGTGCGGCCGTGGTGGCAGCACGGCTCGAGCGACACGTACAGCGTGGCCCCGGCCGTGCCGGCCCCGGCGCAGGCCGCGAGCGCCTCGCGCTCGGCGTGCGGGCTGCCGAGCGCGGCGTGCCACCCCTCCCCGAGCACCTCGCCGTCGAGCACGACGACCGCGCCGACCATCGGATTGGGCGACGTGTGACCCCGGCCGCGCTCGCCGAGCTCGATCGCTCGGGCGAGGTGGACCGGGTCGGTATCGAGCAGGGTGGCCAAGGCTGCCCTGAAGGATACGGTCAAGGACATCTGTCGCCGTGGAGACGATAGATGACGATCCGCGGTCCGGGCCGCTGGTAGCCGAGCGGGCGGTAGTTGTAGGAGTCGTCGAAGGAGAACGGCGGTTCGTCGGCGCCCTCGGCGAGCGGGCTCGTCGTGTAGACGACGTCGCCGACGCGGGCCAGCGCCTTGTAGTAGCGCAGAGCGTACGGCGCGCGCCCCGGCGTGACCGCGGGCCGGCCGTAGAGGATCGAGCCCGTGATGACCCAGCAGTAGCCGCCGCGCGTGTAGGAGCCGATCAGGTCGGGCCGCAGCGTGCGCTCGTAGTCCTCGAGCTTGATCGTGTCGCGGATCAGCGCCTTCTTGCCCTTGGGCGTGATGCGGAAGTGCGAGCCCGCCCGCTTGGTCCAGCGATCGCCGCCGCGGGTGAGCGGGCTCGGGTGGCCGGCGTCGTAGACGAAGGTGGCCGGCGCCATCGGCTCGAGCACGATCTTCGCGCCCTCCGGGATGTTGGCGACCATCCACCGACGGGCGATGACCCGCGTGTCGGTCCGGGTCAGCACGACGTCGTTGTGGACGACGTAGACGAGCCCCTGCCCGCACAGCACGAGCGCCGCCGCGACCGCCGGCGACCAGGTCGGCAGCCGACCGCCGCGCACGCGGGCGGCCAGCCACGCGAACGCCTGAACCCCCGCCCAGGCCGCGAGCACGATCAGCAGGGGGTAGATCGGCATGAGCCAGCGCGCGAAGAAGCGGTCCTGGATCCCCATGAACGCCAGGAACGCCAACGGCGCCGGCACGAGCAGCCAGAACACCCGCCGGTCGCGCGCGAACAGCCTCACCGCGCCGCCAAGCGCGGCGAGCGCCGGCACGACGCCCAGGCCCCACAGCAGCGTCGAGAGGTAGTACGTGACGGCGCGCCGGTCGGCGAGGCCGAGCTTGCCGCCGCCGTCGGAGGAGGCCGCGGACTGCTCGTGCAGGCCCACGCGGAACGCGTGGAAGGAGAACAGCGCGTACGGGTTCAGCGCGAGGAAGGCGCCGCCGGCGAGGACGAGGCCCAGCAGCAGGTCGCGCCGCCGGCGGCCGCCGTGTACCGGCCCCAGGATCGCGGCCGCGACGATCGGCATCAGCACGATCCCCGCGGTGTACTTCGTCGCGCACGCGAAGCCGAGGCCGGCGCCCGCGATCAGGTACTCCCGCGTCCGCCCGGTCCGCAGGATCCCGGCCGCCCCCGCCAGCGCGAGGCAGACGGGCGCGACGAGCGCCGCGTCGTTGAGCGCGAAGTGCCCGTAGTAGGCGGGCAGGTAGGAGAACGCCAGCAGCGCCGCCGCCACGAGCGCGACCCGGCGGTCGAACAGCCGCGCGGCGGCCCAGGCCAGCAGGCCGACCGAGATCGCCGCGAGCACCGCGACGCTCCACCGCGCCAGCTCGAACACTGCCCCGGGGTTCGCGGAGAACTGCTCGCGCACCCCGTCCCCGCCCCAGCGCAGCCAGAAGACGACGTGGAACAGGTACGTCATCGCGGGCGGGTTGATGAAGTAGCCCGGATCGTAGGAATGGTCGAACATGCCGACCGCGCGCGGCACGAAGTGTGCGCCCTCGTCGACGTTGAAGACGTAGGGCAGCCCGGTCTTCGATCCCCACAGCCGCAGCACGAGCGCCGCGGCCATGATCAGCGCGAGCCCGGCGCCGAAGCCGCCGACCCGCCGCCTAGCAGCGCGCATAGGCGGCGTAGTCGGCGCTGCGGGCGGCGAGCTTGAAGCCGGCGGGCGGCAGCTGCACCGCGGCCGGGTCGAGCTCGTTGGTCCAGGCCTGCTTGAAGATCGCGAAGCGCCCGAGGACGACGAGCGCCACCCCGGTCGTCTGCTGTGGCTTGCGGAACTTCGGGCTCGTGGCCTGCACGCGCGCCCAGACGCGCTCGAAGGGCGCGTCGGCGACCCAGCGGGCGTCGGGCACGAGCTTGTGGTTGGGCAGCGTGAGCGGCCCGCAGCGCAGCGCGGCCTCGACCGCGGGCGCGCGCAGCACCCGGGCCAGCGCCTCGTGGGCGTTGCCGCGGAAGCGCAGCTCGTTGTCGAAGCGGCGCACGTCGAGATGAAACACCGTCAGCACGAAGACGAACGCGACGCCGAGCCCCGCGAGGCCGGCCCAGATCCGCCGCGTGCGCGTGCCGGGCTCGAGCATCGTCCAGCCCGCCACCGCCACGGCGGCGAAGATCAGCACGCCGAGCGCGGCGACCACCAGGTAGCGCTCGATCGCCGACAGCCCCGCGAGGCCGATCGCCAGGAAGGTCGCCACGCCCGAGGCCAGCAGCACCGCCGGCCAGGCCACGCGGCGAGGGACCAGCACGACCGCGGCGAGCAGCCCGGCGACCCCCGCGATCATGATCGGGAGCTTGACGATGTCCGCCAGGAAGGCGGGGATGGCGCCCGGGATCTGCGCGAGCGTCTTCGCCCGGCCGAGGACCTCGGCGGAGTCGCTCGTGTAGTGCAGCGAGAACAGCGGGTCCCCCGTCACGATCGCGTCCACCAGGCACCAGCCCAGCGGCGCCGCCGCGGCCCACAGCGCCCATCCCCCGCGCCGGCGCCACGTCGAGCCGGGCCACATCCACAAGAAGTACAGGCCGAGCATCAACCAGCCCTCGGGCCGCAGTAGGCCGGCGAGGGTCAGTAACAAGAAGACCGGCGCGCCACGGCGGGGCCGCGTCGCCTCCAGCGCGACCGCCCAGACCACGAGCGCCAGGTATGGCACATCGACGTAGCCGCGCGCGGCGAGGAAGGCGAAGTCGAAGCGGCTGAGCACGAGCAGGGCGGCGACGATGCCCACCAGCGGCGTGAAGGCGACGCGCCCGAGCCGGTAGACGCCGGCGACGAGGGCCAGGAAGGCGGCGAAGATCGCCATGATCCACAGCCGGTCGGCGGCGTGGCCGAAGACGTCGAGGACCGCTCCGGCGGCGATCGCCAGCGGGTGCTCGGTCGGCAGCCGGAAGCCCTCGAAGTGCGGCAGCTGCCCATGCAGCAGCTCGTGGCCCCACAGCAGGGAGTAGTAGGAGTCGTAGTTGGGATAGGTCGGGTAGGCCAGCGTGCCGACCGCCGTGGCGACGCACAGGACCGCGAAGGCCGCCTTGGCGCACCGTTCGAGGCCCGCTCGGCGGGCGCGTACGAGCGCCCGTCCGCCTCTCGACGGCGCGGGAAGGGCTGCCGACTCCATCCGCGCGCAGGGTAACCGTGCGCCGGGCGAGCGGTACTGTGACCAGGCTCAACCCGCCTGCGCCATGAAGCTCATCATCCAGATCCCCTGCCTCGACGAGGCCGAGACGCTCCCCGCCACGCTGCGTGACCTCCCCCGGGAGGTGGAGGGCTTCGACGCCGTCGAGTGGCTCGTCATCGACGACGGCTCGACCGACGCGACGGTGCAGGTCGCCAAGTCCGGCGGCGTGCATCACATCGTGCGCCTGACCAACAACAAGGGCCTCGCCACGGGCTTCCAGGCCGGCCTCGACGCCGCGCTCAAGCTCGGCGCCGACGTGATCGTCAACACCGACGCCGACAACCAGTACGACGGTCGCGACATCCCCAAGCTCGTCGGCCCGATCCTGGCCGGCCATGCCGACATGGTCGTCGGCGACCGGCAGGTGATGACGATCGAGCACTTCTCGCCGCTGAAGAAGTCGCTGCAGCGGCTCGGCTCCTGGGTCGTCCGGCGTGCCTCCTCGACCACGGTCCCGGACACGACGTCGGGCTTTCGCGCGTACAACCGGGAGGCCGCGCTGAGCCTGCAGGTGGTCTCCAAGTTCACGTACACGCTCGAGACGATCATCCAGGCGGGCAAGCTCACCGTCGCCGTCGACAGCGTCCCGATCCGCACGAACCCCAAGACGCGCGAGTCGCGCCTGTTTCCGTCGATGTCGAGCTACGTGCGGCGCAACAGCGTCTCGCTGTTTCGCATCTACGCGATGTACGAGCCGCTGCGCGTGTTCATGACCGCCGCGGGGCTGCTCGGCCTCGTCGCCCTCGCCCTGTGGGCGCGCTTTCTGGTCGCCTTCGTGAACGGCAACGGCGGCGGCCACATCCAGTCGCTGATCCTCGGCGCCGTCCTGTTCAACGCCGCCGTCGTGCTGGCCGCGCTGGGCGTCATCGGCGACCTGCTCTCCGGCCAGCGGATCATGCTGCAGCGGGTCTTCGAGCGCGTGCGCCGCGTCGAGCTCGAGCTCGGCGTCGAGCCCTCGCACTACGAGCCGGGCGCCGGCACCGACCACAAGCCGACCACCGGCGCACACGCCGGCCCGCACCCGAGCCGCACAGAAGAGCGAGAGGCCCTGAAGCTGTGAGGCCCCGCGGGTCCTCCGCCGCCGGAGCCACGGACCCTGCGAGCGGCTCCTGGCGGAGTCAACCGGTCCTCACCCGGGACGCCGAAGGCACCGTCACCGGCAACACCTATGACAAGTACGGCTCGACGAATCCGGTCGTGCGGCGCCTCATGGCCGGCTTCGAGTCGGCGCTGGACGAGCTCTTCGAGCGCGCGGACCCGCGGTCCCTGCTCGACGTGGGCTGCGGCGAGGGCGTGCTCACCCACCGATGGGCGACACGGCTCGCCGACCGGCGGATCGTCGGCATCGACCTCGAGGATCCCGCCATCCAGGCCGAGTGGGCCGGCCGCCAGGCCCCCAACCTCTCCTACCAGGTGATGAAGGCCGAGAACCTGCCCTTCGCCGGCGAGGAATTCGACGTCGCGGCGGCGATCGAGGTGCTCGAGCACGTCCCGGACCCGGCGCACACCGTGGCCGAGATGGCGCGCGTCGCCTCCGGGCACCTGCTCGTGTCGGTTCCGCGCGAGCCGCTCTGGCGCGTGGTGAACATGGCGCGCGGCGCGTACTGGAAGGATCTCGGCAACACCCCGGGACATGTCAACCACTGGTCCAGGCGCGCCTTCACGGCGCTGCTGGGGCGCCACGGCGAGGTCGTCGAGGTCCGCACCCCGTTTCCCTGGACCATGCTGCTCGTCAAGCTGCCCTAGGTGAGCGCCCGACCGGGCTCCTACGGGCGCGGGGCGCGCCTGCTGTCGATCGGCATCGCGTCCACGGGCGTCGTTACGTTCGCGTACTTCTCCGTCGCCTCGCACGTCCTGAACGACGTCGACTACAAGCGCATCTCGCTGCTGTGGTCGATCCTGTTCGTGACCGTCACGGTGATCTACCGGCCGATCGAGCAGCTCCTCTCGCGCTCGATCGCCCAGCGCCGCGCGCGCGGCTTGGAGCGCGGCCACCCGCTGCGCACCCCGTTGGTGCTGCAGGCGAGCTTCGCCGCCGCCTTCCTGGTCGCGGCCCTCGCGCTGCGCGGGCCGATCCGCGACGACCTGCTCGACGGCGACAGTGCGCTCTTCGGCGTCCTGGTCGCCGGCGTCCTCTTCTACGCGGCGAGCTACTTCGCGCGCGGCTGGCTCGCCGGCCACACGTGGTTCGGCCTCTACGGCGGGCTCGTGTTCCTCGAGGCCAGCTCGCGGCTGCTGTTCGCCCTGGCGGTCGCGGTCGGGATCGCCCACGGCCAGACGGCCGTCGCGCTGGGCATGGCCGCGGCGCCGCTCGTGTCGCTCGTCGTGGTGCCGTGGGCCTTCGCGCGGGCTCGGCAGGGGGGCGGCACCGCGGTCGCCGAGGCCGGCGAGGGCCTCGCGCTGCGCCACGGCGGGCGCTTCGCGCTCTCGGTCTTCGTCGTCATGGTCGCCGAGCAGACGCTGATCAACGCCGCCGTGCTCACCGCCGACGCCACGGCCACCGACGCCGCCGTCGCCGGCTTCGTCTTCAACGCGCTGCTGATCGCCCGCGCGCCGCTGCAGCTCTTCCAGGCCATCCAGGGCTCGCTGCTCCCCCACCTCGCGGGCCTCGCCGCCACCGCAGAGGGCGCCGCCGATTTTCGCTCGGCGATCCGCATCACGATCCTCGCCATCGCCGCCTTCGCCGGCGCCGTCGCCCTCGGGCTGCTGATCCTCGGGCCCTGGGCGATGGGCGTGCTGTTCGACGTGAACTTCACCTACGGGCGCGTCGGGCTCGCGATCGTCGCGCTCGGGATGGGCTTCCATCTGGCGGCCGGCACGCTCAACCAGGCGGCGCTCGCGCGCGACCGCGCCGGCGCGGCCGCCGCCGGCTGGCTGCTCTGCGCCTCGCTGTTCGTCGCCTGGATGCTCGCGCCCGTCGTCGACGCCGAGCTCCTGCGCGCCGAGGTCGGCTACGCCGGCGCGACCGCCGCGCTGTGCGCGCTGCTGACCGTGGTCTACCGGCGCGACTGAGTGGATACCCTGGCCTCGATGGCGGGGGAGGAACACCTGTCGGTCTCGCTCGCGCGGGCCGGCTCACTGGTCGTGGTGACGGCCGCCGGAGAGGTGGACGCGGCCAGCGTCGCCGCCCTCGACTCGGCGCTCGACGAGGCGATCCGCGAGCACGACCATCACGTCGTGCTCGACGCCTGCGGGGTGACCTTCATCGACTCCACGGGCATCACCCTGCTCGTCGGCGGGATGCGGCGGCTCAACCGCACCCGGCGGCGCCTCGCGCTCGCCTGCGCCACCTCGGGCCCGGTCGGCCGCGCGCTGGAGATCACCGGCCTCGACCACACCTTCGAGTGCCATGCGACCGCCGAGGGCGCCGTCGGCGCCCTCGCGGACGCCCCGCTGCTCGGCCGCTGAGGGCCTCTATTCCGCGTCCGGGCGCCGGCGCTGCTGCTTGCGCTCGGCCTGGCGGCGCTTGCCCGAGAGCCGGCGCTCGCGCGCGCCGCGGGTCGGCCGGGTCGCGTGGCGGGCGCGGCGGACCTTCAGCGCGGCGGCGAGCCGGGCCTCGAGGCGCTCGAGCGCGAGGTCGCGGTTGCGCGCCTGGCTGCGGGCGTCCTGGGCGACGGCGCGCACGACCGGGCCCCAGCGCGCGGCGACCCGGCGGCGCTGCTCCTCGCCGAGCGCCGCCGACTCCGCGACCGCGAAGGAGACCTCGATCCGCGAGGCGGTGACGTTGGCGTGCTGGCCGCCCGGGCCGGACGAGCGGCTGGCCCGGATCACAACCTCGGAGAGCGGGATCTCGACGCCGGGCGCCGGTTGCAGGGACATCACCCGGCCACCGTATCCGTGACGCTGCGGTTAAGGCTTGATTGTCGATTGCCGCAAAGCGCGTAGGCGGCGCGTACTCTGCCCCTGCGGATGGGGCCCGAAGACCAGCCACGGGATACACCATGAACGGGCGCATCGTGGCGCTCGTCGCGGTGGTGGGCGTCGTCGTGCTCGCGGCCGTGCTGCTGGTGGGCGGCGGCCCGGGCTACCAGGTCAAGCTCCTCACCGAGAACGCCAGCCAGCTCGTCAAGGGCGATCTGGTCCAGGTCGCGGGCAACCCCGTCGGCAAGGTCGGCGACATCACGCTCTCAGACCGCGGCCAGGCGCAGATCAGGGTCTCGATCGACGCCGACTACGCGCCGCTGCGCGAGGGGACGCTCGCGGTCATCCGGCAGGCTTCGCTGTCGGGCATCGCCAACCGCTACATCGACCTCCAGCAGGGCCCGATGGACGCGAAGGCGATCCCCGACGGCGCCACCCTGCCGGCGACGACGACGGAGTCGGCGGTCGACCTCGACCAGCTCTTCAACACCTTCGACCCCAAGACGCGCCGTGCGGGCCGCGCGGTCATCAAGGGCTTCGCCGACGCCACGCAGGACCACACGCTCCAGGCCAACCAGGCCACGAAGTACCTCAACCCGCTGCTGTCGGCCTCCTCGCGGCTGTTCGCCGAGCTCGACCGCAACGACGACGTGCTCGAGCGCTTCATCGTGAAGACCTCCCAGCTCGTCACCGACGTGAACGCCAAGCGCGGCGATCTCGCGGGGATCGTGGACCACTTCGGCACGGTCTCCACCGCGCTGGCCAGCCAGCACTCGAACCTCGCCGAAGCGATCGGCCGCCTGCCGGCCTTCTTGCGCAAGTCCAACACGACGTTCGTGAACCTGCGCGGCACGCTGGACGACCTCGATCCGCTCGTGGCCGCCGCGCGGCCGGTCGTGCGCGACCTGCGCCCGCTGCTCGCCGACCTGCGCCCCTTCGCCCGCGATGCCCGGCCGACCTTCCGCGACCTGGCACGCACGATCCGCCGGCCGGGCGCCGGCAACGACCTCGTCGAGCTGCTCAAGGCCCAGCCCGCCCTGGCGGGCGCGACGGTCAAGAAGGTCAAGGCCAACGGCAGAACGCGCAAGCCCGCCCTCACCGAGCTGACCTCGGCGCTGAGCGACGGCGCGCCCGAGCTGGCCTTCTTCCGCCCCTACGCGCCGGACCTCACGGGCTGGTTCGACGACTTCTCGACCTCCGGCCCCTACGACGCCAACGGCGCCTTCTCGCGCGCGGGCCTCGCGCTCAGCGCCTTCACGCTCACCCCGCTGCTGGGCCTCGTGCCGATCCCGCCGGCCCTGCGCGACGACGTGCTCGCCGCCGGCGCCAAGCTCGGCCGCAACAACCGCTGCCCGAGCTCGATCGAGCGGGGCGCGATCTACAAGCCGACGCCGGACTTCAACTGCGACGCCTCCATGGTCCCGGTGGGCCCGTGAGGCGCGCGCTGATCATCGCCGGCCTGGCGGTCTTCGTCGTCGGCGGCCTCGTCGCGGCGCTCGGCGCCGGCGACGGCGCCACGGGCAAGCAGTACAAGATCGTCTTCGACAACGCCTTCGGCGTGGTGCCGGGTGCGGACTTCAAGGTCGGCGGCGTGGCCGTCGGCTCGATCAAGGACCTCGACGTGGAGCGCTCGGACGCGCGGGCGATCGTCAGCGTGACGGTCACCAAGGGCGGCAAGGGCTTCGGCGGGCTGCGCAAGAGCGCGAGCTGCACGATCAACCCGCAGTCGCTGATCGGCGAGTACTTCGTCGACTGCCAGCCGGGCAAGACCGGCTCGCTGCTGAAGTCGGGCGCGACCGTGCCGGTCAGGCAGACGACCTCGCCGATCCCGCCCGACCTGGTCATCAACGTGATGCGCATGCCGGTCGCGGAGCGCTTCTCGATCATCCTCGGCGAGCTCGGCGCCGGATTCGCCGCCCGCGGCAACGACCTCAACGAGACGGTCCGCCGCGCCGTGCCGGCGCTGCAGAGCACCGACGAGGTCCTGAAGGTCCTCGCGCGCAACCGCAGGACGCTGGCCGATCTGTCGCGCAACTCCGGCACCGTGCTCAAGGTGCTCGGCGAGCGCCACGCAGACGTGGGGCGCTTCGTCGTGCAGGCCGAGCACGCGGCCAGCGCGACCGCCGCGCGCCGCCAGGCCGTGGCGGAGACGTTCCGCCGCTTCCCGGGCTTTCTGGACCAGCTGACCCCGACGATGCGCGACCTCGGAACCGCCTCGCGCCAGTTCACCCCCGCCGTCTCAGACCTGCGCCGCGCCGCGCCGTCGGTGACTGGCCTGCTCAACACGCTGCGGCCGTTCTCGCGCGCCGCGCTGCCCGCCGTCACCTCGCTCGGCGACGCGTCGAAGGCCGGGAGGACGGCATCGCGCGAGGCGCAGTCGCTGGTCAGCCGCCTCGGCACGCTTGGCAAGGTCTCCCCCGAGCCCGCGAAGAACCTGCGCTACATCCTCGACCACCTCGACGACCGCCGGTTCGCCGTGGACCGCGACACCGACTCCCCGACCGGCGCCGGCTACACGGGCCTCGAGGCGCCGCTGCAGTACGTCTTCGACCAGTCGCTGGCGGCCAACGTCTTCGACCAGCGCGGCTACGCGCTCAAGCTGAACCTGACCACCGGCCCGTGCAGCGACTACACGACGGCGTCCGGTGCCAAGGCCGACCCGGCCAAGTACGCCGCCTGCAACGAGAACCTGGGTCCCAACCAGCCGGGCATCACGACGGCCGACCCGAGCCCGCCCGCGACGCGCAGTGCCCCGACGAGGACCATGGCCAAGCCGCGCCACGGCGGTGCCGAGAAGACCACGGCCGCCGCGCCGACCCCGGCCGCGACCGCCCCAGGCAACGCGCCGGCTCCCACGGCCACGCCCGCGCCGCTGCTGGGCCTCTCGCCCGTGCAGAAGCTGATCGACCAGCTGCCCAGGCTGATCGACCCGCTCACGGGCAAGCTCAAGCAGGGCATCGACCAGACCGACCTGCTGCCCGGCGCCAAGGGCGCGGACCCGGCGTCGTCGCAGGACCTCCTCGACTTCCTGCTGAGCCCATGAGGCGCAGGACCGGGTCAGCCGTCTTCGCCAACCCGGTCCTCGTGGGCGCCGTGACCGTGCTCGTGGTCGTGGTGGCCGTGTTCCTGGCCTACAACGCCAACGCGGGCCTGCCCTTCGTGCCGACCTACGAGCTCAAGGCCGACGTGCCCAACGCCGCCCAGCTCGTGGCGGGCAACGAGATCCGCGAGGGCGGCCACCGCATCGGGACGATCACGAAGATCACGCCGAGCAAGCGCAAGGACGGCACCACGGGCGCCGAGCTGCTGCTCAACCTCGACCAGGCCTCGGGCCCGGTCCCGGCGGACACCACCGTAAAGATCCGGCCCCGCTCGGCGCTCGGCCTCAAGTACGTCGAGCTCGAGCGCGGCACGTCGAAGGACACGCTCCCGGAGGGCTCGACGGTCACCGCCGGGGCCGGCGCCCTGGCCCCCGAGCTGCAGCAGTTCTTCAACCTGTTCGACAAGAAGACGCGCGACAACGTGCAGGCCAACATCATCGAGTTCGGCAACGGCTTCGCCTACCGCGGGAACGCGATCAACCGCGCCATCGAGTCGCTGCCCCGCTTCCTGCGCGCGGTGCCGCCGCTGATGCTCGTCCTCAAGGACCCGCAGACCCGGCTCGTGCCGTTCTTCAGAGAGCTCGGCGACGCGGCCCGCATCAGCGCGCCGCTCGCCGGGACGATCGCCGACGGCTTCGCGGCCGGCGCCGACACCTTCGGGGCCCTCGCGCGCGATCCCGAGGCGCTCAAGCAGACGATCGCCCAGTCGCCGCCGACGCTCTCGGTGGGCACCCGCGCCCTGCGCGGCTCGCGGCCCTTCCTGCGCTCGCTGGCCGGTGTCTCGGATGACGTGCGCCTCGTCGCCGGCGAGCTGCGCCGCTCCGCGCCGCCGATCGCCGCGGCGCTGCGCTCCGGCGTCAGCCCGCTGCGCCGGAGCCCCGCGCTCAACCGCCGGCTGACCGGGACCTTCAACGCCCTGACGACCCTCGCCCGCTCCCCCGGTGCCGACACCGGCGTCGACGGCCTGACCGAGACGATGGGCACGCTGGCCCCGCTGACGCGCTTCCTGGGCCCGTACGTGACCGTCTGCAACTACTGGAACTACTCTTGGACCTACCTGGCCGACCACATCACCGATCAGGACCAGACCGGTCAGATCCAGCGCATCCGCGTCAAGGTGCCGAGCGCCTCGGAGAACTCCGGCCTCGCCAGCTTCGGCCAGGGCTTCCCGATCCCGACCCTGCACGCCCAGCCCTACGGCGCCGCGGTCGACTCCGCCGGCAACGCGGACTGCGAGGCGGGCCAGCGCGGCTTCCCGCGCCACCTGGCCAAGGGCGTGGACCCGAACTTCCCGATCGCGGCCGAGCCCGTCACGCCGGGCAACCAGGGCCCGACGTTCTCGGGCGTCGCCAAGGTGCCGGCCGGCGAGACCTTCTCCGCGCAGGCCGAGGGCTCGCCGGGCATCGACCCGGGGGTGCTGCGGCCATGAGGCGGCGCGGGGGCATCTCGCCGCTGAAGGCCGGGGCGATCGCGCTCGTCGTGATCGTCATCGGCACCTACCTCGGCTTCACCAAGAAGATCCCGTTCCGCGGCCACTTCGAGATCAAGGCCGCGTTCACGTCGTCGAACAACATCAAGCCCAACTCCCCCGTGCGCGTCGCGGGAGTCGAGGTCGGCAAGGTGGCCAGGGTCATGCCGACCTCGCCGGGCGCCTCCTCGGCGACGGTCGTCATGCGCATCAACGACGTCGGGCGCCCGCTCCACGTCGACGCGACGGCCAAGATCCGCCCGCGCATCTTCCTCGAGGGCAACTTCTTCGTCGACCTCACGGCCGGCTCGCCGTCCACGCCGGTGCTCGGCGACGGGGACACGATCCCGGCGACGCAGACCTCCACCCCGGTTCAGCTCGACCAGGTCCTCAAGGCCCTCAACGCCCCGTCGCGCAAGAACCTGCAGCTGACCCTCGGCGAGCTGGCGCAGGCCTTCGACGCGGGCCTGGCCAAGAGCTTTCGCCGGTCGCTGCCCGACCAGGCGCCCGCCTTCGAGTTCTCCGCGATCGTCGCCGAGGCCCTGCTGGGCCGCCGGCCGCACGACCTCTCCGGGGTCGTCCGCGACGTCGGGACCACGGCCGCGGGCCTGGACCGCTCGCCGCCGCGCCTGAAGTCGCTGCTGGAGAACTTCAACGTCACCGCGAACGCGCTCGCGGCGCAGAACGAGGCGCTGGCCGCGACGGTGCAGGAGCTGCCGCGGACCCTCGCGGCCGCGAACCCCGCGCTGGACAGCCTCAACGCCGCCTTCCCGGACGTGCGGCGCCTCGCCGTCACCGCGCTGCCCGGCGTGCGATCGTCGCGCCCGGCGGTGGCCGCGCTGCGCCCGCTTGTCCGCCAGCTGCACGGCCTCGTCGGCGAGGACGAGCTGCGCGGCCTGAGCCGGGACCTGCGCGGCGCCACGCCCGGCCTCGTGCGCCTGAGCACCAGGGCGGTGCCCCTGTTCAGACAGCTGCGCCCGCTCGCGTCCTGCCTGAACACGGTGATCCTGCCCTGGAGCAGGGACACCGTGCCCGACAAGGCGTTCCCGGAGACGGGCCCGGTGTTTCAGTCCGCGGTCAAGTGGCTCCCGTCGCTCGCCGGTGAGAGCCGCTCCTTCGACGCCAACGGCCAGTTCTTCAAGGTGCTCGGCTCCGGCGGCGCGGAGACGCTGCAGCTCGGCAACGGGGTCTTCGGCATCCCGCTCTTCCCCGTCGAGGGGTCCAACCCGCCCAAGCCGCAGGGGCGCCCGCCGCTCGAGCCCAGGACGCCCTGCGAGACCCAGGAGCCGCCCGACCTGCACACGGTCCCGCAGGGGCCGCCGGCGACCACCCAGGTCAACACGCGCTCCGCCGCCTACCAGGAGCGCTACGGGAAGGCCAAGCAGGTCGCGACGCTCGCGCTGCGGCAGAACCTGGCCCAGATCGGGTCAAAGCTCAAGGTCTCGAGCTCAGAGCTCACGACGGGAATGGTCGAGCAGCTCGCGCGGCGGGCCGGCAACCTCCCCCAACTGCGGGCGCTGCGCGACGGGCTGATGCTCAACCGCTCCAACATCCGCAAGGCCGGCGGCCGATGAAGCGCGCCGTCAAGGACCACTGGAGGGACTTCGCGGCGATCGTCGCGCTGCTGGTCATCTCCGCCGGCGTCGGATCGGTGATCCTGACGCACCAGCGCTTCCGCTTCCCGCTGATCCAACAGCAGCCGGTGCGGATGTACGCCGAGCTCGACAACGCCCAGGCCGTCACGCCGGGGCAGGGCCAGACCGTCGAGGTCGCCGGCGTCAAGATCGGCCTGATCGCCAACGTCAAGCTGCGCGACGGCCACGCGGTCGTCGGCCTGGACATCTATCCGCGCTTCAAGGACGTCATCCACAAGGACGGCGTCAGCGGCCTGCTGCGCCCGCGCACCGGCCTCAAGGACATGTTCCTCGAGGTCAACCCCGGCGACCCGAAGTCGCCCGTGGCCAAGGACGGCTTCACGATTCCCGCCCGCCGGACGCTGACCGACGTCGACCTCGACGAGTTCCTGGCCGCGCTGGACTCCGACACGCGCGACCACCTGCAGCTGCTGCTCTCGGGCGCCGCCGAGGGCCTCAAGGGCCGCGGCATGGACCTCGCGGAGCTGTTCCGGCGCTTCGGCCCGACCGCGCGCGACCTGCGGCGCGTCAGCGAGGCCGTCGCCGTCGAGCGGGTTGGCCTCAAGGACGCCGTTCACGGACTGTCGCAGCTGACCAGCGAGCTCGCCGGCAAGGACGACGACCTCGCCCGCCTGGTCGACTCCTCCGCGACCGTCTTCGAGGCCCTCGCCTCCGAGAGCCGCAACGTCTCGGCGACGGTGCGCAAGCTGCCCGGGGCGCTGCGCGTCACCACCCGCACGCTCTCCGACGTCAGGCGCCTCGCCGACCAGCTCGGCCCCGCGTCGCGCGCGCTGACGCCGACCTTCCAGGCCCTGGACCGCGCGAACAAGGTCGTGACGCCGGTCGCGCGGACGATCGCGCCGATCCTCGCCAACCGGATCCGGCCCTTCGTACGCGAGGCCCGCCCGCTGGTGCGCAACCTGCGGCCCGCGGCCAACGGCCTCGCGAAGTCACTGCCCGACCTCTCGACGAGCTTCGTGCGCATCAACCACCTCTTCAACATGCTGGGCTTCAACCCGAACGGGCGGGAGCCGGCCTCGCAGGCCTCCCGCCAGGAGGGCTACCTGTTCTGGCTGGCCTGGCTGACGCACCAGACGGAGAACCTGATCAACGTCGACGACGCCAACGGCCCGATCCGCCCGATCTTCTTGACGGGCACCTGCCAGACGCTCACGGGCCTCGTCAACGAGGAGCCCGCGCTGGAGTTCGCCCTCGGCCTCTCCGGGGTGCTGGCGAACGCCTGCAACGACCCGTCGACGCGGTCGACCGACGTCCCCGCGATCAAGAAGTCGCTCGCGCGCCAGACCAGGGCGGCCGACCGCATCACCGCGAAGACCAGGAAGCTGCTCGGGGGAGCCGGATGAACACCCACGGCACCAAGCGCAGCCAGCTCGCCGCCATGGTGATCTTCGCCTTCTCCTGCTTCGGCCTGCTGCTGTTTCTGTGGCTGTCCTTCGGCGGCCCGATCCCGCTCAAGCCCAAGGGCTACCGCTTCCAGATCGCCTTCCCGGAGGCCACGACGCTCGCCGACGAGGCCGACGTGCGCGTCTCCGGCGTGTCGGTCGGCAAGGTCAAGGACCTCCAGCCCGATCCCGCCGGCAACCGCAGCCTGGCGACGATCGAGATGCAGCGCGCCTACGCGCCGATCCACAAGGATGCCCGCGCGACGCTGCGCCAGAAGACGCTGCTGGGCGAGACCTATGTGGAGCTCACGCTCGGCTCGAAGAAGGCGCCCCTGGTCCCGGAGGACGGCAAGCTGGCCAACGCGCGCGTCGAGCCGGCCGTCGAGCTCGACGAGGTCCTGCAGCTCTTCCCGCCGCAGACCCGCAGGGACTTCGCGCGCTGGATGGCCAACTCGGCCGCCGCGACCAAGGGCCGCGGACAGGATCTCAACGCCGCACTGGGCAACCTCGCCGGCTTCTCCGACAGCGGTGCCGACCTGCTGACCGTCCTCGACCGCAACGCCGCGACGCTGCAGGACCTCGTCAAGAACACCGGCAACGTCTTCGAGGGCCTCACCCGCGACGAGGGCCAGCTGCGCGCGTTCCTCGCCGACAGCTCGGACTGGCTGCAAGCGACCGCGTCTCAGAAGGAGGCGCTCGCCACGTCGATCCAGATCCTGCCGACGTTCCTGCGCGAGTCGCGCACGACGCTCGCGCGCCTTCAGCGCTTCTCCGTCGACACCAAGCCGCTGATCGACGACCTCGGCCCGGTCGCGCGCGACCTGCGCCCGACGCTCGCCGACCTGCGCCGGGCGTCACCTGACCTGACGACCTTCTTCACGAGTCTGCCGGCCGTCATCCGGCAATCGGAGACCGGCCTGCCCGCGCTCTCCAGCGTCCTGCGCGGCGTGCGCCCGGCGCTCGACGCCACGGGCCCGTTCCTCGCCCAGCTCAACCCGATCCTGCAGTGGCTGCAGCTCCAGCAGGGCACGGTCTCCAACTTCCTCTCGATACCGGGCTGGGCCCTGCGGGGCAGGTCCTCGACGACTCACCCCGGCTCCAACGGCCACGTCCTGCCGCAGCTGATCGTCGCCGGCTCGCAGACCCTGGTCGCCCCGACGCGCTCGCGCGACAACCGCGGCAACACGTACTTCGCGCCGGACGCGCTGAACTTCAACTCGTCCCGCCAGGGCTTCGACATCCTGCCCAACTGGGACTGCAACGCGGCCGGCGGCCAGCACAAGCCGACCCGTCAGAGCGACCCGGGCTGCGTGGTCCAGAGCCCGTACGCGTTCAAGGGCCAGACGGCCGAGCTCCCGCACGTGCTGGCGAGCGACTTCAAGGGTGGGAGCGCGCAGCGATAGCGCGCAGGGCATCCCCAGGATCGGGGCGCCCGAAGATCGCCGAGCCCGCGACGAACAGCGTCGCGCCGGCCTCGGCGCAGGCGCCCACCGTGTCCTCGTCGACGCCGCCGTCGACCTCGATGATCACCCCGTCGGGCACGAGCTCGGCGAGCCGGCGCACCTTCGCGGGGGAGCTCGCGATGAACGGCTGCCCGCCCCAGCCGGGATTGACGGTCATGCACAGGACGAGGTCGAGGTCGTCCAGGACCGGCGTGATCGCCTCGGCCGGCGTGCCCGGGTTGAGCGCCAGGCCCGCGCGGCAGCCCGCCTCGCGCACCTGCTGCAGCGCGTAGTGGACGTGCGGCGTGGCCTCGGCGTGCAGGGTGATCCCGTCGGAACCGGCCTTCACGAACGCCTCGACGTGGCGCTCGGGGCGCTCGATCATCAGGTGCACGTCGACGACCGCCCCGCGGTCGTGCACGCGCTCGGCGATGGCGTCGACGATCAGCGGCCCGATCGTGATGGGCGGCACGAAGTGGCCGTCCATGACGTCGACGTGGATCACCGTCGCGCCCGCGTCGAGCACGGCGTCGACCTGCTCGCCGAGACGGGCGAAGTCGGAAGACAAAATGGAGGGGGCGAGGCCGGACCAGGTCATATCGGGGCCAGCATGGAGCTCTGGCAGCTGTTGCACATGTACAGGGCGGTGTTGGACATACGGACGATCGTCGAGTGCTCCCCGCAGTTCGGGCAGACGGAGCGCAGCTCGAAGCGCGAGAAGCAGTTCACGCACTTATACCGGCCCGGGAGGTTGCTCGGGCGCAGCCACGGCTCGTGGCAGCTCGGACAGACCGGCCCGAGGTCGACCGGCTCGTCCATCAGCGCCTGACCAGCTTGGCGACGAAGAACCCGTCGGTGCCGTCGCGGTGCGGCAGCGTCTGCATGAAGCGGGGCACAGACGGATGCTCCCAGACAACCAGGTCGGAAAGCCGCGCCGGCACCGCCTCGAAGGCCGGGCGCTCGGCGAGGAACGCCGTCACGACGTCCTCGTTCTCGGCCGGCGAGATCGTGCACGTGCAGTACACGAGCGTCCCCCCGGGCGCCAGTGCGGCCGCCCCGGCGCGCAGGATCGCGCCCTGGACGGCGGCCAGGCGCCGCGGATCGCCGGGCTGCTTGCGCCAGCGGGCGTCCGGGCGCAGGGCCAGCGTGCCGAGGTCCGAGCACGGCGGGTCGACGAGCACGCGGTCATAGCTTGAGGGCTCGTCGACGCCGGCGGCGTCCGCGTGACGCACCTGCACGTTCGCGGCGCCCATCCGCGCGGCGGTGTTGGCGAGCTGCCCGGCGCGGGTGCGGTCGCGTTCGACGGCGACGATCTCGCCCTCGGCGCCCATCAGCGCCGAAATATGGGTCGTCTTGCCGCCGGGCGCCGCGCACAGGTCCAGGACCCGCTCCCCGGGCTGGGGGTCGAGCACGCGCGCAACGGCCTGCGCCGCCCGCGACTGCGGCATGTAGTGCCCCTCGGCGTGCAGCGGCGAGCCGTGGGCGTCGAAGGGCGCGTCGAGCACAAGCGCCTCCGGCAGGCCGGGCGCGCCGTGGCTCGGGACGCCCAGCGCGGCGGCGAGCGCGGCCGGCTGCGTCTTGAGCGTGTTGACGCGCAGGGCCGGCTCCGGCGGCCGGTTGCCGGCCGCCAGCAGCTCGCGCGCGGCCTCCGCGCCCAGCGCGTCGAACCACAGCCGGGCGATCCAGGCCGGATGGGAGTGCTTGAGCGCCGCCTGCTCCGCGGTCTCGTCGCCGAGCCCAGCGAGCAGCGGGGCCGCCTCGCGCGTCGCGCGGCGCAGGACGGCGTTGACCAGGCCGGCGCCGCGCGGGCTGGCCGCCTTGGCCAGCTCGACGGACTCCGTCACGGCGGCGTGGTCGGGCACCCGCTCCAGGTAGGCGAGCTGGTAGAGCCCGAGGCGCAGCGCGGCGCGCACGGGCGCGTCGAGCTTCGAGGGCTTGCGGCCGGCCAGCGCCTCGATCAGGTGGTCGAGCGTCGCGGCCCGCTGGACCGTTCCGAAGGCCAGCTGCGTCGCGAGGGCGCGGTCGCGCGGATCCAGGTCGCGGCGCGCGGCCTCGCCGACGAGCGCGCGGTCGGCCCAGGCGCCGTCCTCGAAGACGCGCAGCAGCACGGCGAAGGCGGTCGCCCGTGCCGGGGAGATGGGCCGGGCAGGCATCGGGATCTCAGGCTACGGACGGGCGGCACGATCAGCCGGCGGCAGCGGAGAGTGCGCGGGCGATCACTGCGACCGGGGCGGGAGTCGCAGATTCGGCATCAAATAGATGCCCTATCCACGAATGCCTCGCGGACGACCGCGCGCCGCTCCGAGGCGGTCGCTGCGCGTGCAGAACCGCAGGCCTAGCCCGTTGCAAGGAGCGCTGTCGGCGGGGCTGCGGTCACCAGGCCGTGCTGCGAGGCGGACGGTGGTTCGGTGTTGACGCCACGGCCGGTTCGTACTCGTGCCAGCAGACGATGCTGCTTGGAGGTATGTCACGGGCTTGGGCGAGACCCATGCCCATTGCTCCGGCGGTGCGTTGGGTTGAGGTTGTGCTCGTGTTAGCTAGGCTCCTAGCTATGCAGGTGAACATGCACGACGCAAAGACGAAGCTCAGCGAGCTGGTCGCTGCCGCGGAGAGCGGCGAGGAGGTCATCATCGCTCGCAACGGCGCGCCGGCGGCACGGCTCGTCGCGATCAGCGCCGAGCATGCCCCGGTTCGCCTCGGAATGCTCGCGGGAGAGATCGAGCTCGGCCCCGACTTCGATGAGCCGCTGACCGAGTTTGAGCCCTACTCCGCGTGAGCGCCGTCTTGGTCGACACGCACATCGCCCTGTGGGCACTCGGGGATCCAGGGCACCTCACAGACCGAGAGCGAGCGCTGATGATCGACCCCGCGACCGAGCGCTGCCTGAGCCCGATTTCGGTCTGGGAGGTGGCGATCAAGCGCCAGGCGGGACGGCTGCGAGCGCCACGCAATCTGAGCGTCGTGCTCGCTGCCGAGTTCCGCATACTCGCTGTCTCTGCGTCCCTGCTCGAAGCGGCCGCTGAACTGCCACGCCACCACGCCGATCCATTTGATCGCGTCCTGATCGCCCACGCGCTCCAGGACGACCTCAGCGTGCTCACCCGTGACGGCGCGTTCGCAAACTACGGAGTGCGACTCGCAGCATGAGCCGCTACCCCGACCGCCGCTACCTGCATCATCGTGCTGATGTCGTGATGCTGTAGGTATGCTCCACTGATGCGGACGACGCTGACACTCGACGACGACGTGGCGGCGGCGCTCGAGCGCCGCCGCGCCGAACGGGGAACCGGACTGCGGCGAGAAGTGAACGATCTCCTCCGTGCGGGCCTTGCCGCTGACGCTCAGGGCTCAGGGACGCGAGACGCGGCGTACGAGCTGCCGACGTTCAATCCGGGGCGCGCGCTGATCGCCGACCCGCGCGCGCTCAAGGAGCTCCTCGACGACGACGACGACGCTCGTGCCTTGAGGCGCCGAGCGTGATCCTCGTCGACGTGAACCTGCTCGTCGACGCCACCATGACCGCGGCACGCGATCACCAGGCTGCACACTCCTGGCTGCAGGATCACCTCTCGGGGACGGCTCGGGTCGGATTGCACTGGGCGGCGATCACGGGCTTCGTGCGAGTCGCCGGCCATGCGCGGGCTTGGGAGCGGCCACTGCCGATCGGCGAGGCCCTCGCGATCGTCGGCTCCTGGTTCTCGCGGCCCTGCACCTGGACCCCCGAGCCGGGTCCGCGTCATCTGGAGCTCCTCCAAGGCCTGCTCGGCGCGCAGCCGTCCGCGCGCCTCGTGACCGATGCCCACCTCGCCGCCATCGCGATCGAACACGGCCTGGAGCTCTGCAGTCGTGATCGCGACTTCGCACGCTGGTCAGATCTCGGCCTTCGATCTCGCGACCCCTTGATTTGAGCCGGCCCGGCGTGCCACGCCCCACGCGCCCGTCGATGGAGGCCCATCACGCCGAGTGGCTGTCGCTCGCCTGCGACGAGTGGCGCGACGCGCCCGAGCTGCAGGCGCGCTGGGTGCGGTGGGTGCTCGACGAGGTCCTCGAGCTGCGCGACGCGGTCGCAGAGGCGACGGACGCCGACCCCTCCCATCGCGTCGCCGAGCACGGCGTCACCCTGCGGCCGTCCTTCGTCGTCCACGACCACAGCCGCGAGGGCGGGCCGCCCGTGCTGCTCGTCCGCACCCACCCCGAGGGCACCCCGGCTGGACCGCCCGCTTCCGGGGGAGGCGTGGGCGGCGAGCCCGGTCGACCGCGCCGCCGAGCTGGCCAAGGCGACTCAGACGCCGCTCGGGCTCGTCACTGACGGGCGCGCTGGACGCTCGTCTGGACGCGGCCGAACCAGACGACCGGCACCCCGCGCCAGGAGGTGCTCGTCCGGCTCATGGAGCTCGACCACGAGCGCTACGCCGAGGAGGTCCGCCAGGGCCTGCACTCAAGGGCGAAGCTCAGGGCTCCTGGCTGCGCGGCGGCGGGGCGGCATCGACGCGGCGATCGCGGACGGCTACACCCGCATACCGCCCGAGGAGGACTTCGGCGCGATGGCCGCGGCGCGCGCCTGGCGGTGATGCTTTGGTGGGCGGTTCAGGCTTTGATGACGCGCAGCATGGCGTGTGCGCTCGCGATCTGGCTGAAGTCCTCGTCCTGTGTGATGACTGGCAGGCCGTGTGCGATGGCGGTGGCCGCGATCAGCGCGTCGCTGAGCCTGACGATGCGGTGCACTCCTGCGCGGCGGCAGTCCATCACCAGCCGTGCCCACGCCGTCATCACCGGCTCGCTGACCGGAATCGGATCGAACTCGCGCGCGAGGGCGAGGGTGTCGGCACGTCTGGCCAGAACCGTCTCGTCGACCGCGGCGAGCACGCCCAGCTCCAGCGCGCCAATCGTGATGACCGACACCGCCACGCGCTCGGGCACCTGGCCGAGCGGTCGCTCGACCTCGCGGGCGATGAACACCGAGGTGTCGAGCAGTCCCGAGGTCAGAGGTCGGCGAGGGTCTGGCCGGCGAGCTCGTCCAGGTCGTCGCGCAGCGCGGGGTCCGCGGCGCGCCGCGTGAGCTGATCTCGCAGAGCGGCTCCCGCCAGCCACCGGACGCGGCCGCCGTGCGGAACGATGTCGGCCAGGGGCTCGCCGCGCACGGTCAGCGTCACACGTTCACCGGCGCGGACCGTGTCGATGACACGAGCGGTGTCGTTGCGAAGCTCTCGGACGCCGACCTCCATGTGCGACACTGTAGCACCGAATCGCTGAAGTGCACGCCGGCACCCGGCTCAACCGCCCGTTGAGCGATCGCCTGAGATGATGGGACGCTCGCTGTGGCTTGAGTGACCTGGCGTTCCGGATACGACGGATGGCGCAGTGCCTTATGGACGCAGGCCGGCCACGTGCACGTGATCTGCGAATCTGGTGAAGTCATCAACGTTCATGGTGACGAGGGTGTCGATGCCGTGCACGAGCATGGTCGCGACAAGGTTCGCATCATGGACCTGTTTGCCCGCGCACTCGATCGCCTCGAGTAGCCCCAGCAGGCGGTCGCTCACTTTGGCGTCTTCGACCAGCAGGTTCAGTCGCGCCCGCAACGCTCGCACGTTGGCGATCGCGTCAGGCCGCGGCATGCCGAGCCCGTTCCTGCCGACCGGGCGCGTGGCCACTGCGAGGTACTCTCGCAAGATCTGCCCGCTGGTATAGAGCACCAAGCCGGACGCAGGCCAGACATTGATGGCTGCAATCGCGTGCTCGTGCTCTCGGCGTGCCTCGTCAGTTGCCGCGAGAAGCACGTTCGTGTCCAGGACGGCCCGGTCAGCGGCCGGCGTCGCCATATATCTCCTCCCGGTCCCACGTGGAGGTGACCGCAGTGCGCACGGTGGTCAGGCGGACCGGCTCGGGAGGCTCGCGAGGGGGTGACGCCTGCGCAGCCGCCTCCAGGATTTGACGGATCTCCTGCTGCATCGACTGGCCGTGCCTGGCAGCCCGCTCGCGGAGGGCGGTCACCACCGATTCCGGCAGGTTCCGAACGTGAAGCGCCGGCATACCGGCTCGATGGTAGCGGTATCGGTAGCGCTACCATGTGGTGTCTCGGTTGAGGATCGGCTTGCGCAAGCCGTCCACGGGCCCGCCGATCTCACCTGGCCGCAGGCTGCCGAGATCGTCTCTGCCGCCACCGGTCATCCGCTGCGCGCCGAGCGCATCCCAGACGAGATCCTGCGCCGATCCGGCGTGAGCGGCCTCGTCGACGCCGTAATCGGCATGTCGGCCGGGCTGCGCGACGACTTCGCCCCCGAACAGCCCCGAACCGTCCAGAGCACCACCCGACCACCCTCGCATCATGGGCCTACGACGTGCTCCGCCCGCAACAGCGATTGCTCCGGCGCACGGCGCAGGTAGGGGCGACTGCCTCCTCCCGCGGAGGGCTGGTTGCGCATCATGCGAGGAGGGTCAGCGTGAGGGTGGTGGTCCACCCGGCCTGGACCTGGTCGGGGGTCCACTGGCGCTCGTCGATGAGCTCGCGGTAGACGTCGATGTTGCACAGCGCCGCGTAGGCATCGACCGCGCGGACGACGGTCACGTCGTCGCGCAGCGTGGCAGCCGGCCATGCGGCGAAGGTGTCGCGTCGTCGGCGGTCGCCGCCCGCACCCCGCTCAGAAGCCGTCCCGCGGGCCGATCGGATGATTACGCGACTTGAGGCCCAGCGGCCGCGACGGGGGTTCCCTCGGGGTGGGCCACGTAGGCGCCGCGCTCGCTCCAGGACATGTTCTCGCCTGTCGCAGGGTTGGCGTCCCGGCCGCCTGGAGCTGCTCGACGCACCGGTCGACGTCGTTGACGTCGGCGGCATCGCGTATCAGCGCGCTCCTAGTGCGCCGACCCACGACCGCGCGCCCATGCGGCGGCCGCCATCCGCTTCCCGCCCGCGGGCTGGACCTCGAGCAGCTCGAGGCCCGCGACGACGAGCCGCGGGTCGGCGTCCTGCACCGCGACGCGCGCGTTCCAGACGCCGAGGAGCTCGCCGCCTCCGAGCGCCAGGCGCGCACCGATGTGGGGCCGCAGCGCCCGTACGACGCGCACGCGCTGCGCGGCCGGGGCGGCGGGGTCGAGCAGGCGATCCTCCGGCCCGATCTTCTCCGCGTAGGTGAGGCCGGCCTCGGGCTGCTCGACGAACGGCGGCCACTCGCTCAGCGCGCGCACGAGCAGGTCGCCGCCGAGCTCCTGAAGCCGGGCGGCGAGGGTGCCGTAGTCGTCGTCCGGGGCGATCGCCTCGCGCTGGCGCAGGCAGACGGGCCCGGCGTCCAGCCCGGCCTCCAGGCGCATGATCGCGACGCCGGTCTCCGCGTCGCCGGCCATGATCGCGCGCTCCAGCGGAGCCGCGCCGCGCCAGCGCGGCAGCAGCGACGGATGCACGTTGAAGATCTCGTAGCCGCTCAAAAGCGGCTCCTTGATCAGCGCGCCGTACGCGCACACCACGAGCGCCCCGGGCGCGGCGGCGGCGATCGCCTCGAGCGCCTCGGGCGCGTGCAGGTCGGCGGGTTGCAGCAGATCGAGGCCGAGCGCGCGGGCGGCGTCGGCGACGGGCGGCGGCGAGGTCCGCTGGCCGCGGCCCTTGCGGCGGTCCGGGCGGGTGACGACGAGGCCCACCTCGTGCTCGCTGGCGACGAGGCGCTCGAGCACCGCGACCGCGAAGTCCGAGGTTCCGAGATAGACCGTCCGCACTACGCGGCCCGGCGCTGCTCCTCCTCCGCGAGGCGCTCGCGGAGGGCCTTCATCGCCTCCTTGCGCTGGCTGCGCGCGGTGCGGTCGAGGATCAGGACGCCGTCGAGATGGTCGACCTCGTGCTGCAGGACGCGGGCCTCGAGCCCGGAGGCCTCGATCAGCAGCGCGTCGCCGCGCTCGTCGCGGCCCTTGACGCGCACGTACACCGGCCGCTCGACCTCGACCAGGACGCCGGGCAGCGACAGGCAGCCCTCCTCGGCGACCTCCTCCTCGAAGGAGCGCCACTCGATCTCCGGGTTGACCAGGACGGCCACCGCCGCGTCCGGTTCGACGCGGTAGACGAGCACGCGGTGCATCACGCCCACCTGCGTCGCCGCCAGGCCGATCCCCAGCGAGTCGTGCATGACGTCCGCCATGCGCTGGGTCTCCTCGACCAGGCGCTCGTCGAAGCGGTCGATCGCCAGCGCCCGGGCGCGCAGCACGGGGTCGCCGTACTTGCGCACCATCCGCAGTGCGGCGTCCCGGCGCGCGCGCGTCTCGGGATCCAGAGCGGGCGGGCGTTCGGGCTCCTCCTCGACCTCCACGGGCTCGTCGGTCATGAGGTTCAATCTTACTGCGGGTCGACGTCCACGGAGAGGGCGACCGACTTGTAGGCACGGTGGCTGGCGGCGGCCTCGACGGCCGCGCCGACGGCCGCCACGGCCGCCGCCCGGCGGCGCGTCTTGACGATCAGCTGGACGCGCTCGCGGTTGCGCAGGCGAAACAGCGGGGCCGGCCCGAGCAGCTCGGTCTCCGCGACCGCCACGGCCGCGGCGATGGCGCTCGCGGCCTCCGCCGCCGGGGCGAGGTCGGGCGCCGTGCAGACGATCCGGATCAGGTCCGCGAAGGGCGGGTAGCGCAGCGCCTCGCGGCGCCGCAGCTCCTCGCGCAAAAACGCGCCGGCGTCGTGGCGCGCGGCGTGGACGATCGACGTCGCCTCCGGCGTCAGCGTCTGCACGATCACTTTTCCGCCTCCCGGCCCCCGGCCGGCCCGCCCGGCGAGCTGCGCCACGATCGCGAACGTCCGCTCCTCGGCGCGGAAGTCGGGGAAGCGCAACGTCTGGTCGGCGTCGACGACGACCCCGAGCGTCACGTCGGGGAAGTCGTGGCCCTTGGCGACGAGCTGGGTCCCGACCAGCAGCCCGCTGGGCGCCGCCTGGAAGGCGGCGAGCAAGCGCGGGATCCCGTCCTTGGTGGCGCCGCTGTCCGCGTCCAGCCGGAAGACCGCGATGTCCAGCGTCTCGGCGAGCTCGGCCTCCAGGCGCTCGGTGCCGGCGCCGTGGCGCGCGACGGCCAGCGAGCCGCAGTCGCCGCAGCGCGCGGGCGCGGGCTCGTGGTGGCCGCAGTGGTGGCAGACCACCGCGCCGGCGGCGCGGTGCAGGACCAGCGCCACGTCGCAGTTCGGGCAGGTCCAGACCCTGCCGCAGTCGCGGCAGGTGAGGAAGTTCGACCACCCGCGCCGGTTGAGCAGGACGATCGCCTTGCGGCCGGCGGCGGCGACCTCGGCCAGCGCGCGCTGCGTGTCCGGGTGCAGCGGATGGTGCGAGCCGCGCATGTCGACGACCTGCACGGGCGGCAGACGCTGGCCGTCGACGCGCTTTGAGAGGGACAGATGCGGCAGCTCACGCCAGGTCTCCGGCCGCGGCGTCGCCGTCCCGCACAGCAGCGCCGCGCCGGTGTACGCGGCGCGCCAGCGGGCCACGAGGCGCGCGTCGTAGCGCGGGTCGCCCTCGTGCTTATAGGACGCGTCGTGCTCCTCGTCGACGACGATCAGCCCGAGGTCGCACACCGGGGCGAAGACGGCCGAGCGGGGCCCGACCGCGATGCGCGCCTCGCCGCGGCGCAGGCGCAGCCACTCGTCGAAGCGCTCGCCCTCCGACAGCGAGGAGTGCAGCAGCGCGACCGTGTCGCCGAAGCGGGCCTGAAAGCGCGCCACCGTCTGCGGCGTCAGCGCGATCTCCGGGACGAGCACGATCACGCCGCGGCCGGCCGCCAGCGCCCGCTCGGCCGCGCGCAGGTAGACCTCGGTCTTGCCGGAGCCGGTGACGCCGTGCAACAGCTGCGAGCCGCCGGGCTCAAGCGCGGCGAGCACGGTCTCCTGCTCGGCCGTCAGCGCCACGGCGCGGTCGGCCACAGGACGCTGCGGCGGCACGCGGCGGCGCACCCGGGGCTCGACGCTCGCGAGGCCGCGCCCCTCCAGGCGCCGCAGCACGGCGAGGTCCGCGCCCGCCGGGCCGGGCAGCCGGGCCAGCACCGCGCGCTGACGGTCGGTGAGCCGCTCGGCCGCGGCGGCCGGCGCCGTCGCGGACGCCCACAGCTCCGTCTTCGGCCGCCCCGGCGGCGGCAGCACGAGCGAGAGCGCCCGCGCGGGCGTCGAGCAATACTCGGCCGCCATCCACAGCGCGCAGTCCACGAGCTCGGCGGGCACGGACTGCGGCCGGACCGCCGTCGGGGCCACGAGGCGCTCCTCGGCCACCTCGGAGACCGGCGCGAAGCCGGTGACCACGCCGTCGAGGCGCTGACGCCCGAACGGGATCCGCACCACGGAGCCGACCTCGACCGCCGCGGCGGGGAGCCGGTAGTCAAACGGCCCGCTCACGCGGCGGGTCGTCGTCAGCGGCTCGATCCGGGCGATCACGACCGGCGAGCGTAACGGTCGCAGGGGACCCGACTCGGTCCTCCCACCGCCACCGTTCTGACCTCGGGACCCCTTAGTGTCGTCGGCGGTGATCCTCGAGGGCGACAACCTGCCGCTGATGAGCGAGCAGCCCGACGAGGTCGCCCAGCTGATCTACCTCGACCCGCCCTTCAACACCGGCATCACCCAGGCCCGGCGGGGCATGCGCACCGTGGCCGACGCAAGCGGCGACCGCACCGGATTCGGCGGCCGCCGCTACCGCACCGAGCTGCTCGAGGCCTCCTCCTACCGCGACAGCTTCGACGACTACCTCGCGTTCCTCGAGCCGCGCCTGGCCGAGTGCCGCCGCCTGCTCACCGCGACCGGCACCCTGTACTTCCACATCGACTACCGCGAGGCGCACTACTGCAAGCTGCTGCTCGACGAGCTCTTCGGCCGCGAGTGCTTTCTCAACGAGCTGATCTGGGCCTACGACTACGGCGCCAAGTCCAAGCGCCGCTGGCCGCAGAAGCACGACACGATCCTCGTCTACGTCAAGGATCCAGCCCGCTACCACTTCGACTCCGAGGCCGTCGATCGCGAGCCGTACATGGCGCCCGGCCTCGTGACCGCCGAGAAGGTCGCGCGGGGCAAGCTGCCGACCTCTGTCTGGTGGCACACGATCGTCTCCCCCACCGGCACGGAGAAGACGGGCTATCCGACGCAGAAGCCCGAAGGGGTGCTGCGCCGGATGGTCCAGGCCTCGACGCGGCCGGGCGATCTGTGCCTGGATCCGTTCGCCGGCGCGGGCACGCTCGGCGCCGTCGCGGCCAAGCTCGGCCGCCGCCACCTGCTGATGGACATCAACCCCGAGGCCGTCCGCGTCATGCGCGAGCGCCTGGCGCAAACGACCCTGGTGCCGCGCTCGGCGTAGCCGGGAAGCTCCACAGCCAGTCGAGCGGTCGACTGAGCGGGCGTTCAGTGGCGATCCCTGATCCGCGCGAGCTCGGCAGCCCGGTTCGCGAGGCCGTCTTGAAGCTCCTCGGCGAGTGCGGCTGCGCCGCCCTGTGGCGCCAGGGCCAGGTCGTCCGCGTATTCGTCGGGGGTGGGAGGCGCGTGGCGTCCAGGACGGCCTGATCGATCTCGATCGGGGCGCCGGCGATGACGGCGAGCACGAGGGCGTCGCTTGGGCGCGCGTCGAGTGCGGTGCCATCGTCGAGCCGCACCTCGGCGTAGAAGACGGCCTCGTCGAGGCGCGTGATTCGCACCGAGGCGATCGCGCGCGCGCAACTGACGACCAGCGCGAGTGCGAGCGCGTGGGCGTTGGGTCGCGGGAGCTCGACGTCCTGCAGGCAGCCTGCCAGCGCTTCGGCCTCGGGCGCGCCGACCCAGATCGGCAGCTCGGCGTCTGCCGCGGCGAGCACGACGACGTGCCGCCCGGCCGGCGTGCGGCGAACGTCGACGATGCGAGCCGGTACGGCGGCGGTATGGGGCATTGTTGCCTCCTGTGGCTTGTCGGTGGTGGGAGTCAGGCGCGTACGCAGGGTCGCGCGCGCCTTGTGCAATCGGGTTCGGACGGCTCCCGAGCGGGTGCCGAGGCGCCGGGCGATCGACTCCTGCGGGAGGTCGGCGAGGTGAAAGAGCACCAGCGCCTCGCGCTGGCCGGGCGGCAACGTCGCGATCGCTCGTCTGAGCTCCGCCGCGCGCTCGGCCGCCAGCAGTCGCTCGATCGGCTGGTCACGCGTGTCGGCGACCGGCTCGGGCAACACGCCGTCATGCGTGAGCTGCTCGCGGCTGATCCCCCGTTCGCGCAGCGCGCGCAGTGCCAGCGTCCGCGCGATCCCTGCCAGCCACGCACCGAACCGCGCGGGATCGCGCAGGCGCTCGAGCTGAAGCCACGCTACGAGCGCCGCGTCCTGGACGAGGTCGCGCGCCAGCCCGCGATCGCCGAGCGTCCGGGCGCAGGCGCGCAGGGCGGGCGCGTGATGGCGCTCCAGGAGGATGCCGAACGCGGCAGTGTCGCCTCTACGCGCGCGCGCCACCAGGGATCGATCGCTTTCAGCCATCCTCATTTAGAGTCGCGATCCGCGGCTCCGATGTCACCCGCGCGCCGAGTCGCGCGGAGCTACGCCCGACTGTCTGACGTCGTGGTCGGAAGGATCTCGAACGCGAGCACGCCGACGCCGTTGGCGTCCCGCGCCTTCACGCCGTCGGCGCGCGCGACGCTGACAGGAGCCGATCCGGGCTGGGCGTCCGCGGGGACCGTGACGGTGAGGCGATTGTTGCCGAGCACGATGTCGTGAGCGGTGACGGCCGCCGCGAGCGGCCCGAACAGCACCGTCGCGATCATCGGCTGGCTGGTCGCGGAGTCCACGGCGGGCACGTCGAGGTTCATGCCGAAGATCTGGACGCTGCCGTTTGGAGCGGCGGCCGCGGGGAGGACCGAGATGAGCGTCGGCGTGGCCTGCGCCAGCAGCTTCTTGGCGGCGTATCCCCCGGTCGAGGTCAGCATGAGCCCGGTCAGGATCAGCGGGAGGTCGGGGAACCCATGGCCCAGGTCCCCGATGAAGTCCCCGAAGAAGAACACCAACCCGATCACGTTGAACAGGACATACTGAAAGTCGCCGAGATCGACGTCCCCGTGGTCATTGGTGAGCAACTGGGCGGGTCCGGCCTCCCCGACCGGGCCATCGGACTTCGTCTCGGCCTGCGTCGCGGTCGCGTACCGCGCCAGCACCGCTGCCGCGAACGGGCCGCCGAGCACGATGAGGTACTCCCCCTGCAGACCTCGATCCACTTGCAGATCCCACGGTCCGTGGTCGCCCAGCACGGCGGCGACCACGAGCGACAGCAAACCGAACGCCACCGCGAGCGTCCAGGCGAGGACCACCGTTTTCGAAGTGGACGTCCGGTGGTCGGCGCCGCCGAGGATCGCGCCCAGCGCGCTGCGGCGCACCTTTCTCATGGGTAGCGAGCCAGCCGCCTCAGCCTCGCTGAACGGGATGACCGATCCGCGCGTGACCTGCCGCTGGATTCCATCGGGGCGCGAATAGGACCCGTCGTCCGCCGCCACGAGATCCTTCCGGCCGACGATCGCCAGGATGAGCGTCATCAGCCCCAGCGCGATCCCGGGGATCAGCTGCGCCGCGTCGGGCTTGGACATTGCCTACGTCACTTCCTCATCGCAGGTCAGCGAGGGCAACCGTAGCCGCGGCGATGTCGATCGGTCAAGCGTTCGCCCGCATCCAACCGCCCGCCCACATCGCGGACCGGCTGCCGCCGGCGAGCGATGGCGGCGACGCTGCTCCATCTCGTCCTTGGGATGCGAGGCCCAGTCGATGCCCCGGTAGGATCGCTCGACGTCTCCGGCGAGCTGCGTCGGCAGCGAGGTGGCGAGCAGGATGGATGTGTCGGGTGCGATCTACGCAGGGGTGCTGATGGCCGTCTACGTCGATGATCCGGTTTGGGAGCACCGCGACCGACTCTGGTGCCATCTCACAGCCGACACCGCCGCGGAGCTGCATGCGTTCGCGACCGTGCTTGGACTCAGGCGCTCGCGCTTCCAATCGAAGCCCGGCAGGCCCTGGGTCGATCACTACGACATCACCGAGCCAACGCGCCGCCGGGCGGTGGCGCTGGGAGCCGTTGGGGTCACGATCGCTGAGGCGGGCGCGCAGCTCGCGCGCAAACGAGAGGCGTCCTGCAGGTAGAGGGTGAGCACGAACAGCAGACCGAGCGTGGCGAGGTTCATCGCGCCGGCGACCGCGTTGGCGGTCGAGAACACCGGGCGACGAAACAGCGCGAGCGGCAGCATCGGCTGCTCGCGCGAGCCCTCGACCGCGACGAAGGCCACGGCCAGCGCGATCGCGGCGACGATCGCGATCAGCACGGGCACCCCGAGGCCGGCGTGGCCGCCCTGGATGAACGCGAAGGTGACGGCGGCGAGCAGCGCACCGCCGAGCACGACGCCCGCGAGGTCAAGGCGGCGGGTCTGCGGTTCGGCGCTCTCATGCACCGCCCGCGCGGCGACTGCGACCGCGACCGCGACGATCGGCACGTTGATGAAGAACACCGCGCGCCAGCCGATGGCCTGGGTGAGCGCGCCGCCCAGCAGCGGCCCGGCGGGAAGGGCGGCGCTGCCGATGCCTGCCCAGATGCCGATCGCCTTGGCCTGCTCTCGGCCCGGGTAGGCGCGCGTGATCACCGCCAGGGTGCCGGGCAGCATCAGCGCGGCCCCGACGCCCTGGAGCACCCGGAAGCCCACCAGGACGGCGGTCGTGGGCGCCAGCCCGCAGCCCAGCGAGGCGAGGCCGAACAGCGCGAGCCCGAACAGGACCGTGCGCTTGTGGCCATGCAGGTCGCCGACGGTGCCGGCGCCGAGCATAGCGCCGCCAGCGCGAGCGCGTACCCGTCGACGACCCACTGCAGGCCGCTCACGCCGGCGCCCAGCCCCGCGGCGATCTTCGGCAGCGAGACGTTGACGATCGTCACGTCGAGCAGCACCAGGAAGTAGCCGACGCACATCACCACCAGCACCACCCGGCGCGAGGAGGCGGCCGCGCTCGTGGCGGTCTTCACGGGTGACCTCCTTGACGGTTGACCATCCCCACGCAGTGTGCAGGCGAATCGCTTCGCCCGGCGACGAAAGGCTCGGCGGCCGGCGTACTCCCGGGGATGTACGGGCGCCGGCGAAGTGCCTCCCCGGAGCCGATGCGCGACGGCCGCGCCTCGGCGACGATCGTCGCATGCTCGCTCGCCGCCTCTGGGCCCATCCGCGCCGCACCCTCCTCGCCGTCCTGCTCTTCGCCGTCGTCGCCGGGGTCCTCGGAGGCCCGGTCGCCGGGGCGCTGAAGGCCTCCGGCGGCTTCGTCGCCCCCGGCGCCGACTCGGAGGTGGCCATCGAGCGGGTCGAGGCCGCCACCGGGACGCAGGCGGACGCCGGCATCGTGCTCCTGGTCGACGCGCCGTCGCGCGCGCGCCTCGACACCGTCGCCGGCCGGCTCGCCCGCGTCCCGGGCGTCGTCCGCACCGCGACGCCGGGCCAGGCCGGCGGGCAGGCGCTCGTCACCGCGACGCTGCGCGCCACCGCAGACGACGATGCGGCGGCGCAGGACGCGCTCGATGCGTTCGCCGGCCGGCGCGACGTCACCGTCGGCGGCCCGGCCGTCGCGAGCGTCCAGATCGGGGAGACGGTCTCGTCCGACCTCGGGCGCGCCGAGCTGATCGCCTCCCCGTTCCTGATCCTGCTCTCGCTGCTGTTCTTCCGCGGCCGGGCAGCCCTGCTGCCGCTGGTCGTCGGCGTCACCACGGTGCTTGGGACCTTCCTCGCCCTCGCGGCCATCAACCACTTCTACGGGCTCAACGTCTTCGCCCTCAACCTCGTGATCGGCCTCGGGCTCGGGCTGGCGATCGACTACACGCTGTTCCTCGTCACCCGCTACCGCGAGGAGCTCGACGCCCGCGGCGCCGGGCCGGCGGCGATCCGCGCCACGATGGCAGCGGCTGGGCGCACCGTGGCCTTCTCCGCCGCGACCGTCGCGTGCGCGCTGATCACGCTTACGGTCTTCCCGCAGGCCTTCCTCAAGTCGATGGGCATCGCCGGCGCCACCGTCGCGGTCGTCGCCGCCCTCGCCGCGCTCGTCGTCTCCCCGGCGCTGTTCGGCCTCTGGGGCGCGAAGCTCGCCCGTCCCGGACGGACGGGGACCGCCGCCCACGACCGCTGGCACCGGCTCGCGCACGCCGTCATGCGCCGTCCCGGTGTCGTCGCCGCGGTCACCGCACTGGCCATGCTCGCCGTCGCGCTGCCGTCGCTGGGCACCACCTGGTCGGCGATCGACGCCTCGGCGATCCCGAAGGACAAGAGCGCCCGCACGGTCGCGGACGCGCTCAACGGCAACGCGGACGGAGCCGCGAAGGCGCCCGTCGTCGTGGCGGTCTCCGCCCCCGCCTCGGCCGGCGCCGAGGTGGAGGCCTACGCCGGCCGCGTCGCGCGTCTCGACGGCGTCGCGCGCGTCGCGCCGCCGCGCTCGCTCGGCCGCGACACGTGGCAGCTCGACGCCACGGCGGCCGGCGACCCGGCGGGGCCGACCGCCCAGCGCGTCGTGGAGGGCATCCGCGCCCTGCGGGCGCCGTTCGACGCCCGCGTCGCCGGCAGCGCGGCCGAGTTCGTCGACCAGCAGGCGGCGATCGGCTCGCGGCTGCTGCCCGCGGTCGCCCTGCTGTGCGGCCTGACGCTCCTCGTGCTGTGGCTGATGACGGGGTCGGTCGTGCTGCCGGTCAAAGCGGTGCTCATGAACGCGCTGACGGTCGGCGCCTCGCTCGCCCCGCTGACGCTGATCTACCAGCACGGCCACCTCACCGGGCTGCTGGGCTACACGCCCAACGGCGGCGTCGAGCCGAGCGACTTCCTCGTGACCGCCGCCCTCGTCTTCGCGCTCTCGACCGACTACGGGGTCTTCCTGATCGGTCGCATCAAGGAGGCGCGCGACGGCGGGGCGCCGGAGCGCGAGGCGATCGCCGCCGGTCTCTCCCGCACCGGGCGCGTCGTCACGGCGGCGGCGATCCTGCTCGCCGTGGCGATCGGCGCCTTCAGCACGAGCTCGATCTCCTTCATCCAGCAGATCGGCGTCGCCACCTCGACCGGCGTCCTGATCGACGCCTTCGTCGTGCGGACGCTGCTCGTGCCGTCACTGATGGCGCTGCTCGGGCGCTGGAACTGGTGGGCCCCGTCGGGCCTGCGCCGCCTGCACGGACGGCTCGGGCCGCGCGAGGCGGCGCTGCCGGCGCGCACGGCCGAGCAGCCCTCCTAGGCGGGGTTCGGCGCACGTACGATGATGCCCACCGTGGTCGCCCGTCCCGCCCGCAACGCCCGCGCCGTGGCCTGGCTGCCGGTCGGGGTGCTCCCGCCGCTGCTCGTCCTCGACGCGGCGTTGACCGCTGACGGGCCACCCGTGACGATCGTGGCGGTGCTGGCGGCGGTCGTCGGCTGCCTGCCGCTCGTCCTGCGCGCCCGCCTGCCCTTCGTCGCGCTGGCGCCGCTGCTCACCGCCGGCATCGTGCTCGTGCTGTGGCAGCTCGAGCCCGCCAACACCGTCGTCCTCATCCCGATGGTGGCCCTCGCCGAGCTCGCCGCGGGCGGCGACCGCCGGCGCTCGCTGTGGATCGGCCTCGCGGTCGTCCCGTGCGTGGTCGTCAGCGTGCTGCCGTTCGCCGACGACGCGGCCGAGCTCGTCGGCATCGTCGTCCGCAACTTCGCGTTCTGCCTGCTCGCGCTCGCCGCCGGCGACATCGTCCGCTCCCGCCGCGAGGCGGTCGAGCGCACGGTCGCCGTGCGGGAGGAGGAGGCGCTGCGGCGGCTCGGCGAGGAGCGGCTGCGCATCGCGCGCGACGTCCACGACGTCGTCGCCCACGCGATGGTCGCCATCAACGTGCAGGCCGGCGTCGCGGCGCACCTGATCGACGGCGACCCGGAGCAGGCGCGGTCGGCCCTGCGGAAGATCAAGGCCGCCAGCGGCGAGGCGCTGACCGACCTGCGGGTGACGCTCGGGGTCCTGCGCGACCATGACAACGCCGCGCCGGTCGGCCCTGCCACCGGTCTGCACGACCTCGACGAGCTCGCCGCCGGGCTGCGCACCGCCGGCGTCCGCGTCACGCTCGACATCGAGGAGCTCGAGCGCGTCCCGGCCGCCGTGCACGCCGCCGGCTACCGCATCGTGCAGGAGGCGCTGACCAATGTGCTGCGCCACGCGCAGGCCTCGACGGTGCGCGTCAGCGTGGCGGGCGAGGACGCCGGCGTGCGCATCGAGGTCGTCGACGACGGCACGGGCGCCGGCGCGGACGGCGGCGGCTTGGGCAACGGCGTGCGCGGGATGCGCGAGCGCGCCGCGGCGCTGAGCGGCACGCTGGAGTCCGGCCCGGCGCCGGACGGCGGATGGCGCGTGCTCGCGCGGCTGCCGATCCGCCCGGCCGGCGTCGGGGCGGCGGCGTGATCACCGTCGAGCTCGCCGACGACCAGGCGCTCGTCCGCGCGGGGTTCCGGGCGCTGCTCGACGCCGAGGACGACATCAGCGTCGTCGCCGAGGCCGCCGACGGAGAGGAGGCGGTCGAGCTCGCGCGCCGCCACCAGCCCGACGTCGTGCTCATGGACGTGCGGATGCCGCGCACGGACGGGGTGCGCGCGACGGCGCGACTGACCGGGGATCCGGCGCTCGCCGGCACGCGCGTGGTCGTGCTGACCACCTTCGAGCTCGACGAGTACGTCTTCGGCGCGCTGCAGGCCGGCGCGGCGGGCTTTTTGCTCAAGGACATGGAGCCGGCGGACCTCGTCGACGCCGTCCGGGTGGTCGCCGCCGGGGAGGCGCTGCTCGCGCCGCGGCTCACGCGCCGGCTGATCGAGGCCTTCGTGGCCCAGGCCTGCACCGGCGGGCCGGCCCCCGACGCCGGCGAGCTGGACGAGCTGACGCCGCGCGAGCGCGAGGTCCTGACGCTCGTCGGGCAGGGGCTTTCCAACGTCGAGATCGCCGAGCGGCTCGTCCTCTCGCCGCTGACCGCCAAGACGCACGTCGCCCGCCTGTTCATGAAGCTCGGCGTCCGCGACCGCGCCCAGCTCGTGGTCACGGCCTACGAAACGGGGCTGGTGGTCCCGGGCCGTCGCTGAGCCCGCCGAACGCCGAGTCGGCGATGCGCACGGCGGGGCGCATCCTCGGACGCTGAGGTCGCGGCGCCGACCCGGTAGCCCCGCCGGGGTTGGCCGCAGAGGATCCGCCGGCTAGGCGACTGGCTCCGTCGCCTCGCTGAGGCCGGCCTCGGAGCGCAGCTGGTCGGCCCGGTCGGTCCGCTCCCAGTTGAAGTCCGGGTCCTCTCGGCCGAAGTGGCCGTAGGCGGCGGTCTTCTGGTAGATCGGCCGGTGCAGCTGCAGGTACTCGCGGAAGGCCCCCGGGCGCAGGTCGAAGTGCCGGTCGACCAGCCCGGCGATCGTGGCCAGGCTGACGTGCTCGGTGCCGAAGGTCTCCACCATCACCGAGACCGGGTGCGAGACGCCGATCGCGTAGGCGACCTGGACCTCGCAGCGGTCGGCGAGGCCGGCGGCGACGACGTTCTTGGCGACGTAGCGCGCGGCGTAGGCGGCCGACCGGTCCACCTTCGACGGGTCCTTCCCACTGAACGCGCCGCCGCCGTGGCGCGCCATGCCGCCGTAGGTGTCGACGATGATCTTGCGGCCGGTGAGCCCGCAGTCGCCGACCGGGCCGCCGATCACGAAGCGCCCCGTCGGGTTCACGAGAAAGGACTTGCGCAGCTTGTCGGCGTCGAAGAGTTCGGCGGGCAGCGTCGGGAGCACGACCTGCTCCCAGAGGTCATCGGGGATGCGCGAATCGACGCCCTCGCGATGCTGCGTGGAGATCAGCAGCTTCTCGATCTCGGCCGGCCGGCCGTCGGCGTAGCGCACAGAGACCTGCGTCTTGCCGTCCGGGCGCAGGTAGTCCAGCGAGCCGTCCTTGCGAACGGCCGCCAGGCGCTCGGCGAGGCGGTGCGCCATCAGGATCGGCAGCGGCATCAGCTCGGGCGTCTCGTTGGACGCGTAGCCGAACATCATCCCCTGGTCCCCGGCGCCCGCGACGTCGAGCTCGTCGTCCTGCGAGCCCGTGGTGCGGACCTCGTGGGCCGAGTCCACGCCCTGCGCGATGTCCGGCGACTGCTTGTCGATCGTGTTGAGCACCGCGCACGAGTCGGCCGAGAAGCCCAGGTCGGCGTCGACGTAGCCGATCTGGCGCACGGTGTCGCGCGCGACCTGCTGGATGTCGACGAAGGTCGAGGTCGAGATCTCACCCGACACGACCACGAGGCCCGTGTTGACGAGCGTCTCGCACGCCACGCGGCCGTAGGGATCCTCGGCCAGCACGGCGTCGAGCACGCCGTCGGAGATCTGGTCGGCGATCTTGTCGGGGTGCCCCTCGGTGACGGACTCAGACGTGAAGAGGTACTCGTTCTCGGCGTAACTCATGGGAAGAGGAAGTTCAACTCCGCGATCGTGTCGTTTCCCTGGCGTCGGACGGTCGCGCCGACCGCGCGGACCTTGCGGAACTCGTCGCGAACGGAGCGATAGGCGGTGCCGGCGTCGAGGCCCACCTGGTCGCCGAGAGCCAGGAGCTGGCTTGGAACGATGAAGGCTATCGCCTCGGCGGCGTCGGGCAGCCCCGGCACCGTCGTCTGGAAGTCCTCCGCGTCGCGCACCGAGGACCCTCCGTCGACCGTCCGGCGCACGCCGGCGTCCGCGTTGGAGACGATCACGCGATCGCCGGAGACGGCGTAGACGAGCTCGCCGCCCCCGGCCAGCGTGAGGGCGTATCCGTCGAGGCCGCCGCCGAGATCGCGCTCCTCGAAGGTCGGCACCTGGCCCGTCGCGTCCTCCGAGCCGACGAGCAGCCCGGCGATCACGCCCTGCAGGCCGGCGAGCGCCGCGCGGGCGGCCGAAGGGTCGCCGGTGCGGGCCGCCAGCGTGACGACGGGCTCGGGCGCCGCCGGCGTGATGAAGATCGCGACCTCGCCGTCGAGTGTGGCCAGCAGGGGCGCGAGGCCGCGGCGCAGGCCGCCGGCGGCCTTGCCGGCGGCGGCGGGCAGCAGCGTCCCAAGGGCCCGCAGCCCGCGCACGCCGACGTAGGCGAGGACGTCGTCGGGCACGCGCTCGAGCAGCTTGGGGCCGAACTCGGAGCGCTTGCTCGCGCCGCCGAGCCGGACCGCCTCGACGTGCAGGCCCTTGTCGGTGGGCGCGGCGCTGAGGGACACGGGGCGAGCGCCGACCAGGCGGGCGAAGCGGGCTGGGAGCGCGAGCCGGGCGGCTCCGGGAGCGGCCCAGCCGTCGAGCGCGCGGTCCTCGGGCCGCAGCTTGGCCGCGCGGGCGTATTCGGGCAGCAGGCTGAGCGGGCGCTCCCGGCTCTTCGGGGCCTGCAGGTCGATGACCTGGTCGACGACCGGCTCGGGGCCGATCGCCAGAAAGCCGCCGACGAACGCGGCGGCCCCTGCGCCGTAGCGGCGAACCACGACGCCCGCATGGCGGGTGGCGGCCTTGCCGCCGGCGATCCTGCGCAGGACGCCCTCAGCGGTCGGCCGCTTCGCAACGGCGAGCAGGATCAGCAGGCCCCGCGGCGTGATGGCGATGGCGGCCTCCCTGCCCAGCCAAGAGCCCACGTCGCGCTTGAAGTCAAAGGCGCCGGTGCGCGGCCCGATCGCGTCCTTGACCCGCTTGCGCAGGGTCGCGAAGGCCGGGAAGCGCTGCAGGCGCTTGAGCAGCTCGGCGTCCTGGCCGCGGTCGGGGTCGGTCGACACGTGGACGTAGACCAGCGCGTCGGCGGGGACGAGCGTGTCGGCCCGGTCCGCGGGAGCGCTCGTGCCGCCGAGGACCAGCAAGAGCACCGCGACCACGACGACGGCCGGCACTGCGAGTGCGGTCACCGCGATCCGCGTGGTCACTGCTCGGACCGCCGCCGTTGCTTGCGCTCGTTGAAGTCGATGATCAGCGGGATGCCGTCGAGGCCGTAGCGCTCGCGCAGGCGGTTCTCGACGAAGTAGGCGTAGTCGCGCGTGACGCGGTCGCGCGAGTTGACCTGGATCGAGAAGCGCGGCGGGTTCACGCCGATCTGGGCGCCGTAGAGCATCTTCAGGCGATGGCCCTGCTTGGCCGGCGGCTGCCGGATTGCGACGATGTCGGCCATGAAGTTGTTCAGCTCGGGCGTCGGGATGCGGCGGCGCCGGCGATCGGCCAGCGAGATCGCCTCGACGAGCAGGCGCGCGACGTGGCGGCCGGTCGCCGCCGACGCGGTCAGCAGCTTGGGACGCAGGCGCAGCTTGCGCAGCACGACCTGGCGCTCGTGCTCGAGGTCGAAGTCCTCGCCGTTGGTCAGGTCCCACTTGTTCAGGACCAGGGCGGTCGCGCAGCCCGAGTGCATCGCGAGGTCGGCGACGCGCAGGTCCTGGGTGGTGACGCCCTCGGTCGCGTCGCAGACGACGAGCGCCACATCGGCGCGCTCCGCCGCGCGCTGCGAGCGCAGCGCCGTGTAGTACTCCACGGACTCCTTGACCTTGGCGGCGCGGCGGATGCCCGCGGTGTCGACCAGGCGCATCGTTCGTCCTTCGACCTCTAACTCCATGTCGATCGGGTCGCGGGTGGTGCCGGCGACCTCGGAGACCAGGACGCGCTCGTAGCCCAAGAAGGTGTTCAGCAGCGAGGACTTGCCGACGTTGGGGCGGCCGATGATCGCCAGCCGGAAGGTCTCCTCGTCGTCGTCGACCTCGCTGTCGGTCGGGGGTCCGATCGCGATGATCGCGTCGAGCAGGTCGCCCGTCCCGAGGCCCTGCGCGGCCGAGACCGGCAGTGGATCGCCGAGGCCGAGGTTGTAGAACTCGGCGGCCAGCGGCATGTCGCGCGGCGAGTCGATCTTGTTGGCGGCGAGCAGCACCGGGCCGGACCAGCGGCGCAGGATATCGGCGATCTCCGCATCCCCGGGGCGCTGGCCCGCGCGAGCGTCGACGACGAGCACGGCGAGGTCGGCGTCGAGCAGCGCGGCGCGCGACTGGTCGGCGATCGAGACCGTGAGCGGGTCGTCGGCGTCCAGGTCGATGCCGCCGGTGTCGATCAGGTGGATGCGGCGCCCGTTCCAGTCGGTCTCGAGCTCGCGGCGATCGCGCGTGACGCCCGCCGTCTCGTGCACCACGGCATCGCGCGACTGCGTGAGGCGGTTGACCAGCGAGGACTTGCCGACGTTCGGGTAGCCGAGGACCGCGACCTTCATCTGGTCGCACTCCGCTTGCCGGCGCGGGGGCTCGCGGCCGCGCTCCCCGCCATCGCGGCGATCCGGTCGACGACCTCGTCGAGCGTCAGCCCCGTCGTGTCCAGCGCCGTGGCGCCCGGGGCGGGCCCGGTCACCGAGCGGTCGCCCGTGGCCTGGTCGCGCTCGTCGCGGATCGCCTGCTCGCGCAGGACGGTGCCCACGTCGGCGCCGAGGTCGGCCGCGCGGCGGCGCGCGCGCTCCGCGGGGTCGGCGGTGAGAAAGACCTTGACCTCGGCGCCCGGGGCGACGGCCAGCGCGATGTCGCGGCCCTCGGCGACCCAGTCCCCGTCGCGCACGAGCTGCTGCTGCCTGGCCACGAGCGCCCGGCGCACCGCCGGATCGGCGGCGACGCGCGAGGCCTTCTCCGACGCCTCCGGCGTGCGGATGGCGGTCGTGACGTCGCGCCCGTCGAGCAGCACGCGATCGCCGTCGAAGCGGATCTCGGCCTCCGGCGTCCCCGCGAGGCCGACGGCGCGGTACATCGCCCCCGTGTCGAGGTAGGTGAAACCGAGCCGCGCGGCGACCGCGCGGGCGACAGAGGACTTGCCGGCGCCCGCAGGCCCGTCGATGGCGATCACCACGCCGCAGAGCCTACGCCCCGGTGAGCGACGCGAGGTCGTCGACGAAGCCGGGGTAGCTGACCGCGGCGGCCTCGATCCCGTCCACCTCCACGCCCTGCTGGGAGGCGAGGCCGGCGACGGCGCCGAGCATCGCGAGGCGGTGGTCGCCGTGCGCGGGAAGCGTCCCGCCGCGCAGGCCGCCGGTGCCGCGGACGACGAAGCCGTCCGCCGTCGCCTCGATGTCTGCGCCCAGGCCGCGCAGCCCGTCGACCACCGTGGCGATCCGATCGGACTCCTTCAGGCGCAGCTCCTGCGCGCCCTCGACGGCCGTCTCCCCCTCGGCGAAGCAGCCGAGCAGCGCGACCAGCGGCAGCTCGTCGATCGCCAGCGGGACCTCGTCGGCCTCGACCGTCGTGCCGACGAGCGGACCGTGGGAGATGTCGAGCTCGCAGACCGGCTCGTCGGCGGTGAGCGGGCCGCCGGCCTGCTCCAGGGGGCCGACGACGATGCCGCCCATGCGCTCGAGGATCCGATAGAAGCCGACGCGGGTCCAGTTCGCCGCCATGTTCTCGACGACGATGCGCGAGCCGGGCACCAGCACGGCCGCTGCGGCGTGGAAGGCGGCCGAGGACGGGTCGCCGGGAACGGCGATCGAGTCCATCTCGAGCTCGTCCTGGCAGACGACGCTGACGCTGAGCCCGTCGCGGCGCACGTCGACGCCGCCGCGCAGCAGCAGGCGCTCGGTGTGGTCGCGGCTCGCGGCCGGCTCGAGCACCGTGGTGCGGCCGCCGGCGAGGATGCCCGCGAGCAGCACGCACGACTTCACCTGCGCCGAGGCGACGGGCATGCGGTACTCGGTCCCCTCGAGGTTGCGGCCCTCGATGCGCAGGGGCGCCAGGCCCTCCCCGGCGGTCTCGATCTGGGCGCCCATCAGCCGCAGCGGGTCCACGACGCGGCCCATCGGGCGCCGGCGGATCGATGCGTCGCCGTCGAGCGTCCAGCTCCCTCCCCCGCCCTGGCCGGCGAGCCAGCCCGGCAGCAGCCGCATCAGCGTGCCGGCGTTGCCGACGTCGATCGGATGGTCCGGCTCGGCGGCGGCGCGCAGGCCGGGCCCGCGCAGGACGAGGCCGTCCGCGCGCTCCTGCACCAGCACCCCGAGCGCCTGCACGGCCTCCAGCGTGGAGCGCGTGTCCTGCGCCTGCAGGTAGTTCGAGATGAGCACGGGCTCGCTGGACATCGCGGCCAGCAGCGCCGCGCGGTGCGAGAGCGACTTGTCCGGCGGCGCGGTGACGCTCCCGCGCAGGCGCGGGGCCGGACGGTAAAAGCGCCGGCTCATGCGCGCGCGACCGGGTGGCCGAGGGCCTCGATCAGCGCCTGCGCCTCGCGCGCCGCGGGCTCTCCGGCCAGCCACATGGCGATGACGCCGCTGGCGTTGTCCCCCGCGGGGTGCAGGGCCATGTCGACGATGTTGACCGAGGCCCGGCCGAGGGCGAGCGCGACCTGGGCCACGACCCCGGGGCGGTTGGGGACCGACACGCGCAGCTGGACGACCTCGCCGCCCGTGAGGTGGGCCTCGAGCAGGCGGCGGCGGTCGTCGCCGGCCGCCTCGTTCCAGGCCGCGATCGCGTCGCCGTCGGTGGCGCCCAGCTGTGCGCGCACGGCGGTCAGCCGGGCGATCGTGTCGTCGAGCAGCGTCCCCAGCGCGTCGGCGTTGGCGAGGTAGATGTCGCGCCAGATGGCGGTCGGCGCACCGGCGACGCGCGTGGCGTCGCGGAAGCTCGGGCCGGTCGCTGGCAGGCGCTCCCCCTCGGCGTCCAGCGCGCGGGCGGCCTGGGCGACGAGCACGTTGGCGAGCACGTGCGGAAGGTGGCTGACGGCGGCCATCAGGCGGTCGTGGGTGTCGGCGTCGAGCGCCTGCGGATGCGCGCCGAGGTCGGCGAGCAGCCGGTGCAGGCGCTCGTAGAGGACGCCCTCGGTCCGCGCGTCGGGCGTCAGGTACCAGGTGGCGCCGTCGAAGAGGTCGGCCCGGGCGTGCTCGACGCCGGCCGTCTCGGCGCCCGCGAGCGGGTGCCCGCCGATGAAGCGCCGGTCGCTCACGGCGGCGGTGACGGCGCGCTTGGCCGAGCCGACGTCGGTCACCACGGCGCTCGCCGGCGCGGCGTGCAGCGCGGCCGCCACGATGGCCGGCAGGTGGGCGACCGGCGCGGCGACGAACACGGCGTCTGCGTCGGCGACCGCTTCCCCGGGCGTCGGCGCCGCGGCGTCCAGCGCCCCGCGCGCGAGCGCCGCCTCGAGCACCCCACGGGCCGGGTCGAAGCCGGTGACGTGCCCGCCGGCGCGCTCGCGCGCGGCCAGGGCGATGGAGCCGCCGATCAGGCCGACGCCGATGACGGCGACCTTCAAACGCGGGCGCTCAGAACCTTGCCGGCGACGACGGCGGCCTGCTCGACGTGCCGGGCGAAGCGAGCGAAGTCGTCGTTGAGGATCGCCTGCGGGCCGTCGCAGATCGCCTCGTCGGGGTTCGGGTGCACCTCGACGATGATGCCGTCGGCACCCGCGGCGGCGGCGGCGAGCGACAGCGGCTCGACCAGGACGCGGCGGCCCGCGGCGTGGCTGGGGTCCACGATCACGGGCAGGTGGGAGAGCTCCTTGAGGACCGGGATCGCCGTGAGGTCGAGGGTGAATCTGTACGCGGTTTCGAACGTGCGGATGCCCCGCTCGCACAGCAGCACGTGCGGGTTGCCCTCCTTGAGGATGTACTCCGCGGCCATCAGCAGCTCCTCCAGTGTGGCCGAGAAGCCGCGCTTGAGCAGGACCGGCCGGCCGGCGCGGCCGAGCTCGGTCAGCAGCGTGTAGTTCTGCATGTTGCGCGCGCCGACCTGGATCACGTCGGCGACCTCGAGGACCGCCTCGAGGTCGCGGGCGTCCATCAGCTCGGTGACGATCGGCAAGTTGGTCGCCGCCTTGGCCTCGGCCAACAGGCGCAGGCCCGACTCCCCGAGGCCGGCGAAAGCGTAGGGCGAGGTGCGGGGCTTGTAGGCGCCGCCGCGGAACATCGCCGCGCCACCCTCCTTGACCACGTGGGCCGTGCCGACGGTCTGCTCGCGCGACTCGACGGTGCACGGCCCGGCGATCAGCGCGAAGTGCTCGCCGCCGACGCGGGCGCCGCCGATCTCGAAGACCGACGGCTCCTGGCGCAGTTCGCGGGATGCGAGCTTGTAGGGCCTCAGGATCGGCACGACCTTCTCGACCCCTGGCGCGCCGTCGAGCTCGAGGCGGCCGATGTGCTCCCGGTCGCCGATGGCGCCGATCACGGTGATCTCCGCGCCACGCGACGGGTGCGCCACGGCGTTCACGCCCTGGATGCGGTCGATCACCGCATCGATCTCGGCCTCGGTGGCCGTCGGTTTCATCACGATCATCATGGTGTGCCTACCTGTCGTCAAGTCCTCGGGAAGGGTACGGGCTAGCTGCGAAACGGACTAGGGCGTTCGCGTCTTCAAACGGCGCTCGGCCCGGAGGGCCTTCAGGAAGCGGCGTCCGCGGTCAGACGGACTGCCGGCCGAGCGCCTGCGTAAATCGCCCGGCGCCGGAGGGGTAGGCATAGCCGGCCGCCCGCGGGGTGCGGGCGCTCTGCAGCAGCGGGCGCAGGGACGGCTGGTGGACCATGCTTGCGGAAAGGTAGCAGGCGGGTGGTGGGCGGTCCATGCGGTCGACGAGGCCGGTACATGTGGTTGTCCCCGTATTTGACGGACAACGTCATGCACCGGCGGCTTCCACCGCTCCGTGGACCGTTGTGGTCGGCTACCGACCGAAACGTTCCAGAGGTCTCGCGCTGAGGCGGGGCATGGAACGAAACCGGCCCGCGCCGCTCGCGTCAGACCAGCTCGCCGAGCGCCGCCAGGAAGCGGCGGTTCTCGTCCGGGGTCCCGACAGTCACGCGCAGGGCGCCCGCGCGGCCGAGCGGGGCGCCCGCGCGGACGAGGATGTGCCGGTCGGCGAGGCCCTTGACCACGTCGGGCTCGCTCTCGGGGTCCGGCAGGTCGAACCAGACGAAGTTCGCCTGGGAGTCGGCCGCATCGATGGCCATGCGGCGCAGGCCGTCGCCGAGGCCGAGGCGCTCGGCGAGGTTGCGCTCCACGCGCGACGCGATCTCGTCCTGGGAGCCGAGCGCGGCGATCGCGGCGGCTTGGGCGGCGACGTTGCAAAAGAAGGGCTGGCGGACGGCGTCGACGGCGGTGGGGAAATCGGCGGAGCCGCAGAGCGCGTAGCCCACGCGCAGGCCGCAGAGCCCGTAGACCTTCGAGAACGTGCGCAGCAGCACGAGGTTCGGGTGCCGGTCGAGCAGGTCGAGGGACGCGTCCGGGTCGTCGAGCAGGTTGAACTCGCAGTAGGCCTCGTCGAGGAGCACCGCGACGTGGCTCGGGACGGCCTCGACGAAGGCGCGGATCGCGTCCAGCCCCAGCGCGGTCGAGGTCGGGTTGTTCGGGTTGCAGACGATCACGAGCCGCGTGGCGACGGTGATCTCGGCGAGCATCGCGGCGAGGTCGTGGCGGTGCTCGGCGTCGACGGGCACGGCCAGCGCGCGGGCCCCGGACGCGGCGGCCAGGTGCGGGTAGACGCTGAAGGACGGCCAGGCGTAGACGAGCTCGGCGCCGGGCTCGAGCAGCGCCTCGCCGGCCGCGAGCAGGATGTCGCAGGAGCCGTTGCCGATCGCGATCCGGTTGATCGGGACGTCGTAGCGCTCCGACAGCGCCCTACGCAGACCGGCGTTGGACGGGTCGGGGTAGCGGTTGACAAGCGCCATCGCCTCCGTGACCGCGCGCTGTACCGCCGGCAGCGGCGGGTACGGCGTCTCGTTGGAGGCCATCAGCGCGACCTCCGGGCCGAGGCCGTAGCCGTCGGCGGCGGGATAGACCGTCAGACGGCGGAGCTTCTCCGCGAACTCGAGCGCCATGCTCCGAGCCTAGGGGTGGGCGGAGCGAGCCATATGGCTCAGCGCAGCCGGGTCCCCGAGGGTTTACTGCGGTGGCGGAGCGAGCCATATGGCTCAGCGCAGCCGGGTCCCCGAGGGTTCTACTGCGCGCCCTCGAGGTCGAGGCGCAGCCTGCCTGCCTCCCCGAGGTAGACGTGCTGGGGCTCGAGCCCGTCGGCCAGGTAGCAGTGCACGAGCACGCGGATGACGCGCGGCAGCGAGCCAGGGACGTCGAGCTCCTGTGCGCACATGAGCGGCACCGCGCTCAGTCCCATCTCGCGCGCCGCGACCGCGGGGAACTCCGCGTGCAGGTCGGGCGTGAGCGTGAACAGGCACGACACGAGGTCGGCCGCCGCGAGCCGGTTGCGCTCGATCAGCTCGCGCATCAGCTCGTCGGTGGCCTCCAGGATCGCGTCGCGCTCGTCGACCTCGACGCTCGTGGCGCCGCGCAACGCGTAGAGCCTCATGCAGCGCGATGCTAGCCGCAGCGCGCAGCGCCTCATGAGCGCGATGCCAGCCGCAGCCCATAGAGCCTCGCGAGCGCGATGCCGGTCGCAGCGTGGCCGCGCCCCAGGCGCGGATATACGATCTCGCAGTGAACTGCTCGCGACCCGGCCCCGCATAGTCTGTATGCGCGACCGCCCGTCCTCAGAGCGCCTGCGCCAGGGCTTGATCCTGCTCGCCGGCGCGATCGTCTTCGTCCTGGTGGTCGGTGCCGGACCGCGCCGCTTCTACCTGGTCCCGCTCGGGATCGGCCTCGTGTACCTCGCGAGCGCGGCCGCCGGAGGCCGCAAGGGCGCCTACTGGGCGACGGCCGTCGTGCTCGTCGGCTGGGGCGCCGCCGTCGCCTTCGCCCACGACGCCCGGCCCGACCTCGACATCGCCGGTCTGTACCTCGTCGGCGCGGGGGCCGGCGCAACGGCCGGGGCCGTGCTGGCCCGGCGCGGCTTCGCCGTCGATCCGCTCGGCGCCGCCGCCACCATCGCCCTCGGCGGCCTGCTGCTCGCCCTGCAGGGGCGCTGGGACCCATTCGCCGACGCCCGCACGTATGCGGCGCTGGTCGGCGCCGTCGGGCTCGTCAACGTGCTCGCCGGCGTGAGATCAGCGCGCTGAAGACGTCATCGACCTGCTCCCAGCCGGCGCGCAGCAGGAACTGGGAGTTGCGCCCGTAGGACTTCGCGCCGAGGATGAAGAAGCCCGGCTCGGGGTTGGCGAGCGCGTCCGCGCCGCGGGAGACCGGCTGCAGGCAGTCGCCGCCGCCCAGCAGCGCGGCCGCGAGCTTGATCGGCCCGAGCGTCGCGTAGCACTCGTGGACCTGCAGCTGACGGTGGATGGAGGCGTCGGGGACGCCGCCGTGCAGGCCCAGCACGCGGTCGACCACGACCTCCTACGGACCGCCGTTGCGCAGGGTGACCGCCAAACCGCCGTCACGCGGCCGCAGCGCCTCGACGACGTGGCCGGGCCGGACCTGCACCGCGTCGCAGGCACCGGCGGCCAGCTCGCGCGCGACCGCGTTGAGGGCGGCGCGCTGCGGCAGCGGGTCGTCCTTCACGGCGCCCCAGGTCGGAGCGGGCGCGCGCACGACCCAGACGACCCGGGTGCCCGGCGCGCGGCGGGCGACCTCGGCCAGGTCGCGCGCGGCGGTCTGGGCGCAGTGCCCGCCGCCGGTGAGCAGCACGGTCTGGCCGGCGAGCTCTTCGGCCCGCGGGATGGCGCGCAGGATGCGCGGCGCGCAGGCGCGCTCGCCGAGCGCGTCCAGGCCGCCGTCGCCGAGCCGGTTGGGCGTGGCGTAGGTCCCCGTCGCGTCGATCACGAAGTCCGTCTCGGCGACCGACTCCTCCCCGTTGGCGCTCAGGTGCAGCCGGAAGGGCCGCGCGGCGCGTGCCGGCGAGCCGATCTCCTCGTGCTTGAGCAGCCCCGCCGGGCGACGCCGAGCACCCGGACGCCCGTGCGGACGTCGAGGCTCCGAGCCACCGGGTCGAGCAGGCGGCCGGCGAGCTCGTCGCCCGTCGGAAAACCATTGCCCGCGGGCGCCGCGTCGCCGAGCGCGGCCCGCATGCGCGGGGAGACGTTCCAGTCCCACGGGGTGAACAGCCGCACGTGGCCCCAGGCCCGGACGTTGCCGGCCGGCGTCGGCGCCTGCTCGTAGACCGTGGCGCGGTGCCCGGCCGCCCGCGCGGCGAGCGCGGCCTCGAGGCCGACCGGCCCCGCGCCGAGGATTGCGATCCGCGTCATCATGGGCGGATGCGCGCGGTCGACACGGGCGGATCATGACGGACGCTCACGTCCGCCTCGCGGCGCTCGGCGGTCCCTACGCCAACCCCCACGCGCTGCGCGCCGTGCTCGCGGACGCCGCCGAGCGCGGCTGCGACCGGCGGCTGTGCCTCGGCGACCTGGGCGGCTTTGGCGCCGACGTCGACCCCGTGGCAGCGACGCGTCGACGACACCCTGATCGTCAACGCCGGCGCGATCGGGCGCCCGGCCAACGACGGCCGGCGCGACGCCTGCTACGCCGTGCTGGACCTCGAGGGCGGCCGCGCGCAGGCCCGGCTCGTCCCGGTGGCCTACGACTGGCCCGCGCAGGCCGCGTCCATGCGGGCGGCCGGGCTCCCCGAGCTCTGCGTGCAGACGATCGAGACCGGCTGGTGGACGACGTGCCTGGAGGTCGTGCCGCCCGCCGAGCGCGCCCGGGGGCGCTACCACGTCTACCGCGACTCCCTCCCGGCCGGGACCGCGTCCAGCGCGGCCGGCTGGGGTGCCGACACGGCGCCGGAGGCCGAGGACGGGCTCGCGGTGACGTCGCTGTTCGACACGCCGCTGTTCCCCGCGCGCCTGTGGCTGTACACGAACTTCCACTGCAACCTGGCCTGCGGCTACTGCGTCGTCGAGTCCTCCCCCACCGCCCGCCGGCGGGAGCTCTCCCTCGCCCGGCTCGAGGCGCTCGCTGACGCCGCGGTCGCCGAGGGCTTCAAGGAGGTCTACCTGACCGGCGGGGAGCCCTTCGTGCGCCGCGACGCCGCCGACCTCGTCGCCGCGGCCGCCGCCCGGCTGCCGACGGTCGTGCTCACCAACGCGATGCTGCTGACGGGCCCGCGCCGGGCGGACGTCATCCCGCGCCTGGCGGAGCTGGGCAACGTCACCCTGCAGTCCTCGCTGGACAGCGCGACGCCGGCGATCCACGACCGCCAGCGGGGCGCCGGATCCTGGGCGAAGGCGCTCGCGGGGATCCGGGCGGCCGCCGCGGCGGGCCTGCGCGTGCGCGTGGCGATGACCGAGACCGACGCCAACCGCGGCGAGGGCGACGCGCTGCGGGCGCTGCTCGCGGGAGTCGCCGAGGTCGCGGTGCGCCCGCTCGTCGCGCGCGGCGGCAGCGCGGACGGCCTCGCGGTCACCGACGCGGTGGTGGTGCCCGAGCTGACCCTCACCGCCGACGGCGCGCACTGGCATCCCCTCGGCGCGGACCGCGACGCCAGCCCGGACTTCCGGCTGGGCGACAAGACGCTGACCGTCGCCGAGGCCAAGCGCCGGGTGATCGAGCGCTTCCTGCATCTGCGCCGGGCCGACGGGACGCTTCCGGAGGCGTTCGCGTGCGCGATCTGACGGTCTCCGTGGTCGTGCCCGCGCTCGACGAGGCCGCGCAGGTGCCGGCGCTGCTCGACTCCCTCACCGGCTTCGACGAGCTCGTGCTCGCCGACGGCGGTTCGGCGGACGCCACGGTCGCGCTCGCGCGGGCCCACCCGGTGCGGCCCGCCGTCGTGGTCGACCGGGGCGGGCGCGCCGCGCAGTGCAACGCCGGCGCCGCCGCGGCGACGGGCGACGTGCTCGTCTTCGTCCACGCCGACAGCCGGCTGCCGCCCGGGGCGCCCGCCGCGCTGCGCGCCGCGTGCGCGGACCCGCGCGTGGTCGGCGGCAACTTCGCCCTGCGCTTCGACGGCGGCGACCGCTTCGCGCGCATCCTGGCCGCCGTCTACCGCCACCAGCGGCGCCTGGGCTGGTACTACGGCGACTCGTGCGTCTGGTGCCGGCGCGCGGCCTTCGACGCGCTCGGCGGCTTCCGCGAGCTTGAGATCATGGACGACTACGACTTCGTCCGCCGCCTCGAGCGCCATGGGCGCACGGTCTGCCTGCCCGGCCCGGCCACGACCTCGGACCGCCGCTGGCGGGCGGTCGGAATCCCGCGCACGTTGCTCAGCTGGACGGTCATCCGCTGGCTTTACGTCGCGGGCGTTCCGCCGGCCCGGCTCGCGCGCCTGTACCGGGTGGTGCGATAGTGCGCGCCATGGCAATCGTCGCCCGCCTGCGCCAGCTCGAGCTGGCGACGCGCCCGCAGCCCCCGGAGCTCGAGGCCGCCCTGCGCCGGCGCTGGGACGAGCTTCCCGCCGCCGTCCGCACGCCGCGCCAGATGCTCGGCCGGCGCACCGCGGGCTGCGAGGGCACGCACGGCGTCTTCCCGCGCTGCGACCTCGCGTGCACGCCGTGCTACCACGCCCGCGACGCCAACCGCGTCCGCGTCGACGGCGCCCACACCGTCGCGGAGGTCGAGCGCCAGATGGCCCTGCTGCGCGAGCGCCGCGGCCCGGGCCAGAACGCGCAGCTGATCGGCGGCGAGGTCACGCTGCTCGGGCCGCAGGCCCACGCGCAGGCGCTTGAGGCCATGCAGCGCCACGGCCGCAAGCCGATGTCGATGTCCCACGGCGACCTCGACTACGACTACCTCGTGGAGCTCGTGCAGGCGGGCGGGTTTCGCCACCTGAGCTTCGCGGGGCACTTCGACTCCCTGATGCTCGGCCGCACAGGCCTCCCCCGGCCGCGCTGCGAGGCCGAGCTGGACCCGTACCGGCGCCGCTTCTGCGAGCTCTTCGAGCGCCTGGAGCGCGAGCACGGCGTCACGCACTACCTCGCGCACAACATGACCGTGACGCCGAGCAACGTCGGCCAGGTCGCCGAGGTCGTCCGCGCCGGCCGCGAGATGGGCTTTCGCATGTTCTCCTTTCAGCCCGCGGCCTACGTCGGCAACCCGAAGCGCTGGCGCGAGGACCTGCGCGCCATCTCCGGCGACGACGTCTGGGCCGAGATCGAGCGCGGCGTCGGCGCCCGGCTGCACTGGCGGGCGCTTGAGATCGGCGACGCGCGCTGCAACCGCACCGCCTACGGCGGCTTCGCCGGCGGGCGCTACGTCCCGCTGCTGCACGAGGACTCCCCGCGCGACGACGCCTGGCGGGCCACCTTCCTCGCCGCCTTCGGCGGGATGGACTTCGCGGTGCCGGCGCCGCTGCTCGCCGCCCGGCTGGCCCGCGGCCTGGCGCGCCACCCGCGCGCGCTGCCCGCCGCGCTC
>JBBSIC010000012.1:0-66545 GCA_038232275.1 Solirubrobacterales bacterium | reverse complement strand
CTCCGCCCCCTGACACTCCGGACCTGCCCGATTCGTCCTGTGGCTGTGCGGGGGGGGCCGGCGGGGCCGCCCCCCCCCGCCGACGCCGCCTTCCTGCAGCGCTTCTTCAAGACGGGCCCGGGCGAGTACGGCGAGGGCGATATCATCGTCGGCGTGCGCGTGCGCGTGCGCGTGCGCGTGCGCGTGCGCGTGCCCGCGACGCGCCGCGTCGCGCGGCAGTTCCGCGACCTGCCGCTCGACGAGATCGACGTCCTGCTCGACTCGCCGGTGCACGAGCACCGGCTTGCCGGGCTCGTGATCCTGTGCGGGCGGCCGCTCGACGAGGAGGTCGTGCATCGGTATCTGGCCGCGGTGCGGCGGGGGCGCGTCAACAACTGGGACCTGGTCGACGCGTCGGCGCACAAGCTCCTCGGCGCGTGGTTGTCGTCGCGCGACCGGGCGGTGCTGGACGACCTGGTGGGCGGGCCGCTATGGGAGCGCCGCGTCGCGGTCATCGCGACCTTCGCGTTCATCTGCGCGGGCGATGCCTCGACCACGCTCGCGCTAGCCGAGCGGCTGCTGGGCGATCGCGAGGATCTGATGCACAAGGCTGTCGGCTGGATGCTGCGCGAGGTCGGCAAGCGGGTCGACCCCGACGTCCTGCGCGCCTTCCTCGACGAGCACGCCGCAGCCATGCCCCGCACGATGCTGCGCTACGCGATCGAGCGCTTCGACGCCGGCGAGCGGGCGCGGTACCGGCGCGGGGGGTGAGCGGCTTGCGTCGGCCGGGGCGCGCGCCGCCGTGCTTCGCGGCGGCGCGCCCGCGTGCTTCGCGGCCATGCGCCCGCGTGCTTCGCGGCCACGCATTGAGGAGGCTTGGCCCATGTCCGTCCCCCGCGCGTGCGCAGTGCTGATGCGTGCCGGCTGCGGGTCGTCGTCCTCGGCCAGCCGCCCCGGGTACGGTCGGTCGTCGACGCCGACCAGCACGCCGACGGCCGCGGCGACGCCGACGCCCTCCGCGAAGGAGGACTACGCCAAGGCGCAGAGCTTCGCGCCGGGCCGCGTCGACAAGGACTCCGGCGAGGTCACCTACCTCAACCCGGCCCAGACGGGCCCGGCGGTGCTGGGCCAGAAGGTCCACACGTTGACCAAGACGATCCGCGCATCCGCCAAGAGCGTCGCGGGGCTGGACGGACCGCCCGGCGCGGCCGCGCTGCAGCGCCGCGAGGTCGCGCAGCTGCGCGCCTACGCCAAGACGCTCGACGCCTGGGTCAAGTCGCACCCCAAGCGCACGGTCTCCACGGCGAACGACATCATCAAGTCGGCGCGGCGGAAGCTCGACCGCACGATCGACGCGCTGGCCAAGACGGGCCTCGCCTAGCGGCGAGCTGCTGGCGGGAGGGGCCGCCCGGAGCCACCATCCGCAGATCAAGCATCAAATACATGCCTTATCTGCGAATGGTGGGATCCCGCCGGGATCGAATCCGACCCCTTACCAGCCAGCTGTTCGAAGGGGCGCGCGGCCGAACCCGACTCCCTTGCAGGGCCCCGCCCCGCGAGGGCGGGGGCGGGAGCGGGTAGACGGCTCCTCATGGCCCCTGAACGCCCAGATCCGCAGAGGGGTGCGTCCACGCGCGCCGTCCACGCCGGACGGTCCGTTGGTGAACCCGGCGCGCCCCTGTCGGTGCCGATCACCGTCGCCGCGCCCTACCACGCGCCAGGCCCGATGGAAGCGGCGCCGCACTTCTACGGGCGCTTCTCCAACCCGACCTGGACGGCGCTCGAGCTGGCGCTGGGCGAGCTCGAGGGCGGGCAGGCGCTCGTGTTCGCCTCGGGAATGGCGGCCGTCGCCGCGACGCTGCGCGCCGCCCTGGCGCCGGGCGGGCGGCTGGTGATGCCGACCGACGGCTACCCCGGCATCCGCGCGATCGCGGAGGCGGACGGGCTGGACGTCCGTGCCGTGCCCACCGACACGGAGGCGATCGTCGCCGCCTGCCCGGGCGCCGCGCTCGTGTGGGTCGAGACGCCGTCGAATCCGGCGCTCGACGTGTGCGACATCGCCGCGGTGGTCGCCGCCGCCCACGCGGCCGGTGCGCTGCTGGCCGTCGACAACTCGCTCGCCACGCCGCTCGGCCAGCAGCCGCTCGCGCTCGGCGCCGACCTCTCGGTCACCGCGGGCACCAAGGCCCTCGCCGGGCACTCGGACGTCCTGCTGGGCGTGGTCGCCGCGCGCGATCCGGCGCTGCTGGACCGTGTGCTCGCGGTGCGAACGCGGACGGGCGCGGTGCTCGGGCCCTTCGAGGCGTGGATCGCCCGCCGCTCGCTGGCGACGCTGGACCTGCGCCTCGAGCGCTCCAGCACCACGGCGCTGGCGCTCGCGCAGGCGCTGCGTGGCCGCGAAGACGTGACCGGCGTCGTGCACCCGAGCCTCGACCCCGTCGCCGCGACCCAGATGGCGCGCTTCGGCCCGCTCGTCGGGTTCGATCTCGGCACGCAGGCGCGCGCCCAGGCATTCCTCGCGCGCTCGGAGCTGATCCTCGAGGCGACGAGCTTCGGCGGCGTACACACCACCGCCGAGCGCCGCGGCCGCCTGGGCACCGACGCCGTCGGGCCGGGCTTCATCCGGCTGTCGGCCGGCGTCGAGGACCCCGCGGACGTCCTCGACGACGTGGAGCGCGCCCTCGACGGGGCGTAGATGTCCGGTGCCGGGCCTAGGTTTCGGTGACCGTGGCGCGCTCCGTCTTCACCTGCTCGACCTGCGGCGCCACCGCCGCCAAGTGGCACGGCCGCTGCCCGGGCTGCGGGGACTGGAACACGCTCGTCGAGGAGGCCGCGCCGCCCAAGGCCACGGCCTCCGGGCGCGCGGTGATCACGGCGGCGCCCGGCCGCGCCGTCCCGCTGCGCGAAGTGCGCGCCGAGGAGGTCGCCCGCCTGTCCACGGGCATCGGCGAGCTCGACCGCGTGCTGGGCGGCGGCGTCGTTCCGGGGTCGGTGATCCTGCTCGGCGGCTCGCCGGGCATCGGCAAGTCCACGCTGACCGCGATGGCTCTCGGCAACCTGGCCCGCGCCGGTCGCCGCGTGTTGTACGTGACCGGCGAGGAGTCCGCGGCGCAGGTCAAGCTGCGCGCCGAGCGGCTGGGCGAGGGCGCGCTCGACGTCCCCGTGCTGGCTGAGACCGACCTCGCGACGGTGCTGGCGACGCTCGAGGCCGTCAGGCCGCACGTGTGCGTGATCGACTCGGTGCAGACGCTGATCGCGGCGGAGCTGAGCGGGGCGGCCGGCTCGGTCGGCCAGGTCCGCGAGGTCGCCGACCGCGTCACGCGCCTGGCCAAGCGCCAGGGCACCGCCGTCGTCTTCGTCGGCCACGTGACCAAGGAGGGCGCGCTGGCGGGCCCGCGCGTGCTCGAGCACCTCGTCGACTGCGTCTTGCAGTTCGAAGGGGAGCGCGAGCGCTTCTACCGCACGCTGCGGGCGCTGAAGAACCGCTTCGGCTCGACCAACGAGCTCGGCGTCTTCGAGATGCGCGACGTCGGCCTCGTGGAGGTCCAGGACGCCTCCTCGCGCTTCGTGGGGGAGGCGACGCGGGCGGCGGGCAGCGTCGTGCTCGCCGCGATGGAGGGCTCACGGCCGCTGCTGGTCGAGGTCCAGGCGCTCGTCTCGCCCTCCGAGCTCGTCCCGCCGCGGCGGGTGTGCAACGGCATCGACCGCAATCGCCTGGCGCTCGTCCTCGCGGTCCTCGGCCGCCACGGCGGCGTGGGCGTGGGGACGGCCGACGTGTTCGTCAACGTCGCCGGCGGCGTGCGCATCGACGAGCCGGGCGCCGACCTGGCCGTCGCCCTCGCCGTCGCGAGCGCCGCCCGCGACGTCGTCCTGGAGCGCGGCGATCGCCCGATCGCCTGTTTCGGGGAGCTCGGCCTGACCGGCGAGCTGCGCACGGTCGGCCACGCCGACCGCCGGATCGCCGAGGCGAAGAAGTTCGGGCTGGCGCCGGTGCTCGGACCGCCCGAGGTCCAGACGCTCAAGGCGGCGTTGCGAGCGACGCTCCCCGGCTCGCGGGGGCCTAGCAGGTCGTCCCCGGCTCGTCAAGCTGCAGATTTGGCTCTATAGCAGGGAAAACAAGGTAAATCTGCCATGAAGAAGCTGATAGAATGCATGGGCGATGACGTCGAGATCAGGGGAAGAGCTCAACGAGCTCGATGCACGCCAGGAACCCCGTCTCGTCAAGGCTCTCGAGATGGTCGCGCCGGGCACGGCGTTCCGCGAGGGCATCGACAACATCGTCCACGCACGCACCGGTGGCCTGATCGTCGTCGGCGACTCCGAGGAGCTCGCGTTCCTGTTCTCGGGCGGCATGAAGCTCGACATGGACTACTCGCCCCAGCTGCTCTACCAGCTGGCGAAGATGGACGGCGCGATCGTCGTCGGCACCAACGCCACGAAGATCGCCTGGGCCAACACGCAGCTGATGCCCGACCCGACGATCCTCACGTCGGAGACCGGCACGCGCCATCGGACCGCCGAGCGCGTCTCCAAGCAGACGTACGCGATCGTGATCGCCGTCTCCCAGCGCCGCGAGGTCGTCTCGCTCTACGTCGACGGCGGCAAGTACATCCTCGAGGAGATCCCGGTCGTCCTGGCCAAGGCCAACCAGGCCCTCGCCACGCTGGACAAGTACCGCAGCCGCCTCGACCAGGTCTCCACGCGCCTGACGGCGCTCGAGTTCGAGGGCGGCGTCACGCTGCACGACGTCCTGACGGTCCTGCAGCGCGCCGAGCTGGTCACGCGCATGGCCGTCGAGATCGAGCGCTACATCGTCGAGCTCGGCACGGAGGGGCGCCTGATCGAGATGCAGCTCGAGGAGACGATGGTCGGCGTCGCCGGCGACAAGGCGGCCCTCCTGCACGACTATCTGGCGACCCTCGACGAGGAGCTGTTCGCCGCCGTCCTGGACGGCATCACCCGCCTGCCGCACCAGGATCTCCTGGACTTCGGCCGCCTCGCCGAGCTGCTCGGCTACGACCGCAAGGTCAACACCCTTGACTATCCCGTCTCGCCGCGCGGCTACCGCATCCTCGGCCGCATCCCTCGCCTTCCGAGGCTCGTGGTGCAGAACATCGTGCGCGAGTTCCGCGGGCTTGACGAGATCCTCGCCGCCACCGACTCAGAGCTGGAAGCGGTGGAGGGCGTGGGGGAGATCCGCGCAAAGGACATCCGCGAGGGCTTGCGCAGGCTCCAGGAGATCAACCTCGTGGATCGCTACCTGCAGACCTAGACCCGGTGGTCCGGCACCCGGGCCCCCATGGACATGGAGGACACACTGCCTGCTGTTGAAACAGATATCGACGATGTATTCGAAGACATCGAGATCACTCGGGAGACCGAGCAGCTCATCTATCAGATCGGCGATCATGTCGTCTACCCGCACCACGGGGCAGGTCAGGTCGTAAAGAAGGAAGAAAAGACGATCCTCGGCGAGACGCGCGAGTACCTGACGATCAAGATCCTGCACAACGACATGACCGTCATGGTCCCGTCGTGCAACGCCGGCAGGGCCGGGCTGCGGCACATCATCGACGAGGAGACGGTCAAGAAGGTCCTCGCCGTGCTGACCGAGGCTTGTTCGGAGATGCCGAAGAACTGGAACCGGCGCTTCAAGCACAACCGGGACAAGATCAAGACCGGCGACATCTACGAGCTTGCCGAGGTCGTCCGCAACCTCGCAGTGCGCGAGCAGGAGAAGGGGCTTTCAACCGGCGAGAAGCAGATGTACACCCGGGCCAAGAAGATCCTCGCCTCGGAGATGCGCTACGCGCTCGACAAGGACGAGGAGCAGACCGAGGCCCATCTCGACGACCTGCTGCATCGCGACCAGGTCGCGGCGGTCTAGCTCGCCTCAGAGCTGAGAGCAGATGAAGGCGGCCGCCCTCCTGGTGGCCGCCGGCAGCGGCGAGCGCCTTGGTGTCGGGCAGCCCAAGGCGTTCGTCTTGCTGGCGGGACGTCCGATGCTCGAATGGTCGCTCGCCGCGCTGCGCGACGCCGGCCTCGAGGACGTCGTCGTCACGCTGCCGCCGGGCCACGAGCACCCGCTCGGGGTCCCGGGCGGGGGGACGCGCTCGGCCTCCGTGCGGGCCGCGCTCGCCGCCGCCCCCGCGGACGCCGAGGCGATCGTCGTCCACGACGCCGCCCGGCCCCTGGTCGAGGCCGAGCTCTTCCGGCGGGCCCTCGCGGCGCTCGAGGACGCCGACGCGGCGGTCGCCGCCGCGCCGGTGACCGACACGATCAAGGAGGCGGGCGCCGACCGGCTCGTCACCCGCACCCTCGACCGCTCGCGCCTGTGGGCGATCCAGACGCCGCAGGCCTTCCGCCGCGCGGCGCTCGAGCGCGCCCTCGACGTGCCCGACGACGTCCTCGCGGCCGCCACCGACGATGCCTGGCTCGTCGAGCGCCTCGGCGGCCGCGTCGTGATCGTCGACGCCCCGGCCTCGAACTTCAAGATCACCTCCCCCCACGACCTGTGGGTCGCCGAGTCCCGGCTGGGCGGCTCTGGCAGCATGCTTCGCTAGGCATGCTCACCGACTACCACGTCCACCTGCGACCCGACGAGGACGGCACCACCGCCGAGGAGTACTTCACGGCGGAGAACGCCGCGCGCTACCGCGCGGCGGCCTCGGAGCGCGGCATCACCGAGCTCGGGGTCTCCGAGCACGTGCACCGCTTCCACGCCGCCCTGGACGTCTGGAGTCACCCCATCTGGTGTCAGACGGCAGCGGACGACCTCGAGGAGTACGTGCAGTTCGTGCGCGAGGAGACCGACCTGCGGCTCGGCATCGAGGCCGACTTCATCGCCGGCCGCGAGGAGCGCATGCGCGCCCTGCTGGATCGCCACCAGTGGGACTACGTCGTCGGCTCTGTGCACTTCCTCCAGGACCGCGCCGTCGACATGCAGGGCGCCTACGACATCTGGGGCCTGGGAGAAGCTCCCGACAAGGTCTGGAGGCGCTACTTTCACACGTTGGCCGAGGCCGCCCGCACGGGCATGTACGACATCATGGCCCACCCCGACCTCGTCAAGGTGTGGGGCAGGTCCCACGCGTGCCCGGACGCCGACCCGCGGCGCTACTACGAGCCGGCAGTCGAGGCGTTCGCCGAGGCCGGGGTCGCCGTCGAGGTCTCCACCGCCGGGCTGCGCAAGCCGGTGGGAGAGATCTATCCCGCCCGGGCGTTTTTGGAGATGATCCTCGAGGCCGGCTGCCCGATCGCCCTCTCCAGCGACGCCCACCTGCCCGAGCACGTCGGCTACGGCTACGACGCGGCGCTCGCGCTGCTCGCCGACGCCGGTGTCACCGAGCTGGCCGTCTTCGAGCGCCGGCAGCGGCGGCTGGAGCCGATCGGGTGATCCGGACCGGCATCGGCATCGACAGCCACCGCTTCGCCCCCGGGCGCCCGCTCATCCTCGGCGGGGTCGACATCCCCAACGAGGAGGGGCTCGACGGGCACTCCGACGCCGACGTCCTCTCGCACGCGGTCATCGACGCGCTGCTCGGCGCGGCGGCGATGGGCGACATCGGCCAGCACTTCCCGGACACCGACGAGCGCTTCCGCGACGCCGACTCGCTGGACCTGGTGCGCTCCGTCGTCTCCGCGCTCGATGCAAACGGCTTCCGCATAGTCGGAGTGGACGCCACGGTGATGATGGAGCGCCCGCGGCTCTCGCCCTACCGCGAGACGATCCGCGAGGCGCTGGCGACGGCGCTCGGCGTCGGCATCGGCCACGTCAACGTCAAGGCGACGACCGGCGAGGGCCTCGGCTTCGTCGGCCGCGGCGAGGGCGTGGCCGCGCTGGCCGTCGCCTCGCTGGACCGGCCCGAGGAGCTCCCTGCGCGGCGCTAGGCGGCGCGGGCTTCGCGGCGGGCGGAGGCCGCGGCGCGCAGCTGCTCGTGCTCGACCTGGCGCTTGAGCTGCTGCAGGGTGCGGCGCAGGTGGCCGCGGACGGTCGGGGCGGCGAGCTGCTCGGCGATCCAGCCCGATACACCGGAGCCGGCGATGCCGTAGGCGAGCCGGAACTCGACGCGGGTGCGGTCGGCGGACTCCTCGCGCAGGCGCCAGCGGCCGCGCTGGTCGATGCCCGTGACGGAGTTCCAGGCGAGGTCGCGGGCCTCGACGCACTCGACGACCTCGACCAGGCCGCCGATCTCGGCCGAGCCGACGCGCATCAGCATGCGGTAGCGCGCGCCCAGGCCCTCGCGCTGGCCGCCCATGACCTCCCAGCGCGTGACGCCCGACATGAAGTGCAGGTAGCGCCCGGGGTCAGAGACGGTCTCCCAGACGAGGCTCGGCGGCGCGCCGATCGTGATCTTCGCGTTGATCCTCATCCGATCAGCGGGAACCGGCGCTCGGAGGCGAGCGCGTCGAGGGTCTCCTGCATCTGGCGCATGATGTGCTCGTAGACCTCGTCGACGTCCGGATCCTCGCCGAACTCGTCGCGCAGGTCGATCGGCGGCAGCGTCTCGATCGTGATCTTCGCGGGCAGTGGGATGTGGCCGAGGACGTCGCCGACGTTGAGGCCCCAGGGGAGGCCGAGCGAGATCGGCAACACCTTCACCCGCAGCGTCTTGTCCAGGCGCAGCAGCTTGGCGAGGCCCTCGCCGCGCGAGAGGAAGATCGAGGTCTCCTGCCCGCCGACGGAGACGACCGGGACGATCGGCACGTCCTCGCTCAGGGCGAGCTTGATGAAGCCCTTGCGGCCGTCGAAGTCGACGCGGTGGCGCTCCCAGATCGGCCGGTGGACCTCGTAGTCGCCGCCGGGATACACGAGCACGGCGGCGCCGGAGGCCAGCGCCTTGCGGGCGTTGCCCTGCGAGGCGGGGACCGTCCCGTACCGGCGCAGGAAGGACAGGCCCGGCATCGACAGCACGAGGCTGTGCGCGAGCTGATAGAAGGCGCGCTCGACGCCGAAGTAGGAGCTGAAGGCCAGCGTGAAGACCTGGGTGTCGGGCGTCAGGTTGCCGCCGGAGTGGTTGCCGACCAGCAGCACGCCGCCCTCCTCGGGGATGTTCCCGAGCCCGCGCACCTCCCCGCGGTGATACAGCGAGGCCAGCAGCCACAGGCGCGGCAGCGACTCGCGGATGTAGTCCGGGTCGCGCTCGTCGAGGTCGGCCACCGGGATGCGGCCGGCGACCGCCTTGCCGGCGGCGCCGCCGGCCCGGGCGGGCAGCCTGGCGAGATCTGCGGCGAAGCCTGCCAGGCCGGTGAGCCAGGCCGGGCCGCGGGCCGGGGCGGTCGCGACGGCGACGCCCTTCGCGGCCTGCCTGGCGGCCTGCGGGTCGCCGTGGCCGTTTGAGTGCTTCATCCCGTCTGTCGCCTCGCGGTCCATGGGAACCCGATAGTAGACAGGCCGGTGGCCGCGCGGCGCGGTCGCGCGCTAGGCCGCGGTCCGCAGGGGCCCGCCCTGCGGGCCGGTGCCCAGCGCGTCCGCGTGGGCGAAAAAGCGCCGCAGCAGCCCGTTGGTGTGCTCCGGGCGCTCGACCTGGGGCACGTGCCCGCAGCCTGAGAGCGTGATCTGCTCGGCGGACGGCAGCCACTGCTCGACGTGCCGGCGCAGGCCCAACGGGACCAGCCGGTCTTCCGTGCCCCAGACGAACATGGCGGGGGCCCGCAGCTCGGCGAGCCGCGGGTAGAAGCCGTTGCGGCCGAACGGCGCCTCCAGGTAGATCGCGCGCGCCGAGGACAGAAACGCCAGCCGCGCGCCCGCCGAGCGGTAGATGCGCTCGAACTCGTCGACCACGATGTCGGCCAGCATGGGGTCCACGAGGTCACGGTCGGCGAACATGCTCCAGAACTGGCGCTCGATCCGCTTGCGGCCCAGGGAATGGGGCAGCATGCCGAGCTCCGGGCGCAGGAGGCGGACGATCGGGGCGTACTCGCGCCGCACGAAGGCCACGGCCGGGCACAGCAGCGCCAGGGCGCCGACGCGCTCGGGGTGCTCGAGGCCCACCTCGAGCGCGACGCGACCGCCCATCGAGTTGCCGACGATGTGCGCGCGCGGGATGCCGAGCTCGTCCATGACGCCGGTCACGACCTTGGCGAAGTAGCCGGCGCCGTAGGCGGCGGGCCGCTTGGAGGACCCGCCGAAGCCCGGGAGGTCGAGGGCGTGGACGCGGTAGCCGGCCCGGCTGAGCGCGGCGGCGGTGTCGAACAGCGAGGACTTCGCGGCGCCGAGCCCGTGCAGGAGCAGCACGTCGGGCCCCTCTCCCAGCGTAAGCGTGGAGATCTTCAGCCGCCCGACGGGCACGCCGTGCATGCGCACGAGGGGCGGCCGGTCGCCGGAGAGGCGGAACAGGCCCTCGAAGCCGACGGCCAGGTCGAGGTCTCCGCGCGCGTACAGGCGCCGCTGGGAGAAGGCCTCGAGGCCGTTGATCTCGCCCTTGCGCAGCTCGAGCCAGGTCGCGGCGTCCGTCCCGATCGTCACGTCGGGCCTGCGGCTGGCCATGCCGGCGCGCACGCGCGCGCCGTGGGTGGTGCAGTGGACCTCCCAGGAACGGCCGATGTCGCCCAGCCGCAGGTGCCAGGTGGCGTCAAAGCCGCGCGGGGCGCCGAGATAGCGATCGGGGAGCGAGCGGAATGCGCGCTCGACCTCCCCGGTCAAGGCGTTGTGGCGCACTGTCACAGAACGGCAACCTACCCGTAGGATCTGGCGCCTCAGTCCCGAACATGCCGCTAATTGCGCCCGATCCGCCTCCATGACAGCCGTTCCGGGCGCCTTGCGCGCCTCGATCCCCGCGACCCGGGCAAGGTGGGGCTCTACGCGTGCGGCCCGACGGTCTACGGCCGCATCCACGTCGGCAACGCCCGGCCCTACGTCGTCTTCTCCCTGCTCAAGCGCTTCCTCGCGCACGAGGGCTACGACGTGACGCTGGTGGCCAACATCACCGACATCAACGACAAGATCTACGCCGCGGCGCGCGCGGCCGGTCAGGCGTCGGACGCCCTGGCCGCCGAGATGGCCGACCACTACCGCGCCGACACGGATCGCCTCGGCCTCGGCCGTCCTGACGCGGAGCCGCTTGCGACCGAGACCCTGCCCGAGATCCTCGAGCTGATCGAGGCCCTGATCGAGCGCGGCCACGCCTACGAGGCCGGCGGGGACGTCTACTTCCGCGTGCGCTCGCACCCGCCCTACGGCGAGCTCTCGCGCCGCGACATCGACCAGATGGACCAGGGGGAGGGCGTCGAGGGCGCCGACCGCAAGGAGGACCCGCTCGACTTCGCCCTCTGGAAGGCGGCCAAGCCGGCGGAGGACACCTCGTGGGCCTCGGCCTGGGGCGCCGGCCGGCCGGGCTGGCACATCGAGTGCTCGGCGATGGCGGAGAAGCTGCTGGGCACGGGCTTCGACATCCACGGCGGCGGCACGGACCTGCTCTTCCCCCACCACGAGAACGAGGCGGCGCAGACGCTGGCGGGCCGCGGTGAGCCGCTCGCGCGCATCTGGATGCACAACGGGATGATCGAGCTGCCCCGCGGTGGCGACGCGAAGATGTCCAAGTCGCTGGGCAACATCGTCCTGCTGCACGCCGCGCTGGATGAGGTGGGCCGCGACACGCTGATCGCGTACTTCGCCGGCGTGCACTACCGCAGCCCGGCGCCGTGGCGCGAGGACGTGCTCCAGGACGCCCGCCGGCGGGTGGCCCGCTTCCGCGACGCCGGGCGCCGCCTGGTGCCCGGAGAGAGCCCCGAGGAGCTCGCGCCGCACCGGGAGGCCTTCTTCGACGCGCTGGCCGACGACTTCAACACCCCCGAGGCCCTCGCGGCCGCGCACGCGTGGGTCAACGAGGCCAACCGCCGCGAGAGCGTGGGGGACAGCCACCTGCGCGAGATGCTCGGCGTGCTGGGCCTCGAGAACCTGCTCGACGCCGCCGCCGGCCCGCCGCCCGAGCTCGCAGACCTCGCCCGGCGCCGCGACGAGGCGCGCGCGGCGAAGGACTTCGCCACCGCCGACCGGCTGCGCGACGAGTTGCGCGCCGCCGGCTGGGAGGTCCGCGACGGGCCCGGCGGGCCCGAGCTGGTCGCCGTCGCGCCGTGATCGTCTACGGCCGCAACCCCGTGCGCGAGGCGCTGCGGGGGAAGCGGACGGTCAGGCAGGTGTGGGCGACGCAGAACGCGGCCGGCGAGCCGTGGCTGGCGGACCGGCGCGTCCAGCTCGCCACGGGCAACGAGATCGCCGCGCGCGCGGGCAGCGACGCGCACCAGGGCATCTGCGCGGAGGTCTCGGCCTATGCGTACGCCGAAGCCGCGATGCTGCTGCGCGCGGAGGACTTCTTCCTCGTCGCGCTCGACGAGGTCACCGATCCGCAGAACCTGGGCGCCGTCGCGCGGACCGCGGAGGTCGCGGGCGCCACCGGCGTGATCATCCCCGAGCGCCGGTCGGCGGAGGTCACTCCGGCGGTCTGCAAGGCCTCGGCGGGCGCGGTCGAGCACCTGCCGATCGCCCGGGTGCGCAACCTCGCGGACTTCCTGACCGCTGCGAAGGCGGCCGGCGCCTGGACCTACGGCGCCGCGGCGGGCGCCCGGACCGGATATCGGGACCCGGACTACCGCGGACCGGTCGTCATGGTGCTCGGCGCCGAGGGGCGCGGGCTGCGGCCGCGGGTCGCGAGCCTGTGCGACGACCTCGTCGCCTTGCCGGTGCGCGGGAGGCTCGGCTCGCTCAACGTCAGCGCCGCCGCAGCGGTGCTGTTGTACGAGATCTTGCAGCAGCGCCTTGACACGGGGTCATAAGCCTGCAACTCTGCGCCTTAGGTCGAGCCTTAGAAACTCTTGATCTATTTGTGAAGTGAAGAACCCGGCGCCAGGGGAGGAGTGCGTCACGATCACCGCGGGCCGCTTCGGTCCGGGAAGGGATTCATCGTGGCTCAAGACCCTCAGCCTTCGCGCAGCCCGGGTAACCCCGTGCGGCCCGCCGTTGGCTCGGGACCGAGTGTTCGGCGGCCGGGGTGGTCGGCCCACGGCTCCTCGTCGATCACGCGCTCGGCGCGTGCCGGCCGCGCGGCCGGCGCGTTCAGCGTCGCTCGCGCGGGAAATACTCAGGCTAAAGTCGAGGTTGATGATCATTACCTGCTGGCCCTGGCCAAGCAGGGAAGCTCGGACGCTTATGAGCGCCTGGTCAAGCGCTACCACTCCTTCGTCCGCCTGAAGGCGTCGTCGTACTTCCTCGTCGGCGGGGACAGCGAGGACCTGATCCAGGAGGGCCTCGTCGGCCTCTACAAGGCCATCCGCGACTTCCGCTCGGACCGCGAGTCGTCGTTTCGCAACTTCGCCGAGCTGTGCATCACGCGCCAGATCATCACCGCGGTCAAGACCGCCACGCGCAACAAGCACACGCCGCTGAACGGCTACGTGTCGTTCTCCTCCTCGCCGGCCGGCGCGTCCGCCGAGGGCGGCGAGCCGACGCTCGACGAGATCCTCCCCGGCTCGCCGGTCTGGGACCCCGCCAACCAGGCCGTGTCCACCGAGGAGCTGCGGTCGCTCGTCGCCTGCCTGTCCACGGTGCTCTCCGAGCTCGAGTCCCGCGTTCTGTCGCTGTACCTTGACGGCCACTCCTACGTGGACATCGGAGACTTCCTCTCCTGCGACTGCAAGACCGTGGACAACGCCCTCCAGCGCGTCAAGCGCAAGGTCGGCGCGCACCTCGCCGAGCGCGAGGTACTGCTCTAGGGGGTGCGCCGGGCCTCCGGGCTCGGCGGCCGTGGCGCGCCGGCGGCTCACGGCTCGGCTGGGTAGGGAGCCAGCCGGACCGTCTCCTCGCCGACCGTCACGACGTCGCCGCGGTGCAGTTGCCGGCCGCGGCGCGTCTCGGGCTCGCCGTTGACGCTGACGAGGCCCTCGGCGATGAGCTCCTTGGCGTCCGCGCCCGAGCCGGCCACGCCGGACACCTTGAGCACCTGGCCGAGCCGGATCATGTCGCCGCGGATCTCGAGGTCGCGCATGGCCTGATGATCGCGCATCGGCGGCCCGCTACCGTCGCGGCGACATGACCCCGCTCGAGATCGTCGTGATCGTCGTCGTCGTCGTCTTCGGGCTGCTGGCCCTCGGGGGCGGGCTGTTCAACCGCCGGCGCAAGGAGGCGACCGCCCCGCAGTTCGACGCCGAGCTCGAGCGCGTCAACTACGATCTCGCGGCAGCCCACGCCGCCGACAACGGCTGGGAGCCGACGCGCGTGACCGAGTCCGCCCGCCGGGCCTTCGCCGAGCAGCGGCCCGACACGCCGGTCCAGGCGCTCGAGCTCGTGCAGGTCATCGACCCGCCCGGCACCGACGACGACAAGGCCATCTTCCGGGTCGAGACCGCCGACGGCGCGCACCGGCTCACGCTGGGCCGCCATGGCGACCACTGGCACTTCGAGCAGCTCGACTGAGCGGCCACGCGAGGGCCACGGCCGCCGCCGCCGCGGTCAGCGCGCCGGTGGTCCCGGTCCCCTGCGCGACCAAGGCCGAGCAGCGGCCCAGGCCCCTCGTCCGGGAACGCTTCGTCTGAGAGCGAAGCGTTCCGGGGATAGCCTCGTGGCATGACTCCAGACGCGGACCTCGCAGCCATCGGCGCCGCGCTGGGGGAGCCGGCGCGGGCCCGCATCCTGCTCGCGCTCGGCGACGGGCGCGCCCTGCCCGCGACCGTGCTCGCCGCCGAGGCGGGCGTCGCGGCCTCGACCGCCTCGGCGCACCTCGCCCGCCTGCTCGACGCGGGCCTGCTGTCCGTCCTGTCGCAGGGACGGCACCGCTACTACCGCCTCGCCGGCCCGGACGTCGGGGCGCTGCTGGAGGCGTGCGCCCGGGTGGCCCCCGCCACCACCGTGCGCTCCCTGCGCCAGGGCACCCGCGCCGAGGCCCTGCGCCGCGCCCGCACGTGCTACGGACCACCTCGCCGGGCGCCTCGGCGTCGGCCTGTTCCGCGCGCTCATCGATCGCGGCGCCGTCACCGGCGGCGACGGCCGGCACCGCGTCGACGAGGCCACGACCGACCGGCTCTCCGCACCCGGCTCCGAGCGCGACTACCGGCTCACCGCGGCCGGCGCCGAGCTCCTCGCAAGGCTCGGCGTCGACGACCCACCCCCATCAGCGGGCCTGCGCTACTGCGTCGACTGGACCGAGCAGGCGCACCACCTGTCCGGCGCCGTCGGGCGCGCGCTGCACGATGCGCTGCTCGCGCGCGAGTGGGTGCGGCGCGGCGACCGTCACCGCTCCGTATTCGTTATCCAGGCGGGCGAGCGCGGGCTGCGCCAGGAGCTGGGGCTGCGGCTGTGACGAGCGCGACGACCTCGTCGAGGTCGTCCACGCACGTCATCCCCTCGACGTCGAAGGCGTCGATCTTGCCGCCCTGAAGGACCGGTCCGGCGAGCCAGTCGAGCAGGCCGCGCCAGTAGGCGGTCCCGACGAGGATGACCGGCCGCTGCCGGATCTTCTCCGTCTGGCGCAGGGTGAGGACCTCGAACAGCTCGTCCAGCGTGCCGAAGCCGCCCGGGAAGCACACGAACGCCGCCGCGTAGCGCACGAACATCACCTTGCGCGTGAAGAAGTAGTGGAACATCAGCGGGACGTCGACGTGCGGGTTGATCTCCTGCTCGTGCGGGAGCTCGATATCGAGGCCGATGGACGGCGCGCCGGCCTCGAGCGCGCCCTCGTTGGCGGCCTCCATCGCGCCCGGGCCACCGCCGGTGATGATCGCAAAGCCGCGCTCGGCGAGGCGGCGGGCCAGCTCGCGGGCGGCGGCGCACTCGGGATGGCCCGGCGGCGTCCGCGCCGAGCCGAAGATCGTGACGGCCGGGCCGAGCCCGGCGAGCCGGGCGAAGCCGTTGCGCAGCTCGTCCGTGATCGCGTCGATGCGCTGGCCGTCGTCGAGCAGCGAGAGCACCGCGGGCGTCTCGGCCCCCAGGATCTCCTCGTCCGGCGAGGACGGCCGCGTCGGCTCGACCATCGGCGACACAGTAGGGAGGGGCCTCCTATGGCTCGGCCCCACCGCGACCAGTGCACGCGCTGCCGATCGACACGCGCTCGGGCGCGATCCGGGCCGCCGCCCGCCCGCGGACTGGCCGACGCCTCAGGCGGGAGCGGCCCGCAGCACGACGATCGCGCGGTCGTCCGCCGAGACACCCGGGTGGTGGGCGCGCACCGCGGCCTCGACCGCCTGGGCCACCGCGGCGGCCGAGCCGCCGGCCGCCCCCAGCAGGGCGGCGCGCATGCGCTCCTCACCGAAGCGCTCGCCGCCGTGCACGCGCGCGTCGGTCACGCCGTCGGTGTAGAGGATCAGCGCGTCGCCGGGCGCGAGGTGCAGGGCGACCTCGTCGAGCAGCGGCTGCTCGGCGACGCCGAGCATCGTGCCGATGACCTCGATCTCCTCGAGGGCGCCGTCCGCGCGCAGTACGAGCGGGAACGGGTGCCCGCCCGAGGAGCTGTGCACCTCGAAGCCGCCGCGCTCGGCGTCGGGCGCGATCACCGCGCAGCCGACGGTGCAGAAGGCCGGCAGGGCGCCGTGGCGGCGCAGCGCGCCGTTGAGGAACTCCAGGATCTCGGCCGGCCGATCGAGGATGCGCGCCACCGCCCGCAGCGTGTGCCGCGCCAGGCCCGTGACGACGGCCGCCTCGGTGCCCTTGCCGCAGACGTCGCCGACCGCCACGACCCAGCGGTCCTCGCGGGTGGCGAAGAGGTCGTAGAAGTCGCCGCCGACCTCGCCGATGCCCGAGATCGACTCGTAGACGACGGCGGCCTCCAGGCCCGGGACGTCCTCGAGGCGCTCGGGGAGCAGCCCCTCCTGGAGCTTGCGGGCCACGTAGGCGCGGTTCTCGTACAGCTGCGCGCGGTCGAGCGCCGCCGCGGCCTGGCACGCGAGCGCGTGCAGGAAGTCCGTGTCCGCGGTGCCGAGCTCGCGCGGCTCGCGGAAGGCCAGCCCGAGCGACCCCAGCGTGCGGTCGGCGATCGCCAGCGGCACGGCGGTCAGGCTCCCGCCCGCCAGGCCCGCGCCGGCGGGCTCGCTCCCCGCGTCGGCGACCCGCAGCGCGCGCGGCAGCGTGGCCGGGAACGCGCGCCACTGCTCGACGACCTCGGGCGGGAAGCCGATCGCGTGCTCGAGCTGCAGGTACTCCTCCCCGCGCACGAGCACCCCGGCCGAGGCCGACAGCTCCTCCAGCGCGTGGTGGATGACGGCGCGGGCGATCTCGCCGGGCGAGTTGGAGGCCGAGACGCTGGCGGTGATCTCCTGCAGGCGCCGGGTGCGCGCGAGCAGCGCGGCGATCTCGCGCTCGACGACCTTTCGCTCGGTGAGCTCGAAGGCCGTCGCGAGCACGCGCAGCGGGGAGGCGCTGACGCGCGAGCCGCTGATCAGCACGGACACGCGCGAGCCGTCCGCGCGCAGGTACTCCTTCTCGTAGGGCGCAGCCGCGCCCGTGGCGACGAGGCTCGCGATCGCGAGGCGGTCGGCGGCGATCGACTCCGGCGCGGTCAGCGCGGTCCAGCTGAGCCCGGCCGCGAGCTCCGCGCGCGAGCGCCCGATCATCGCCAAGAACGCGTCGTTGGCCTCGAGCAGGTGCTCCTCGTCGGTGATCGTGACGCCGACGGCGTTGGCCGCGAACAGCGTGGTGAAGCGCTGCTCGGCCTCCTCGGCGCGCTGTCGCGCGGCCACGAGCCGCGTCACGTCGACCGCGTGCAGCACGACGCCGTCGGGGGGCGCGGCGGGATCGTCGCGCAGCGGGACGACGACGAGGTCCCAGTAGGAGACCTCGGACGCGCCGGCGAAGCGCACGGGCGACTCGAGCAGGCGCACGGTCTCACCGCTCGCGAGCACGCCGCGCAGCAGCTCCAGGTAGCCGCGCCGCACCTCGAGGTCCGCCATGACGCGCTCGAGCATCTGCGCGGCGGGGAGGCCGACGATCTCCGAGCCGGGCGTGAGCTCGCGCCGCCGCGGGTTGGCGACCTCGACGACGAGGTCCGGGCCGCGCAGCACGAGCACCAGCGCCGGGATCTCGTCCAGGACCGCCCGCAGGCGGGGCGTCAACGCGGTGGGGCGGCCTTCCATGGCGATCCGGCGGCCGCGGGCCCCGGCTCAGCCGATCTTGACCAGGTCGACGACGAAGATCAGCGGTTCGTTCGGCCCGATCGCCGGCGGGGACCCCTGGGCGCCGTAGGCGAGCTTGGCAGGGATGATCAGCTCGCGGCGGCCGCCGACGCGCATGCCGGGGATGCCCCTGTCCCAGCCCGGGATGACCTGTCCGGCGCCGAGGGGGAACTGAAACGGCTCCGCGCCACGGGTCCACGATGCGTCGAACTTCTCGCCGGTCGAATACAGCACGCCCGTGTACTGGACGGAAAGCAGGTCCCCGCTCTTGGCCTTGGGCCCCTTGCCGGCGACGACGTCCTTCTTGACCAGGGCCGTCGGCGCGGGCCCCTTCGGCTTCGGGACCTTCGGCTCCGTCTTGAGGTTCTTCGTGATCGCGGTCGCCGGGGTGGCGGTGGGGACGGGAGTGGGCGCGGTCGTCGTCGTCCCGCCGGCCGGCGCCTCCTTCGCCGTGCTGCCACAGCCGGCGACCGGGAGGGCGAGGACGGCGGCGAGGCCGATCACGGCGAGGCGACGCCGGCGCTTGGAGGAGATCGCGGCACAGGTCATAGGGGCGGGCAGGCTACTGCTCCGGCTCCTGGTCGATGCTACGTTGCGCCACGCGGCGGTCTGCCCGCTTAGCTCAATTGGCAGAGCACTTCATTTGTAATGAAGGGGTTCCCGGTTCGAGTCCGGGGGCGGGCGCTACTTCGGCCGGAAGGCCTGGATGACGGTGCCGCGCGCGACTCGCGCGGTGCCCTTGAAGTGCAACCGCAACCGGTTGGTGCCCGCGCCACGAAACCGGAACCTCAGGGAAAACCTGCCGCCCTTGCCGATCTTGATCGTCCGCAGGAGGTGGAACTTGCCGCCCTTGGCGCCTCTGGCGAGCCGGACGACGATCTTCCTGCCGCGGGCGTCGGCGGCGCGGACGGCGCCGCGGATCTTGTACACGGGCCCGTGCTGGTCGGAGAAATGCAGCGGCGTCGAGAGGTCAAACGGCGCGAGCACCGGCACGACGATGGGCTGGCTCCACGGACCGAAGCTCCCCGCGGTGGCCGGCCGCGCGATGACCGTGTAGTTGCCGGGCGTGCCGAACTGCAGCGCCGGCGTCGCCTGCTCGGCGGGCACGAGGCCGCCGGCGGGCATGCCGGGCAGGCTGCCGTCGGCCTGGACCTTGCCGTTGCGCGCGTAGCGGACCTCGGTGAACTCCGAGCCGGGGTTGACGCCGAGCGTGAAGGCGTGGACGAGGAGGTCGGGCGCGTTCGGCCGCCGGGTGCGCAGCCTGGCCCCCGGGCTGGACACGGTGGTAGAGGCGGCGATGGCGAACGGGAACGTGGCGGTCTGGCCGGAGGAGCAGGTGGCGTCGGTGGCGTCCGTCGTCGTCGTCACGGCTGCCGTGTAGGCCCCGTTGCCCTGGTAGCCGATGCGCACCGGGTCGTAGAGGCCGACGCTCTTGCAGGCGGTGGTGACCGCCGCCGCGGCGCCGCCCGGGCCGACGATGGTGACGGCGTAGCGCTTCTCGGCCGCGGCGAAGGCGAGCTTGAGCTGCGGGCTCATGTTGCGGATCGTCGTCGGCGCGGTGAGCGGGGCGTCGGCCCCCGCGTCGTCGGTGATGGTGGCCGTGGCGGCCCCGGCAGCCGCGGGGGCGCCGAGGATCAGCCCCAGGACGAGGGCGGCGGTGCGGAGCGTTCGGGTCATGACGCGCGAGTATCGCGCCAGGCGCGGACGGAGTCGCGCAGGGTGTCCGTCAACGCGATCTCCGGCGCCCAGCCGGTCGCGGCCCGCAGCTTCTGCGCCGAGCCGCGGATCTCCATGACCTCGTGCGCGCGCACGAGGTCCGGATCGACCCGGTGGTCGACCTCGACGCCGGCGATCTCCGCGAGCGCCCGCACCAGCTCGGCAGCCGAGGCGGTCCGGCCGGAGCAGACGTTGTAGGCCTCGCCCGGCTCGCCGCCGCCGGCCAGCAGGCGGTAGGCGCGGACGACGTCGCGCACGTCGGTGTAGTCGCGGCGGGTGTCCGGGTTGCCGGTCACGACCACGATCGGCTTCTCGCCCGCGTCGATCCCGAGCGCCACCTGGCGCGCGAAGGTCGCGATCGCGTAGATCGGCTCCTGCCCGGGCCCGGCGTGGTTGAAGGCGCGCGGGCGCACGACGCGCAGGCCGTGGGCGTCGGCGTAGAAGCGCGCGAGCAGGTCGGTCGCCGCCTTGGAGACGGCGTAGGGGTTCTGCGGGCGCAGCGGCGCGTGCTCGTCGACGGGCAGCGCGGCCGGCGGGCCGTAGACCTCGCCGCTGGAGACGGCGACCACCGTGGCGTCCGGGGACTCGTGGCGCACGGCCTCGAGGAGGTTGGCCGCCATGGCGAGGTTCTCGTGCAGCGTCGTGGCCGGGTCCTCCCACGAGCGGCCGACGTGCGCCTGCGCGGCCAGGTGGTAGACGACGTCGGGCGCCGTCTGGGCGACGGCGAACCGGGTGGCGGCGGCGTCGAGCAGGTCGGCCGGGACATCACCTCCGCGCGCGAGCGTGACGACCTCGTCGCCCGCCTCGGCGCAGTGGGCGGCGAGATGGCGGCCGGCGAAGCCCGTGCCGCCCGTGATGAGCGCCTTCACCCTGTGCGCGTGACGACCAGGTGCTCGACCTTGCCGTGCCCGTTGGAGGCGGAGACGTCCACGCCGGCGGGGGCGGCCTCGCCGCCGGGCGGGTTCAGCCGCTCCTCCAGCACGCCGAGCGCTGCCCCGAAGAGCGCATGGCGCCAGGCTGCCTGGGCGAACGCGCGGCGGTCGCCCCACAGCCTGGGGAAGGTCGTGCCGACGGGGTGCATGGCGCCGATCAAGCGCGTGAGCGGCCACGTCGCGACGTGCTCGGTCAGCCCGGCCGCGACGCCGCGCGCCACGCCGGGACCGCCGACGCTGGGCGAGGCGGCGGCGTACAGCGCGCCGAAGACCGCGCCGTTGGCCACGTGCAGCGCCGTGCCGATCGCGAGGGTCGCGGGCGTCCCGCGCTCGCGCGTGAGCGCGGACCCGAGGAACTGGGCGTCGTCGTAGTCCACTCCGAAAAACCGCTTGTCCAGGGGCTGCTGAGCCGCCCACAGCCCGGCGGCCGCCGCCCCGGCCAGCGCACCGCGCAGCATTCGCGTCGTGTCTGCACCCATGCGCTGACTGTAACGAGCCGCAGCGCCGGGAGTAACCGGTCCACAGGAACGAGATGGACCACACCGCACTGCACGAGCGCGCTCGCACCACCGGCGTCCAACCGATCGTCTACTGGCTGGTCAGGGCTGTTTTGCAGCCCTTCTTTCATGTCTATCTCCGCCTGTCGCGGATCGGTCTCGAGCACGTCCCGGCGGACGGCCCGGTGATCATCGCCGCCAACCACCGCTCGTTTCTCGACCCCTGGGTGATCGCCACGGTGCTGCGCCGGCCGCTGTACTACGTGGCGAAGCGCGAGCTGTTCGAGAAGCGCTGGCAGGGCTGGCTGCTCAACGCCCTCGGCGCCTATCCGGTCGACCGCGGCAACGGCGACGAGGCGATGCGCGACACCACCAGGGCCATCCTCGCGCGCGGCGACGCCGTGCTGATCTTCCCCGAGGGCACCCGCACGCGCCCCGGCGCCCTCGGCCGGCCAAAGCGCGGCGTCGGCCGCCTGGCGCTGGAGACCGGCGCGCCCGTCGTCCCGCTCGCCATCCACGGGACCGAGGCCGTCCGCCGCGGCTGGCGCATCCGTCCGCACAAGGTCCGCGTCCGCGTCGGCCGCCCGCTGACCTTCCCCCAGGTCGACGAGCCCTCGCCGCAGCTCGCCGCGGCCGTGACCGACCGCATCTGGCCCTGCGTGATGCTCCAGTGGGAGTGGCTGGGCGCGCGCCGCGTCGCGGCCGCCGGCGTCAACGAGCACTACCTGCCGGGCGTCGCGCTTCCGGGCAACGTCGAGTTCCCCGGGGCCGCCAAGAGCGCCGCCGCGCTCGCGGCCGCCACCGCGGCGACCGCCGGCCCCAACGCCGCGGGCGCCGCCGCGGGCAAGGTCTTCACCGAGGTCGACGCGCTCGCGCGTGCCGCGGGCTCGGCCGGCCGCAGCTCGGGCCTCTAGGAGTAGCCTCCCGTGGCCAATGGACGTCCCCGATCCGCGCAAGAAGGTCGAGCTGGACGCCCAGTTCTCAGACCTCTACCGCGCGCACCTGAAGGACGTCTACTCGTACTCGTACTACCGCATCGGGAACCATCACGACGCGGAGGACCTGACCGAGCAGACGTTCCTGCAGGCGTACCGCCACTTCGAGCGCGCCCAGCGGGAGTCCAACGGCCGGCCGCTGCGCCCGTGGCTGATCCGCATCGCGCACAACCTCGCTGCCAACTACTACCGCGACCGGGCACGCAAGCCGCAGACGCCGATCGACGACGCCGGGGCGCTCGCCACCGCGCACACGACGGAGACGCTGGTCGAGCACCGCGACGACCTGGCGCGCATCCTCGAGTGCGTCGAGGACCTGCCCGACGACCGGCGGGAGGCGCTGATCATGCGCTTCGCGCTCGGGATGGACAACCGCGAGATCGCGCGGGCGCTCGGGCGCACCGACGGGGCGACCAAGGTGCTCCTGCACCGCGCCATCCGGCAGCTCGAGGAGCTCGTCAAGCGGGCCGAGGGGCCGGTCGAGCTGCATGACTGACTTCGAGACCCTCCTGCGCGAGGCGTTCGCGCCGATCGAGCCGCCCGCCGAGCTCGAGGAGCGCCTCGAGGACCGGCTGACCACGCTGGTCGAGGCGGCCGCGGACGAGCTCGAGGGCTGGGAGCTCGCCACCATGCGCGACCCGCGCAACTGGGCGCCCACCCTCACCGCCGTCGGCGTCGGCGGCGTCGCTGCGGTGGGCCTCGTGCTGGTGCGCACCCAGCGCCGCCGCCACAAGCGCCGGGAGGCGTCCGACAACGTCCTCGAGCTCGCGGGAAGCACCGTCCGCGACCTCGCGCGCGAGGCGGGCAAGGTCATCGACCAAGGTCGTCGGCGTCGCTGATCCGATCGAGCCGGAGGCGCGTAGTGAAGCACTGCCGATGGCCGACCTGCGCAACCTCGCCGACGAAGACCTCATGCACCTGGTGGCGCGCACCGATCCGCGCGCCTTCGAGGTCCTCTACGAGCGGCACTCCGGCGCCGCGTTCTCGCTGGCCTACCGGATGGTCGGGGCGCGCGGTGTCGCCGAGGACGTCGTCCAGGAGGCGTTTTTGAACCTCTGGCGCTCCGGCGCCCGCTACGAGCGCAACCGCGGGTCGGTGCGCACCTGGATGCTCGGGATCGTCCACCACCGCGCCATCGACGCGCTCCGGCGCTCCACGGTCCACGACAAGCGCCGCGCCAGCGACGAGGGGATCGAGGAGCGGCTGGAGGCCAAGGAGCGCACCGACGTCGAGGCCGCCCGGCGCGACGAGGCGCGCACCGTGCGCGAGGCCATGACCACGCTTCCCGCCGAGCAGTGCCAGGTCATCGAGCTCGCCTACTTCGGTGGCTTCTCGCACTCGGAGATCGCCGAGCTGCTCGCGACGCCGATCGGCACGATCAAGGGCCGGATGCGCCTCGGCCTGGAGAAGATGCGCAACTCGCTCGTCGCGATCGGCGGGGGAGAGGGGCTGACGGCCGGATGACCGATCACGAGTGGATGGACGAGGTCGGCGCATACCTGCTGCACGCGCTCCCGCCCCGCGATCAAGCCGCCTTCGAGGCGCACATGGAGACCTGCGAGCGGTGCCGCAACGAGGTCGCGCACCTGCGCCTCGCCTCCGACGCGCTGCCCAACGCCCCGATCCAGCTCACGCCGCCCGCGGAGCTCAAGGACCGCGTCATGGCGATCGTGAACTCCGAGGCCCAGCTGCTCAAGGCCGCCGGCGCGCGCGCCGACGAGCCGGAGGGCCAGCCGGCCCCGCGCTCCAAGAGCGTGTTCGCCGTGCTGCGCCCCAGCTCGTGGTCGGTCCGCCCGGGCCTGGCCCTCGCGGGCACGGTGCTCGTCCTGGCGCTCGGCGCCGGGGGCGCCCTGCTGGGCGAGTCGGTCCTAGGCGGCTCCCCGACGGAGCAGCAGTTCACGACCCAGGTCGGCTCGGCGAAGCTGATCGTCCGCAAGAGCGGGCACTCGACGCTGGTGGCGATGCACCTCCCGCAGCCGCGGACGGGCCACGTCTACCAGGTGTGGCTCAAGCGCAAGGGCGAGGCGAACCCGCGCCCGACCAACGCGCTGTTCAGCTCGCGGCGCGACGGGACGGCCTCGGTCGACGTCCCCGGGTCGCTCAAGGACGTCGAGCAGATCATGGTCACGAGCGAGCCCGAGGGTGGATCGCAGCGGCCGACCTCGCCGCCCGTGATCGTGGCGCGGCCGACCTAGCGTCCGCTGAAGCGTCCTTGAAATCGCGCTGCTAGCGTCGCCATTTCCATGGCCACGTGCTACCGACACCCCAACCGGGAGACGGGTGTCTCCTGCTCCAGCTGCGGGCGGCACATCTGCCCGGACTGCATGACGACCACCTCGGTCGGGATGCGGTGCCCCGAGTGCTCGAAGCAGACGACGCAGGTCCGCAACGTGCGCGCGTCCTTCGACGCGCGGCCGGTGGTCACGATCGGGCTGATCGCGATCAACGTCCTGGTCTGGTTCGGGATGAGCTCGCAGTCCGGGAACTTCAGCCACGCGGCCGGCCGGATCTACGCCGACGGCGTGCTGTACGGGCCGCTCGTGCACAGCGAGCCGTGGCGCCTGCTCACCGCGGGCTTCTTGCACGACGGGCCGATCCACCTCGGCCTGAACATGTACATCCTCTGGTTTCTGGGGAACCTGCTCGAGCCCGGCCTCGGCCCCGTGCGATTCGGCGCCCTGTACCTGGCCTCGCTGCTCGCGGGCTCCCTCGGCGTGCTCCTGCTGAGCCCGAGCTCGCCGACGCTGGGCGCCTCCGGCGCCGTCTTCGGCCTGATGGGCGCGGCCTTCGTGATGAGCAAGGCGCGCGGGATCGACCCGATGCAGTCGGGGATCGGACCGCTGATCATCCTCAACCTCGTCTTCAGCCTGGCCTTCGCGGGTCACGTATCGATCGGCGCCCACCTCGGCGGCCTGGTCGGCGGCGCGCTGGCGGGGTTGCTGATCGACCAGTCGGCGCGCTTCCGCCGCGACGCGGTCCTCCCGATCGCGGCCTGCGTGCTGGTGGGCGCGATCTCCGTGGCGGGCGCCTTCGCCGTGGCGTAGGACCGAGAGGAGGCCGGCGCCTTGCGGCGGCCGCGAGCCCCCTAGACCTGCAGCTCCGCGTAGAGCGCCGTGAGCTGGGCGGCGAGCTTGGCCGGAGCGAAGCGCTCGCGCGCGTCGAGCGCCGCGGCGGCGCCGAGGCGCGCGCGCTCGCCGGGGTCGTCGGCGAGGGCGGCGAGGGTGGTGGCCAGGCCGCGGTGGTCGCCCGGCGCCACGAGCCGTCCCGTCGCGCCCTCGCGCACGATCTCCGGCAGACCGCCGTGGGCCGCGGCGACGACGCAGCAGCCGGCGGCGGCGGCCTCGAGCGCGGCGTTGGGCAGCGGATCGGGGCGGGTGGACGGCACGACGACCGCGTCCGCGGCGCCGTAGACGGTCTCCACGTCGTCGCGGAAGCCGGCGAGCACGAGCCGCCCGCCGAGGCCGAGCTCGCCTCCCCGCGCGCGCAGCCGCCGCTCTTGATGCTCCTGGCCCGGCCACGCGTCGCCGGCGATCAGGCCGACGGCTGCGCGCGACGCGAGCGCCGGCTCCGCGAGGGCGCGGGCGAGCACCTCCTGGCCCTTCCAGCCCGAGATGCGCCCGAGGACGGCGGCGACGAAGGCGTCGCGGGGGAGGCCGAGGGCCAGGCGGGCGGCGTCGCGCGCGGCGCGCACCGGCTCGACCGCGAGGCCGTCGTGGATGACCCGCACGTGCGCCTCGTCGGTGGCGAGCGCCGTGCGCACCGCGCGGCTCACGCAGACGACGCGGTCGGCGCCGAGCAGCGCCCGCCGGTGCAGCGGCCACGCGACCGGCGCGTGCGGGTAGATCTCGCGCACGTGGACGACGTGCGCGGCGCCGGCCGCCGCGGCGGGCCGGCCCAGCCCGAGCACGACGGACGTGTTGGCGTGCACCACGCCGATCCGCTGGGCGCGCAGCAGGCGCCCGAGCGCGGGCTGCATCCGGCGCAGCGCGAGCCCGAGGCGCGGGAGCCCGCCGGGCGTGAGGTGCTCACGCCGCAGCACGGCGAGCGGGCCGGTGAAGACCTCGACGCCCGCGGCGCGCAGGTCCGCCGCCAGCGGGCCCTCGAAGGGCAACAGGGCGAGCGGGTGCACGCGCGAGCGGTCGAGCGTGCGCGCCAGCAGCTCCAGCTGCCGGTCGGCCCCGTAGCGCCCGGCGGAGGAGTGGACGTACAGGACCCGCTGCGGTCCTACAGCGCCACCTCGAGCGGCTGGGAGGGCGGGTCCGGCACGCGGTCGGGATGCAGGATGTGCGCGAGCGTCTCGAGCCCGTCGACGAGCCGGTGGCTGGGCCGCGAGAACAGGCCCGAGGCGTCGACCGCGACGACCTGTCGCGCGCCCAGCACCTCGAGCTCGTCGCCGTAGGTGTAGGCCTCCTCCTGCGCACGCTCGGCGTCGTAGCCGCAGGGCATCACGACCACCACCTCGGCCTGCACCGCCTTGACCTGCTCCCAGGTGAAGACCTCGGAGCGCTCGCCGGGCAACCCGAGCAGGTCGACGCCGCCGGCGTACTCGATCATCTGCGGGACCCAGTGCCCGGCGACGAAGACCGGGTCCAGCCACTCCAGCGCGAGCACGCGCGGCTGCGCCGCCCCGCGCACGGCGAGCCGGACGGCGTCGATGCGCGTCGCCGCGTCCTGCACGAGGTCGACCCCCGCGTCGGTGGCGTCGATCCGCTGCGCGAGCACGCGGATGTCGCCGAGCACCTCACCGAGCGTGAGCGAGTCCAGCGACAGGATCTCGGGCGCGGACCCGATCGTCCTGGCGACGGCGCGCACGTCGTCGGCGGAGACCGCGCACACGGCGCACAGCGACTGCGTGACGATCAGCTCCGGCTGCAGCTCGCGCAGCGCCCGCTCGTCGAGCTCGTAGATCGCCGCGCCCTGCTCGGTGTGCGCGCGGACGGCCTCGTCGATCTCGCGCGCGTCGAGGCCGGGCGGGAGCCGGTCGACGGTGACCTTCGGGAGGTCGAGCGCCTCCGGCGGCCAGTCGCACTCGTGCGTGACGCCGACGACCTGGTCGCCGGCGCCGAGGGCGAAGAGCATCTCGGTCGAGGAGGGGACGAGGGAGACGATGCGCACGGGAGCCCAGGGTAGGCTGCCGAGCATGACCGAGAAGCTCTCAGAGAGCGCCGTCACGGACGGCATCCAGTCCACCCAGTGGCGGCGCGAGGGTGAGGCGATCGTGCGCGACGTCGAGCTCGACGACTTCCGGGCGGCGCTGGCCTACGTCAACGAGGTGGGCGCGACGGCCGAGGAGGCCAACCACCACCCGGACATCCTGATCCACGGCTACAACAGGGTGCGGCTGACCCTCTCGACGCACTCCGTCGGCGGGCTCACGCAGGCCGATCTCGACATGGCCGGCCGGCTCGGCTAGGGCCACGCCGACCGGCCCGCGCGCCGCACCACCGGATGACGGCACTCGCACTCGCTCTCGTCGTGGTCCTGGTCGTGCTGAACGGCTTCTACGTCGTCTCGGAGTACGCGCTCGTGCGCTCCCGGCGGCAGCGGCTCCAGCCCCTCGCCGACGGGGGGGATGGCAAGGCCGCCCTCGTCCTGCGCCAGCTCGACGACATCGACGACCTGATCTCGACCAGCCAGGTCGGCGTCACCCTGTGCTCGATCGCCATCGGCGCCGTGGGCGAGCCGGCGCTGGCGCGGCTGCTGGAGGGGCCGCTCGGCGAGCCGCTGTCGCACGGCCTCGCGGTCGTCATCGCGGTCGTGGTCGCCTACCTGATCGTGACCTCGCTGCACATCGTCGTGGGCGAGATCGTCCCCAAGCTCTACGCGATCGACCATGCCGAGGAGATCGCGCGGCGCACGGCCCGGCCGCTGCAGTGGTCGCGCGTCGTCTTCGGCCCGTTCACGAAGCTGCTGTCGAGGTCGGCCCACGTGATCCTGCGCCTGATGGGCCACGACGCGTCGAAGATCGGGGAAGACCAGGCCACACCGGACGAGCTCAAGCGGATCATCGCCGAGTCCTCGGTCGGCGGCGTCCTGGACCCCGGCGAGGCCGGGATGCTCTCCGGCGTCTTTCACCTGCACGAGCAGCAGGCGCGCCAGATCATGACCCCGGCGCCCGCGCTGGTCACCGTCGACGTGTCCGAGGACGTCGAGACGGCGCTGCGGCGGTGCGTCTCCTCCGGCCACACGCGCCTCGTGGTCACCGAGGACTCCAACCAGGATCGCGTGCGCGGGCTCGTGCACTCAAACCAGCTCGCGCAGGTGCTGATGGCCGAGGGCGCCCAGGCCTCGATCGAGAAGCTCGTGCGCGACGCGCCGATCGTGCCCGAGACCAAGCCACTGGATGACCTGCTCGCCGACCTGCAGCGCGAGCGCGCGTCGATGGCGGTCGTGATCGACGAGTACGGGCGCACGGCCGGGATCGTCACGGTCGAGGACATCGTCGAGGAGGTCGTCGGCGAGATCGACGACGAGACGGACCCGCTCGGCGGCGCTGTGCGCCGCCTCGCCAACGGGGACTGGTTCGTGCGCGGCCATGTCGCCATCAGCGATCTCGTCGACCACGGCCTCGACCTGGCCGTCGACTCCGACACCTACAACTCGGTCGGCGGCTTCGTCTTCGGCGAGCTGGGCCGCCTGCCGCGCCGCGGGGACACGATCCAGCACGACGGCTACTCCATCCGCGTCGAATCGGTCCGCGAGAACCGGATCGAGGCGGTCCGGATCCGCGAACGAGGCGCCTCGAGTGGCCAACGGCAACCTTGAGCGGATTTGTACAAGCCGCGCAAACGGTGCTACCTTGACGCCGCTCACCGAAGATCGCCCAACCGGCGGTTGACGGAGGAGAGAGGGAGATCCTGGGGAGGATCAGTCCCACGAACATTCGCGGCCGGCTCAGGGGAGCGAGCCGGCCGCGAAACTTCTCTCTGGAGGGGGAACTGCGATGAAGGAAGGGGGTTGTCTTCCTTGCACGAGGCACTCTCCCCGCGACACCTCAAGCCGGGCTAAGGCGAAGGTGACGATTTCCTCAGTCCGAGTAGTCGTAGAAGCCGCGACCGGACTTGCGGCCCAGGGCGCCCTCGTCGACGAGCCTGCGCACGCTGCCAGGAATCTCGACGCCGACCTGCTCGCCGATCGCGACCGCGACGTCGAGGCCGACGAAGTCCAGCAGGGCGAGCGGGCCCATCGGATGGCCGGCGCCCAGCTTCATGCAGGCGTCGACCGCCTCGGGCTCGAGGCCCTGGTCGCCCATCACGCGCACGGCGTCGAAGAGAAACGGGAACAGCAGGCGGTTGACGACGAAGCCGGGTACGTCGGCGACCTCGACGCCCCTCTTGCCGAGCGCACCGACCAGCGCGGACGTGCGCTGCCTGACGTCGTCGCCGGCGTCGCCGTGGTAGGCGAGCTCGACCAGCTCCATCTTCGCGACGGGGTTGAAGACGTGCAGGGCGGCGAAGTGCTGCGGGCGGCCGCTGGCCTCGGCGAGCCTGGCGACCGACAGCGACGAGGTCGTGCTCGCGAGGATCGCGTCGTCGCCGGCGTGGCCGTCGAGGCGCCCGAGGAGCGCCATCTTGGAGCCGAGGTCCTCGACGATCGCCTCGATGACGTAGGTGGCGGCGGAGAGGGCGTCGTGGTCCGTCGTGATCGTGAGCGTGCCCGGGTCGCCCTCGAGGCGCTCGAGGGTCTTCGCGGTCTGCTTGCGCGCCCGGTCGGCGGATGCGCCGCTCCGCACGACCAGCACGGCCTCGCCCAGCTTCACGGCGGCGACCGACGCCAGGCCGCAGGCGATCGTCCCGCTCCCCACCACAGCAACTGTCTCAGACACTCCCAGTCTCCTTGATCGACCAGCCAGTCAACAACGCTACAGCTGCACCCAATCACCGGCGCCGTCCGCCCCGAGACCGTTTGGCGCCACGAGAATGCTTCCTTGTGCCCGAGTCGGGCAGACTAGGGGTGGGATGACCGAAGACCGGCCGACCGAGCACTCCCCCGATACCGTCGCGACCCAGGACCCCCCCGAGGAGTCCCAGACGGCCCCTGCCGCCCCGCAGGCGCCGGTCGAGGCGCCCCTCGACCCGGTCGAGGCGGCGCCGCCGGTCGAGGCGCCGTCGGCGGAAGCCGGGGCTGCGCCGCCCGCGCCCACGCCCACGCCGGAGGCCGCGCCGGCGGCCGCCGGCTCCCCCGGCGCCAAGGCGCCGCCCAAGGCGCCCGCCAAGCGCCCGCCGCGCCCGCGCGATCCGCTTCCGTGGCCTGAGCTGCGCGCGGCCGCGACGTCCGTCTCCGACGGTGCGACCGTCGACCAGCTCAAGGACGTCTTCCGGCTGCTGCCCGAGGGCATCCGCGAGGAGACGGTCACGGCGGTGCGGGAGTACCGCAAGGGGGCTCGCCGGCCGGTGTCGGCCTTCGCGGGCAAGTCGCTCGCCCGGGCCGTCCACACCGCGCGCCGCGCCCGCCGCCGGCCCGACTCCGACGAGGCCGTGTCCGAGGCGCTGGGTCAGGCGCTGGCCGCCGAGGTGATCGCCTCGCTGGACGTCGAGATCGCCGCCGAGGTGATCCTGCCCAAGCGCGACCTGCTCGAGCGCGAGTCGCGCAACGCCCGCCGGCGCCAGCGCGCGGACGAGGACAAGACGCGCGACGAGCGCCGCCGCCGCGCCCGTGAGGAGGGCGGCGCCCAGGGCGGCAACTTCGGCACGTACTCGGGCGCCAAGATCCGCGGCCTCGACGAGCTCGCCAAGCTCTTCGAGAGCGAAGACCAGGACGCCGGCGGCGACAAGGGCTAGCTACGCCGCGGGGGAGCGGCCCGCCTCGAGGCGGGCGACCAGCTCGTCCAGGCGCAGCTCCTCGAGGCCGGCGCCGACGGCCTCGAGCTCGCCCGCGCAGAACTCGACCAGCCCGCGGCCCTCGCGGCAGAGCTCGAGCGTCTCGCGCAGGCCGGAGTCGCCGGAGTCCAGGCGGCGGATGATCGCCTCGATGCGCCCGCAGGCCGACTCGTAGGTCGGCGCGGCCGACGCGCGCGGCTCCTCGCGGCTCGGCTCGGGCGGGAGCAGGGAGTCGCTCATGCGTCCTCGGCGGGTCGGACGGGGACCGTGCCGTCGTGCAGGCGCAGCGTCATGCGGTCAAGGCTACGGGCCGCGTCGGCGGACGCGACCGGCGCGCCGTCGGGCCCCTCGACCAGCGCGTAGCCGCGCTCCAGCGTCCGCTGCGGGTCGTGTGCGGCGAGGGCGAGGGCGAGGCGCTCGAGGCCCCCGCCGCGGGCCACGTGCAGGGCCGTCGCGTCGGCCTTGCGGCGCAGCACGGTCGCGCGCGTGACAATGTCGCGGTCGCGCCCCTCGACGCCGCGCAGCGCGCTCGCGCGCATCTCACGCAGCTGCTGGTGCAGCCGCTGGCGGTGGCGGTCGACGTGGGCGCCGGGGGCACGCGAGAGCTGTGCCAGCGTGCGCGCCCGCTCGAGCACCGCCCGCCGGCCCTGGGCGCGCAGCCGCGCCCCCAGCGCGCGGAGCTGCTCGCGCGCCTCGGAGCAGTGCACGGGCACGGCGGCCTCGGCCGCGTGCGTGGGCGTCGAGCACGAGACGGCGGCGACGTCGTCGATCAGCGTGCGGTCGGCGTGGTGGCCGACCGAGGCCACGACCGGCACGCGCAGCAGCGAGACCGTGCGGCACAGCGTCTCGTCGCAAAAGGCGAAGAGATCCATCAGCGAGCCGCCGCCGCGGGCGACAATGATCACGTCGACCTCCGCGCAGGCCGCGAGGTCCTGCAGCGCCCGGGTGACCGCAGCGGCCGCGTGCCGGTCCTGCACCGGGGCGAAGGCCCACACGAGCCGCCCGGCCCAGCCGCGGCGGCGCAGGCCGGCGAGCACGTCGTCGCGCGCCTTCCCGTGCTCCCCCGTCACGACTCCGATGCAGCGTGGCAGCAGCGGCCGCTCCAGCGCCTTCTGTGGCGCGAACAGCCCCTCCGCCTCCAGGCGCCGGCGCAACTGGGCGAGCTGGGCCAGCAGGTCGCCCTCGCCGGCGAGGCGCACGGCGCCGACGGCGAACGTGAAGCCCGGGGACGAGGTGCGCGAGCCCGGATAGAAGTCGCAGCCGCCGGCGGCGACGACCTGCAATCCGTCCTCGAGCGGCTGCAGCCCGAGCGCCTCCCAGTCGCGTCTCCACATCGAGCACGGCAGGGCGCCCGTGCCGTCGCGCAGCTCCCAGTAGACCTTCGCGCGGCCGACCTTGAAGCTGACGACCTCGCCGAAGACCTGCACCCTCGTGAACTCCCGCAGCCTGGCCTGGAGCTTGGCGGCGTAGGCGCCGACGGGGTACGGCCCGGCGAGGACGCTCCCCGGGATGCCGTCGGGGCGGACGTCAGACACGGCAGGCCCCGCAGGTCACGGCGCGCATCGTCACCCGTCCACGGTACCGTGGTGCCCAGACGTGAACCCGTCGATGAGGGAGATACTGCTCTTCGTCCTGCTGCGGCAGCTCCTGGCCGAGGCGCAGCACGACGGCCCGCCGCACCGGGGGTTCGCGCCGCCGCGCTCGGAGCGCCTCGCGCCCAAGCGCCACGCCGCCCGCGCGAGCCTCGCGGGGCGCCGCCCGCGCGGATAGAGTCCGCCCTGGTGAGCCGGGAAGACTGGTCGGCGCCGCTTCGCCATGACCGAACTCGCCGACTTCGCCCTCATCGTCCTCGTGGTCTCCGGTGCGCTCGGGGCGGCCGTGCTGTCGACCAAGGTCAGCGACCGGCTGCCGGTCCCCGCGCCCGTCGTCTTCCTCGTGGCAGCGGCCTTCGCCTCCGACGCGTTCTCCGGGCTTGGCCGTGCGCTGGCGGTCCGCGACGTCGAGCGCATCGCCGTCGTCGTGCTGGTGGTGATCCTGCTCAACGGCGGCCTGGACATCGGACGCCGGCGCATGCTGGCCTCCGCCGGCCCGGTGCTGTCGCTGGGGATCCTGGGGACGTTCGCGACCGCCGCGCTGGTCGCGCTGGCCGCGCACCTGCTGCTCGGTTTCGGCTGGACGCTTGCGGGCGTCCTCGGCGCGGCGCTGGCGCCGACGGATCCCGCCGTCATGTTCTCCGTGCTCGGCGGCCGCGAGCTCGCGGGCCGCTCCAAGACGACGCTCGAGGGCGAGGCCGGGTTCAACGACCCGGCCGGCATCGCGCTGATGATCGGCATGGTCGACCTCGCCACCCACCCCGACGCCACGTTTGCGGTCGTGGTCGAGACCTTCGCGGTCGAGATGGTGGTCGGCGCCGTCCTCGGGCTCGCGGGCGCCTGGCTGCTGGTCCGGGGCCTGCACCGCGTCCGCCTCGGCAGCGAGCCGCTGTACCCCGTGCTCGTGCTCGTGCTCGTCCTCGTCCTCTACGCGGTGACGTCGCTCGCCGGCGGCTCCGGCTTTCTGGCCGTCTTCGTCGCCGGCCTGATCCTCGGGGACGCCGACGTGCCGCTGCGCGCGGAGATCGGGCGCTTCCACAGCTCGCTGGCCGGTCTCGGGGAGATCGTCGTCTTCATCGCCCTCGGCCTCACGGTCCCGATCACGTCGCTGCCCGCGAGCACCTGGTTCGACGGCGCGGTGCTGGCCCTTGTCCTCGCGCTCGTCGCCCGGCCGCTGACGGTGGTGGTGACGCTCGCGCGGGCGTCGCTGACGCGCAGCGAGCGCGCCTTCATCGCCTGGAGCGGCCTGAAGGGCGCGGTGCCGATCCTGCTCGCGGCCTTCGCCCTGCTGGGCGGGGTGGACGGCGCGGAGCGGCTCTACGGGGTCGTCTTCGTCGTCGTGCTGCTCTCCGTCCTGGCCCAGGGCTCGCTGGTCGGCGTGGTCGCGCGCCGGCTGGGGGTGGCCCGGTAGGGGTGTGGGCGGCGCTTCTGTGCATTTCCCCCGTGAACTGCACAATCTGCCGTGGCCTGGGAGTCAACGCGGGCGTTCGGTCCCCCTCCCGGGGGCCACGACGCACGCTGACGGCGGGACGGCCAACGGCGGCATTGAGGGAGGCGTGCGCGATATCCGGCGCGACGGTCAGGGCCGCAACCCCATCGATGCGCTGTCTCCGCCTGGGCGAAGTGAATGTGTTCGGGCATCCGCAGATTTGGCATCTCATAGATGCCCAATCTGCGACGACCGGAATCCTCTCCGGTCGCGCGCCGGCCGGGGTGGCGCGGTGGCTGCTAGCCCATGGGGTTGCGACCGCCCGGGACGCGCCGCGTGGGCGCGTCCGGGTCGACGCTGCGCAGCGCGGCCTCGCCGTCCTGGCCCTGCTCGCCGCGCGTCTCGCCCGTGAAGGCGATGCGCTCGAGCCGGGCGATCTCCTGCTCGCCGAGGCGGCGGGCCGGATTCTCGGCGGGCAGCGCGCGGATGAGCTTGGCGATGCGGTTGCGCAGCTGGAGCGCGAAGTGCGGCGTGGACGCGCCCATCAGCTGGCGGACGTCGTCGACCGAGACCCGGTGGTAGGGGTTCAGGCGCTTGGGCTGCTCGGCTTCGGCCATCGGACAGGAAACCTAGTGGACGCGTCGATCAGCTCCGTGCGTTCCGGCGCGCCGTCGACACACGGAACTTCCGGACACATCACTACCGGCCGGAGCGATCGACGGACTGGATCTCCAGCAGGCTGTCGAGGCGGGCCTGGACCGGGATGGAGATCGCCGTCTCGTCGCCCATCAGCCAGCCGTGGTTGTAGACGCCGCGCACCGGGTCCTTGTCGTAGCCGGGCTGGATGTCGAGCAGATAGGCCTCGAGCGGCTTGGGCAGCGAGTCCGGATCGGTGACCAGCAGCAGCGGGCCGTAGGTGCCCGAGCCCGCCAGGGCGGCGGCCGCCGCGGCCTCGCCCGGGCGGTCGACGGACGCGAAGACGAGCCCGTGGCCCGGGTCGACGAGGTTCCAGCCGAAGCCGCCGTCGGCATAGCGCGCGACGGCGATCGCGTTGGCGACGGGGTCGGCACCCGAGACGCGCTCGGCCGTCCCGAGCTTCTTCAGCCGTGCGAGGAGCTTGTCCGAGATGCCCGCCGCCGGCCCGATGACGTAGATCCGCGGGCGCCGGCGGGACTTGATGGCTGCGCGCGTGGCCGGCGGGAGCTTGTTCGCGTCCGCCCACAGCACCGGCGCGCCGGTCTTGGCGGACAAGCCGGCGGCGGGCATGGCGAAGGCGGGTCTCGAGGACGGCGCGACGATCACGGCGTCAGACTGCTTGCCGGCGGCCGACGTCACGAGCCGGTCGACCGCGCGGGCGATCACGGCCGGATCGGTGCCGCCGATGTCCGTGGACTTCAGGCCGTCGGGCTTCGCCGCCGCGGTCCCGACGCGGATGACCTGGGCCTGGCCGGCCTTCTGCGCGCCCGTGGGCTTGAGGGCGTCGATCGCGTCCTGGGTGGCCCGGGGGACCTTGCCGGCCTGCGAGTACAGGACGGGGGCGCGCAGCGGCCGGCTCATGAGTTGGGCGGCCGAGATCGAGGACCGGAAGTCTGCGGCGTCGACGATCGTCACGGCGCCCGGGCGGGAGTCGGCCGCGGCGCCGGGGTAGACCGCCTGCGCGACCCCCGCCGCGTCGGCGATCGGATCCGCGCCGCCCACGCGCGTCGTGTTCTTGGTCGCGAAGCCCGGGAAGCCGAGCGCGAGCGCCGCCTGCTTGGCCCCCGCGCTGGTCTTGGCGGGCTGGCCGAGCACCGGCGCCGACGGGTTGGTCCTCGTCCCCGAGCTGTCCTTCGACCCGCCACAGCCCGTGAGCAGCACCAGCGCCGCGCATGAGACCATCGTCGCGAGCCGCATTTCGAGTCCGGACTGTAACCACCCGGCACAACCGGGGCTAAAGGGTCCCTGGTGGTCGCTGCCGAAGAGGTGGGCAGCAAGATGGGCACCGCGGCTGCTACGTTGCGGGCCGCAGGTTGTAGTTGACATGCCGAGTCCCCGGCAAGAGGTCGGGGAACGGGGGACCCAGGCAGTTGGGGCGAATCGCGAGCGCAAACTCGCGAACCGCGGCTCTTTCCGCGGTAGCCCGTCAGCTAACCCCGCAGGCCGATGAAAGAGGTTTCGACCGATGCGGGGACTCACCCTGCTGTTGACGATCATGGTGCTCGTGCTCGTGGCTCCCGCCGCGGCGCCGGCACAGGGCACCGGCGGCGCCGATCCCACCGCGGCTCCCGCGCCCACGCCCGCCCCCGCCCCAGGGGACCCCGTCGTCACCGGCGGCGCCCAGTACGGCGTCGATCCGACCGCCACGCCGCGCACGTTCGTCGCCGGCACCAAGGCCAAGCGCCTCAGGACCGGGTACGCCGCCGCGCCGCAGGACGCGCCCGTGGAGGTCCAGAACGCGATCTTCGCCGCCAACGACATCGTCGGCCGGCCGTACACCTACGGCGGCGGTCACAACCGCACCTTCTCGTCCACGGGCTACGACTGCTCGGGCGCCATCTCCTACGCCCTGCACGGCGGCAGCCTGCTCGACGCGCCGCTGGACTCCTCGTCGTTTGAGTCCTGGGGCGCGAGGGGCAAGGGCGCCTGGATCACGGTCTTCGCCAACTCCGGGCACGCCTACGCCGTGATCGCCGGGCTCCGGCTCGACACCAGCGCGGCCGGCGAGAGGCGCTCGAGCGGCAAGGGCCCGCGCTGGCGCAAGAACGCCCGCCGCCAGCGCGGCTTCAAGCGCCGCCATCCGGACGGCTTCTGATCAGGGTCCCCGGGCCGATATCGCCTCGGCCCTAGGCGGGTCCCCGACGGATCTCCTCGCGCTCGGCGAGGCGGTTGCGCCGCCGCGTCTGCGCCTCCCGCTCCCGGCGCTCCTCGTCCGGGGTCTGTGTCTGCAGCTGCGGCACGGGCGTGGGCGAGCCCTCCTCGTCGAGGGCGACCATCGTGAAGTAGGCGCTGTTGGTGTGCCGCGGCCCTCGCCCGCCGCGCGGTCTCTCGGCCGTGACCCGGACGCCGACCTCCATCGACGTCCGCCAGACCGCGTTCACCGACGCGGTGAAGGTCACCAGCTCGCCCCGCTCGATGGGCTCGAGGAAGGTCACGCGGTCGACGCCGCCGGTGACGACGCGGCAGCTCGAGTGGCGGATGGCGGCGATGCCGGCAACCTCGTCGCAGAGCTTCATCACGGTGCCGCCGTGCACGTATCCGGCCGAGTTGATGTCCGTCACGCCCATCCAGTGGACGAGTGTCGAGCGCGAGTCTGAAACGGGCTTTACGTGCATCGGTAGGCTCCTCAGGACCGATTTCGATTTAGCAGGAGGAAGCGCGTGCCGGGAGTCACTGGACGCATGTCCACGGTCATAAAGGCCAAGATCTCAAGAATGCTCGACCGGGCCGAAGACCCCGGTGAGGCCCTGGACTACTCCTACCAGAAGCAGATGGAGATGCTCCAGCAGGTCAAGAAGGGCATCGCCGACGTGGTGACCGCCAAGAAGCGGCTCCAGCTGCAGGCCGACAAGATCCAGGCGTCGCTGCCCAAGCTCGACGCCCAGGCCCGCCAGGCGCTCTCCCAGGGCCGCGAGGATCTCGCCCGCACGGCGCTGGAGCGCAAGAACTTCGCCCAGACCGAGCTGCAGGGGCTCGACGCCCAGGTCGTCGAGCTCGAGGGCCAGCAGCAGTCGCTGATCGACAAGCAGCAGAAGCTCGCCACCAAGCTCGAGCAGTTCCGCACCAAGAAGGAGGTCATCAAGGCGCAGTACTCCGCCGCGGAGGCATCCGTGAAGATCTCCGAGGCCGCGTCCGGCGTCGGCGAGGAGATGGCCGACGTCGGCCTCGCGATGCAGCGCGCGCAGGACAAGACCGAGAACATGCGCGCCCGCGCGGGGGCGATGGACGAGCTCGACGCGGCCGGCGCCTTCGACGACAGCCTCGCGCTCGGCGACGGCCAGGACGACATCGACAAGCAGCTCTCCCAGCTCAGCACGGGTGCCGCGGTCGACGACGAGCTGGCCAAGATGAAGGCCGAGCTCGGCCCGGGCACCGCGCCCGCGGCGCCGTCGCTTGAGACCGGCTCCGCCCCGCAGCCGAAGACGACCGAGGGCCAGGCGTGATCGCCCGGATCTCGACGGAGAACCAGTACCGCCTGTCCGACGACGTCGCCGCGAAGCTCAACGAGCTCGACAACGAGACCGTGAAGGCCGTGGACGGCAACGACGAGGCCGCCTATAAGCAGCTGTTCGGCCAGATGCTCGCGCTGGTGCGCAGCGAGGGCACGCTGCTCGGCGACGACGAGCTCGAGGGCTCTGACGTGATCCTGCCGCCGCCGGACCTGTCCTTCGCCGAGGCGAAGACGGAGTTCACGGGCGACGGCCTGATCCCGGACTGATCAGCCCTACAGCGGCACGTCCCAGAGCGGGAACCAGCGGCCGAGATCCTGCTCGATCGGCAGGTCGGTCCCCATCTGCGCCTTGAGGCGCAGCTCGCGCTCGTTGTCCCGGGTCTGCTTGCCGGGCCCGGGGACCATCGGGTAGAAGGTCGCGCGCTTGAAGTTGTAGATCCAGTGGACGCGCTTGCCCTGGTCGTCTTCGAAGGGGAACAGGGCGGCGAGGATCCGGTCGCCGTAGCCGCCGTCGCGTAAGGCGCTGGAGACCGCGTTGAGGCCGACCACGAGATCCTCGAAGTCCGTGTCGCCGAGCACCATGAAGCGGTAGCCGAAGGCGTCGTCGCGGGACTCGATCGTGGTGTCGTTCTCCTCGCCCGTGGCGTGCAGGAGCTCGGTCATCTCGGTGACGATGGCGTCGAAGTCGGCCGTGCCCAGCGGCTGGAAGACGATGGCCGCCCTGCCGACCGGGTGCAGGCCCTGCGTGTCCATCGTGATGTACGCGGTCGACATCGCGAAGAGCCGGTCGTCGGTGGGCTGGCGCAGCTTGCTCTTGCCCTTGAGCACGTCGAAGAAGCCCATGGCCCGAGCCTAGCCCCCGGTCAGGCCGGGCACAGTGCTCCCGATACCGATGTGGACAGGGCGCGACACGCTGATCTCCGTCGTGGGCTTCGCCTGCGTGCTCGTGCTGAGCGTGTTCGTGTGACGGCGGTCGTCGGCGTCGACATCGGCACCACGAGCGCGAAGGCGGCGGCCTTCGACGCCGACGGGGCGATGCACGGGCGCTCGGACGCCGGCTACGAGCTGCACGAGCCGCAGCCGGGCTGGGTGGAGCAGGATCCCGTCGCCGTGGTCGACGCGGTCATGGGGCTCGTGCCGGAGGCCGGGCCGGTCGCGTTCAGCTCCGCCATGCACTCGCTCGTCGGGCTCGACGCGCGCGACCGGCCGGTGACCCCGCTGATCACCTGGGGCGACACGCGCGCGAGCGTGCAGGCCGAGCGGCTGAAGGCCGAGCACCCCGAGCTGCACGCGCGCACGGGCACGCCGCTGCATCCCATGTCCCCCCTGGCCAAGCTCTGCTGGATGCGCGAGTGCGAGCCGGAGACGTTCGCCGCGGCGCGGCGCTGGGCCGGCGTCAAGGAGCTCGTCGTGCACCGGCTGACCGGGGAGTGGGTGATCGACCACTCCGTCGCGTCGGGCACCGGGCTGATGCGCCTGTCGACGCTCGACTGGGACCCGGAGGCGCTGGCGCTCGCGGGCGTCGAGCCCGGTCAGCTGCCGCGGCTCGTGCCGGCCAAGCAGCGGCTCGGCGACGTGATCGTCGGCGCGGGCGACGGGCCGCTGGCCAACCTCGGCGTCGGCGCCGTCGAGCCCGGCGTGGCGGCGTGCTCGATCGGCACCAGCGGCGCTCTGCGACTGATGGTCGAGGATCCGGCGGTCGACCGCGCGGGCCGCATCTTCTGCTACGCGCTGACCCCGGGGCGCTGGACCGTCGGCGGGGCGATCAACAACGGCGGCGTCGTGCTCGAGTGGCTGTCGGAGACGTTCCACGCCCCGATCGAGGCCCTGCTCGACGAGGCCGCCGCGGTCCCGCCCGGAAGCGAGGGGCTGATCATGCTCCCGTACCTGCTCTCCGAGCGCGCGCCGCACTGGAGCGCGCTCCCGCGCGGGGCCTACGTCGGGCTCAGCCACGCCCACGGCCGCGGGCACCTGGTGCGGGCGGCGCTCGAGGGGGTCTGCCAGCAGCTCGCCCTCGTGCTCGCCTCCCTGGACGACGCGGGCTACGAGGTCCGGGAGATCCGCGCCACGGGTGGGTTCGCGCGCTCTGAGCTGTGGCGGCAGACGCTGGCGGACGCCCTCGGGATGCCCGTCGGCTTCACCGCCGCCCGCGAGGGCTCGGCCTTCGGCGCGGCGCTGCTGGGGATGGAGGCGTTGGGCATCGCCGACTCGATCGGGCGGGCGGCGGGCCTGATCGCGGTCACCGAGACCGTCGAGCCCGATCCCGCAGCCGCCGCGGTCTACGACCGGCTGCGCCCAACCTTCGAGGGCGTCTACGACGCCCTGCTGCCGGCGTTCCGCGCGCTACGCGAGGAGGGGTAGGAAGGCGCCGTGCCCTGTGATCGCCATCGCCGGTCCGGCGCTTCCGGCTCGGCTGGGTACGGGCAGGGCTCGGGAAGCGTGCGTGGGCCCCGGCAAGCATCCGCAGATTGCGCATCCATTTGATGCCGTATCTGCGACGAATGCTCCGGGCCGGCGCGTGGGCCCCGTTCCCTTCCTTACCAGCCTGCTGTTCAGTTCGCACTGCGCGGCGGCCGAACCGCCGCCGAGCCCTAGACGCCCGCCTGCAGCTGGCTCTCGAGGCGCTGGAGCGCCGCGATGCGCTTCTCCATCGGCGGGTGGGTGGAGAAGAGGCCGCCGATGGCCTTGCCCGCGCCCGGGGGGAAGATGTAGAAGGCGGCGAGCTGCGACGTGGCGCGCAGGTCCTTCTGCGGGATCTGGTGCATGCCGCTGGAGATCTTCATCAGCGCCGAGGCGAGCGCGCTCGGGCGGCCGGTGATGATGGCCGAGCCGCGGTCGGCGGCGAACTCCCGGTAGCGCGAGAGGGCCTGCATGAGCATGAACGACACGACGTAGACGGCGATCGAGATCAAGAAGACGGCGATGAAGGACAGGCCGTCCTCGTCGTCGCCGTCGCCACCGCCGCCGTAGCCGCCGCCGAAGAGGAACCCGAACTGGACGATGTAGGACGCGATAGTCGCGAAGAAGGACGCGAGGGTCATGACCATCACGTCGCGGTTGGCGATGTGGGTGAGCTCGTGGGCCATGACGCCCTCGAGCTCGGCGGGGGAGAGCATCTCGATGATGCCGGTGGTCGCGCAGACCGTGGCGTTCTTCGGCGAGCGGCCGAGGGCGAACGCGTTGGGCATGCGGGTGTTGGCGATGGCGACGCGCGGCTTGGGCAGGTCGGCCTGCACGCACAGGCGGTCGATCATCGCGTGGAACTCGGGAGCCTCGGCGGGCGTGACCGCGCGGGCGCCCATGGCGGCCAGGGCCATCTTGTCCGAGGCGAACAGCTGAAGCAGCGCGAGGCCGCCGGCGATCACGACGACGATGCCGACGCCGACACCCGCCGTGATCAAGGCGCCGACGAAGATGACGTAGACGAGCCCGAGCAGGAACATCGTCGTCGCCATGCGGATCTGAAGACCCGTGTCGCGGCCGAAGGAGGAGAGCTTGCTCATGGTGTGGTGTCCAGGCTACGGGAGGAGGAAGGCACTTACGCTTTGTAAGTCTAGGGGATGGAGCCGTACCCTCCGGCAGGTGAAGATCCGCGCCGCCGTCCTGGAGGAGTTCGGGCAGCCCCTGAACGTGACCGACGTCGACCTTGCCGGCCCCGCCCGGGGCGAGGCGCTGGTGCGGCTGGCAGCCTGCGGCGTCTGCCACACCGACATGTACACGGCGTCCGGCGCCGACCCCTCGGGCTACGCGCCGGCGGTCCTCGGCCACGAGGGCGCGGGGGTCGTGGAGGCGATCGGCGAGGGCGTCACCTCGGTGGCGGTGGGCGATCACGTCGTGACGCTGTTCAGCCCGCAGTGCAGGGAATGCGTCCATTGCGCGGACGACAGGACGAATCTGTGCCTGGCCATCCGCGCCGAGCAGAACCAGGGCCACATGCCCGACGGCACGACCCGCCTCTCCCGGGGTGGCGAGCCGGTGCGCCACTTCATGGGGACCTCGACGTTCGCGGAGGCGACGGTGATGCCCGAGATCGCGCTCGCGAAGGTCTCCCCGGACGCGCCGCCGGAGCACGCGGCCCTGTTCGCCTGCGGCCTGTCGACGGGGCTCGGCGCGGCGATGTTCACCGCGAAGGTCCAGCCCGGCACGACGTGCGTCGTCTTTGGCGCGGGCCTGGTCGGCCTCGGCGCGGTGGCCGGCGCGCGGCTGCAGGGCGCGGAGCGCATCATCTGCGTCGATCTGTCCGAGGGGCGCCTCGCGCTCGCCGCGGCCCAGGGCGCGACCGACACGTGGGTCGGCGGCGCCGACACCGTGCAGCGCGTCCTGGAGGAGACGGGCGGCTTCGGCGCCGACTACACCTTCGAGGCGACGGGCCTGGTCGAGGTCATGGCCCAGGCCGTCGAGTCCGCCCGCATGGGCTGGGGCCTGTGCACGGTCGCGGGCGTCGCCGGCAGGGGCGAGACCCTCGACATCATCCCCCGCTGGCTGATCCAGGGGCGGCGGGTGGCGGGCTCGTCCTTCGGCGGCGTCAAGGGCCGCGACCAGGTCCCTGAGCTCGTTCAGCGCGCGCTTGACGGGGACATCGACGTCGCCCCCTTCGTCAGCCACCGCTTCAGCCTCGACGAGGTCAACCGCGGCTTTGACCTCATGCACGGCCAGGACGGCATCCGCTCGGTCATCGCGTTCGCCTGATGCAGCCCAGCCTCGACGTCCTCGGCATCTCGATCAAGACCTTCGGGTTGGCCTTCGGGCTGAGCTCCGTGCTCTGCGGGCTGCTGCTCGCGCGCCGCCTGAAGGAGCTCGGCAAGCCGGTCGACTGGGCCTACGAGCTCATCTTCGCCGCGCTGGTGGGCGGCCTCGTCGGCGCGCGGCTGTGGTACGTCGTCACCAACATCGACGAGGCCAAGAAGGACTTCCTCGCCACGGTCTTCGGCGGCTCGGGCCTGGTCTGGTACGGCGGGGCGCTCGGCGGCGCCGCGGCCGTCCTCGCGTGGGCCTGGCGCAAGGGGATGCTGAACCTCGGGCTGGCCGACCTCGCCGCTCCCACGCTCGCGCTCGGCTACGCGGGCGGCCGCGTCGGCTGCCAGGTCTCGGGCGACGGCGACTACGGCACGGCCTGGGACGGGCCGTGGGCGATGGCCTATCCCCACGGCGTCATACCCACGACGCACACCGTGCACCCGACGCCGATCTACGAGACGCTGGCGATGGGCATCGTCGCGCTCGTGCTCTGGCGCCTGCGCGATCGCTTCCGTCCGGGCGTCCTGTTCGCGCTGTACCTCGTGCTCGCAGGCATCGAGCGCTTCCTCGTCGAGTTCATCCGCCGCAACCAGGACGCGGCGCTCGGCCTCACGGTCGCGCAGCTGTTCTCCGTGGCGATGGCGGCGGCGGGCGCGGCGTGGCTGGTGCGCATCCGGGTCGGACACCCAGCGCCGCCCTGATGCTCGAGCCGGCCACTCGAGGACGCCAGCGTGGCGCCGCATGTAGGCGCTATCATCCAGCGACAATGGCGTCCCAGACGGCCACCATCCGAGTGACGCGCGAAACGCGCGACGTCCTCGCCGAGCAGGCCCGCGCCTGCGGGATGTCGCTGGCCGCGCTGCTTGCCGACATCGCCGACCAGCGTCGCCGCGAGGCCGCGTGGCGCTCGGAACGCGAGGCTAACCGCATCGACGCGGAGAGTCCCGACGCGCGAGCCGAGGTCCGAGAGTGGGAGGCCACCCTCGGGGATGGCGTCGACTGACGCTCCGCGTCGCGGGGAGACCTGGCTCCTCGCGCTGGGGGCGGCCCGCGCCGGCGAACCGGGCAAGACTCGGCCTGCGGTCGTCGTCTCCGTCGATGAGCTGAGCATCGGCGCCCCAGCGGACTTGATCGTCGTCGTCCCGCTGTCGAGCTCGCAAGCCCCGTCCGCCATTCGGGTCGAGCTTGGACCGAGCGCCGGTATCGATCGCCCGAGTCGCGCCATCTGCAGAGCAGTCAGAGCCGTCGTCCCCTCGCGGCTCGTGCGGCGACTCGGAAGCGTCGAGTCGGTCGCGATGGAGGAGATCGAAACGGCCCTGACGCTGATCTTCGGACTCGACCGTCGAGCAAGCGCCCGATAGCTCCCCCGGGCGACCCAGAAGCCGCCTGCGGCTGAACTCGGCGAGGTCGCCGTGAAATCCACGTTCGGCGGGCGGCGCGGGCGCGGGGAGGCGGCGCGTACGTGACATGATCCGCCGCCGCATGACGACGGTCTCGAGCGTGTACCCGCAGCACTCCTCGGTCGAGGCCGGCCGCCTGTCCGTGGGCGGCTGCGACGCCGCGGCGCTCGCCCGCGAGTTCGGGACGCCCGCCTACGTGGTGGCCGAGGACGACCTGCGCGAGCGCGCACGGACCTTCAAGGACGCCCTGGCCGCCGCCCACGGCGGTCCCGGCGCGATCGTCTACGCGTCCAAGGCCTTCCCGTGCAGCGCCGCGCTGCGCCTCTTCGCCGCGGAGGGCCTCGGCGTCGACTGCGCCTCCGGCGGCGAGCTGCACCTCGCGCTGCGGGCGGGCTTTGACCCGGAGAGGATCGTCCTGCACGGCAACGCCAAGTCCGCGGCTGAGCTGCGGGCCGCCGTCGCCGCCGGCGTCGGGCTGATCGTGATCGACGGCGCCGACCCCGTGCGCCTGCAGGAGATCGTGCCGGCGGGGTCGCGGCAGCGCTGCCTGATCCGCGTCAACCCCGGCGTCGAGGCCGACACGCACGAGTCGATCATGACCGGGCACAGCGGCTCGAAGTTCGGCTACCTGCCCAGCGAGGCGGCCGCGCTGATCGCGGCCGGCCACGACCGCCTGGAGATCGTGGGGCTGCACTTCCACCTCGGCTCGCAGATCTTCGACGGCACCCCGTTCCGCGCGGCGGCGCAGACGCTCTCAGACCTCGGGGAGTTCGGCGTCTACGACCTCGGCGGCGGCATGGCCGTCGGCTACACCCGCGCCGACGAGCCGCCCGAGGCGGCCGACTGGGTCCGCGCGGTCGCCGGCGCCGCGCACGACGCGCTCGGGTCCGACATCGAACTGCTGCTCGAGCCCGGCCGCGCGCTGGTCGCCGGCGCCGGCGTCACGCTGTACTCCGTCGAGGACGTCAAGCGCGGCTTCGTCGCGGTCGACGGCGGCATGTCCGACAACCTGCGCCCGATGCTCTACGGCGCCGCCTACGAGGCCGAGATCGCCGATCGCGTTGGGGACGGCGGGGTGGATGGGAGGACGTACGCCGTCGTCGGCAAGCACGGCGAGTCCTCCGACGTGCTCATCCCGCGCGCGGCGCTGAAGGACCCGCGGCGCGGCGACGTGCTCGTCACCCCGGTCACCGGCGCCTACGGCCACGCGATGGCCAGCAACTACAACGGGATCGCCCGCCCGCCGGTGATCTTCTGCGCCGGCGGCGAGGCGCGCGTCGTCGTCCGGCGCGAGACCCACGACGACCTGACCGCCCGCGATGCCTGACGTCTTCGCCATCGGCCTGCTCGGCCGCGGCACGGTCGGCGCCGCGTTCGCCGAGCTGCTCGCCGAGCGCGCCGGCCACGTCGTCCACCTCGCGGGCGCGCGCCCGGAGATCGTCGGGACGCTGACCCGCACGGAGGGGGACTTCGACGAGATCCTCGAGCGCTGCCAGCTGATCGTCGAGCTGATGGGCGGCCTCGAGCCGGCGCGGGGGTACGTGCTGCGGGCGATGCGCGCCGGCAGGCACGTCGTCACCGCCAACAAGCAGCTGCTGGCCACTCACGGCGAGGAGCTGTGGGCCAGCGCGCGCGAGCACGGCGTCCAGCTGCGCTTCGAGGGCGCCGTCGCCGGCGTCGTGCCGGTCATCCGCGTGATGCAGGAGACGCTGGCCGGCTCGCACATCGAGCGCGTGCACGGAATCGTCAACGGGACCACCAACTACATCCTCTCCGAGATGGCGGACAGGGGACTGTCCTACGAGGACGCGCTGGCCGACGCGCAGCGGCTCGGCTTCGCCGAGGCCGATCCGACCGACGACGTCACGGGACGGGACGCCGCCGCCAAGATGGCGATCCTCGCCCGGCTGGCATTCGACACCCCGGTCTCGATCGACGACGTCCCCTACGAGGGCATCGAGCACATCACGGCGGGGGACATGGCCTTCGCGCGCGAGCTGCGCCTCGGGCTCAAGCTGATCGGCACGGCCGAGCGCGTCGCGGGCGGCCTGTCCGTCCGCGTCCATCCGGCCTACCTGTACTCCGGCCACCCGCTCGCGTCGGTCCACGGGCCCTACAACGCCGTGACCATCGAGGCGCCGGCGATCACGGAGATCACGATGTCGGGCCCCGGCGCCGGCGGCCCGCAGACCGCGACCGCCGTGCTCGGCGACGTCATCAGCTCGATGATCCCGCCGGCCTCGACGCCGGAGACCACGCAGTCGCTGGCGATCGTCGAGGACGTGGTGTCGGCGTTCTACGTGCGGATGGAGGTCGCCGACCGGCCGGGCGTGCTCGCGCAGGTCGCCGAGGTGCTCGGGCTGCAGGGCTGCTCGATCAAGACCCTCGTCCAGCACGGCCTCGGCGACGACGCACGGCTCGTGATGACCGTGCACCCGATCCTCGAATCGCGGCTGTTCGCGGCGCTGCGGCTGATCGGCCGGCTCGACTTCATGCGCGCCGAGCCGCGCGCCATCCGGGTCATCGAGGAGGAGTTCGTCTGAGGATCGAGAGCCCCGGCCGGCTTGAGGGCGAACGGGTCGCGCTACGCGACCTGCGCAGCACCGACGCCGCCCCGTACGTGCGGGCCTTCTCCGACGACCCGGAGCTCTCGATCATGCTCGGCTTCGACACCGATCCGACGGCGCGCGACGTCCGCCGGATGATCCGCCGCGAGGCGAGCGACCGCGCGGCCGGCGAGGTCGCTCGGCTGGCCATCGCCGACCGTGCCGACGACCGCTTCCTCGGGCTCGCGCTGCTGCACACGTTCGTCTGGCGCCACGCCCGCGCCGACTGCGGCTTCATGGTCGTGCCGGGGGCGCGCCGCGGCGGGGTGGCGCTCGAGGCGCTGGGGCTGCTGGTCGGCTGGGCCTTCGCCGGCCTGGGCCTCGCGCGCGTCGGGATGATCACGCTGCCGGGCAACGCGGCGACGCAGGCGCTCGCCGAGCGCGCGGGCTTCGTCCGCGAAGGGGTGCTGCGGGCCTACACGCTCGAGCGGGGCGAGCGCATGGACAACGTCGTCTTCGGCGCGGTCGCGGGGGACCCGGCGTGGGTCTGATCGAGCGCTTCGGCGACCGGTTGCCGTTCGCGCCCGGGGACCCGGTCGTCACGCTCGGCGAGGGCTCGACGCCGCTCGTGCTCGCCGAGCGCGTCTCCGAGCGCGTCGGCGCCGAGGTGTGGCTCAAGCTCGAGGGCCTGAACCCGACGGGCTCCTTCAAGGACCGCGGGATGACCTGCGCAGTCTCGGCCGCCGTCCGCGACGGCGCCCAGGCGATCATCTGCGCCTCGACCGGCAACACCGCGGCGAGCGCGGCCGCCTACGCCGCGAAGGGCGGGCTGACCGGCGCGGTGATCGTCCCCGAAGGCAAGATCGCGACCGGCAAGCTCGCCCAGGCGCTGATGCACGGCGCGCAGGTGATCGCGCTGCAGGGCAACTTCGACCAGGCCCTGACGATCGTCCGCGAGCTCGCTGAGCATCACCCGATCGGCCTCGTGAACTCGGTCAACCCGTTCCGGCTGGAGGGGCAGAAGACCGCCGCCTTCGAGATCGTGGAGCAGATCGGGGCGATCGACGCGCTCTCGATCCCGGTCGGCAACGCGGGCAACATCACCGCCTACTGGACGGGCTTTCTCGAGTCCGGTTCGCGCCGTCCCCGCATGCTCGGCTGGCAGGCGGCCGGCGCCGCGCCGCTCGTGCTCGGCAGGCCCGTCGAGAACCCGGAGACGATCGCGAGCGCGATCCGGATCGGCAACCCCGCTCGCTGGGAGGAGGCGATGGGCGCGATGAGCGCGTCGCACGGCGACATCCGCGCCGTCACCGACGAGCAGATCCTCGACGCCTACCGCTTCCTCGCGGCCAACGAGGGCGTCTTCTGCGAGCCCGCCTCCGCCTCCGGGGTCGCCGGCCTGCTCGCCCACGGGGCCGACGGCGCCCAGAAGATCGTCTGCGTTTTGACCGGCCACGGCCTGAAGGACCCGCAGACGGCCCTGTCGCAGGCCGGCGCCGTCGTGGCCTCCGACGCGTCGACGGCCTCGGTAGAGCGCGTGCTGTTCGGCTCATGAACCGGCGGCGGCTCGTCCGCGTGCCGGCCTCCTCGGCCAACCTCGGACCGGGCTTCGACGTGCTCGCCGCGGCGCTCGCGCTGCACGTCGAGGTCGAGGTCGTGGAGACGGGTCGCTTCGGGGTGCGCACGGACCTGCGCATCGCCCGCGACCGTCGCAACCTGTGCGTGCGCGGCTTCGCCAGGCTCGCCGACCCCGGCGCCTTCGAGTTCCGGATCACCTCCGACGTGCCGCTCGCCGGCGGGCTGGGCACGAGCGCCGCCGCCTACGTGGCCGGGCTGCTCGCCGCCGACTCGATGTTCGAGCTCGACGCCGACGTGCTCGCGCTGGCGACGGAGCTCGAGGGGCACCCGGACAACGTCGCGGCGGCGCTGCACGGCGGCTTCGTCGCGTGCGTCGACGGGGAGGTCACCCGCCTCGGCGTCCCGGTCGGCCTCGAGGCCGTCCTCGTCGTCCCGCCGACGTCCGTGCGCACGCGCGCGGCGCGGGCGATCCTCCCGGCGGCGGTGCCGCTGGCCGATGCCGTCGCCAACGTGGGCCGCACGGCCCAGCTGGTGCTCGGCCTTCAGCGCGGCGATCTGTCGCTGGTCGCCCGCGGGCTCGGCGACCGTCTCCATCAGCCCTACCGCGCACACCTGTACCCGCAGTCCGCCGCGCTGCTCGACGCTGCGCACGACCTCGGCGCCCTGGGCGCCACCATCTCCGGCGCGGGGCCGGTCGTCCTCGTCTGGACGACCTACGAGACGACGGGCGGCGTCGTCGCGGCCCTGCGCGAGCGCTGCGAGGGCTGGGCCGAGGCCATGCGCGTCCCCTTCGAGGAGCACGGGGCCGACGTCCGGGAGCTGTGAGCCGGCCTACGCCCGGATGAGGACCGGCGTCCCCAGCGGCACGCGGCGCATGAGCTCGCGCAGCGCCTGCTCGGGGGCGCGCATGCAGCCGAGCGAGACGGCCTGCCCGATCGACCAGGTCGCGGGGGTGCCGTGGATCGCGAGGCGGTCGCCGCCCGGCCAGCCCGGCTCGAGGCGGGTCTGGTGGCCGGAGAGGGCCAGGGCGCAGCAGCCGTACGGTGAGGTGCCGTCGACGGGACGCAGCTTGTCCGTGACGGCGAAGCGGCCGAGCGGGGTCTCGTTGCCCGGGCGCCCGACGGCGACGGGGAAGCGCACGACGAGGCGGCCGGCGTGGCGCAGGGCGGCCACGTGCGCTGAGCGGTCGACGCGGATGTCGTAGTCCGTCGCGTGCACGCGCACGGCCTGCGTGCGAATCCACCCGTGCCGGCGGTTGGCGAGCAGCGGCGTGAGGACCTCGAGCCAGCCCGGGCGCTCGCCGACGACCCCGAGGATCGTCCGCGAGCCGAACTCCGTCCGCGGCCGGAGCCGATGCAGGACGCGGCCGCCGCCGGAGCGGGCGAAGAGGCTCGTGGGAGCGGTGAGCTCGGCCGTGAGATAGCGGCGGGTGGCGCGGGCGGGCGCCGCCGGCGCGCGCGACGGGCTCTGCACGGCGGTGAACGACCTGGCCGGCGGGGACGGCCGCGACGGGTGTCCGGCGCCGCCACAGCCCCCCAGCGCCACCGCGAGCGCCGCGACGATGGCCGACGGGGCCCTCAAGCGCGCGGCGGGGGCGGGGAGGGAGAATCAGGCGGCGCGCAGCGGCGGAGGAGGCCCATGCCGCGCAGTGTACGTCCGGACGTGCTCGGGCTCGAGCACGTCCGGTGCCAGCCGCGGGTCGGCCACGGGCGCGCCGGCCACCACCGCGAGCGGAATCACCCCCGCCCACGCGTCGAGCGCGTAGTCCTCGTCGTCGTCGACCGGCGGCCCCGTGCGGATCTTCGCCGAGACCTCGTCGATGGGCATCGACAGCACCTTGGTGGCCTTGAGCTCCCGCGAGGACGGCCAGCGGACCGACGGCCAGCGCCCGGGTACGAGCTTCTCGGTGAAGGCCTCGAGGGCGGCCTCCTTCGCGGCGCGGTCCTCGATCAAACGCGCGGTACCCAGCAGGACGACGCAGCGGTAGTTCATCGAGTGGTGGAAGGCGGAGCGGGCGAGCACGAGCCCGTCGACCAGCGTCACCGTGACGCAGGCGGGCGCTCCGGCGGCGAGGGTCCTCATCGCGCGGCCGGCGGCCGAGCCGTGCAGCAGGAGCTCGTCGCCGAGTCGCGCGTGCAGGGTGGGGAGGACGAAGGGCTGGCCGCCGTCGGTGAACCCCAGGTGGCAGATGCGGGCCTCGTCGAGGACGGCGTCGATGGCCGCGCGATCGTAGACGGCGCGCTTGGGATTGCGGCGGAGGCGGGTTCGGTCAGAGCGCATCTGTTCTAGTACAGTTACTAGACTGTGTCGGAACAGGATCGTATCACGGGCGGTACAGCGCGCGAAATCGCTGCACAGGTCGAGGCTTCCGTCGCCTCCGGCGCGCTCGGGCCCGGTGTGAAGCTCCCATCCGTGCGCGGGCTGGCCGGGGAGCTCGGGGTCAGCCCCAGCACCGTCGCCGGCGCGTTCGCCGACCTGCGCCGGCGGGGCGTCGTCGTCTCCCGGCCGCGCAGCGGCATGCGCGTGGCCGACCGCCCGCCGGTCCTCGCGACCAGCGCCCGCGCCGTCCCCAGCGGCGTCCGGGACCTGTCCGCCGGCAACCCCGACCCCGAGCTCCTGCCCGACGTCCTCGCCGCCTTCCGTGCGGTGGTCGGCCCGCCGCGCCTCTACGGCGCCGAGGCGGTCGACCCCGGCCTGCGCGCCGTCGCCGCCGCTGCGCTGAAGGAGGACGGCATCGCCGCGGACCACCTGTGCGTGGTCAACGGCGCCCTGGACGGCATCGAGCGCGTCCTCTCAGCGCACCTGGCCGGGGGAGACGGCGTGGCCGTCGAGGATCCCGGCTTCCCGGCCGTGATCGACCTCGTGCGGGCGCTCGGCCTGGTGCCGATCCCGGTCGCGATCGACGAGCGCGGGATGGCGCCCGAGGGCCTGCAGGCCGCGCTGCGCTCCGGCGCCCGCGCCGCGATCGTCACCCCGCGCGGCCACAACCCGACCGGCGCGGCGCTCGACGCCACCCGCGCGCGCCGGCTGCGGGGCGTCCTCGGCCGCGCGCCCGGCGTCCTGCTGATCGAGGACGACCACCTCGGGCCGATCGCCGGCGTCCCCGCGCAAACCCTCGGCACCGCCCGCGCGCGCTGGGTCACGCTGCGCTCGACCTCGAAGTGGCTCGGCCCCGACCTGCGCCTCGCGGTGCTCGCGGGTGACGAGACCACGGTGCGCCGCGTCGAGGGTCGCCAGGCCGTCGGGCCCGGCTGGGTCTCGACCATCGCCCAGCGCGCCGTCGCGGCGCTGTGGGCGGACGAGGAGACCGTCGCGCTCGCCGACCAGGCCGCCACGGTCTACGCGGGCCGGCGCCGCGCGCTGCTCGGCGCGCTCGCCGGCCACGACATCGCCGCGACGGCGCCGAGCGGCCTCAACGTCTGGATCCCCGTCGCCGACGAGGACCGCGTCGTCTCGGGCCTGCTCGCCGCCGGCTGGGCGACGTCGGCCGGCGCGCGCTACCGGCTGCGCTCCGGACCGGCGGTCCGCGTCACGGCCGCGACGCTGAGGCCGGCCGAGGCCGCGCGCCTCGCCGCCGACCTCGCCGGCGTCCTGCGCCCCGCCGGGCGCACGCGCGCGGCGTAGGCGGCTACGAAGCCCTGGCCGCCGGCGCGGCGTCGGCGATCAGCTGCTTGAGCTTGGCGCGGGGGGCCGCGAGGCCGGCGCGCTCGAGCACCTCGTCGGCCAGCCGCAGGTAGTCGACGCCCAGGTCGGGCCGGTGGTCGAGGATCGAGGTCGCGCGCTCCGCGGACTCCGCGTAGGCGATCGAGGCGCGGATGACGGTCTCGAAGACCTTCTCGCCGAAGTGCTCCTTGAGAGACTCCAGGGCCTCGCGCGAGTGCGTCGTGCGCATGTCGGCGATGTTGAGCACCACCCCCAGCCACTCGAGATCGTCGTTGTAGTACTCCTTGGCCTGTTCGACGACCTCGAGCGCCCCCTCGACGCCCTGCAGCGCGAAGTACTGCGCCTCGGAGGAGATCAGCGCCCAGTCGGCGGCGACCAGGCCGTTGACGGTCAGCAGGCCGAGGGCGGGCGGGCAGTCGATCAGGATCACGTCGTGGCTCCTGCGCGCCTCCTTGAGGGCCTTGCGCAGGACCAGCTCGCGGCCCATCTTGCCCGAGAGCGAGCGCTCGACCTCGGCCAGGATCGGTGAGGCGGGCATGACGCCGCCGTGCTCGGCCTCCTTGGCCCTGGCCTTGCCGGCCAGCACGTCGGCGACGGTCGGCGCGGCGTCCGGCGGGACGTCGAAGTAGTCCGACAGGTTGCCCTGCGGGTCGAGGTCGATGGCCAGGACGTCGAGATCGAGCCGGCGCAGGACGTCGGCGAGGGTCCGGACGGCCGTGGTCTTCCCGGTCCCGCCCTTGAGCGATAAGACGGCGATGGTGGCGGCCATGGAGGCCGCCACCCTACCGGGCTTCTACTCGGGAGCGGAGGCGCCCGCGGTGGCCACCGGGGAGCCGACCGTCGCGGTGTCCAAGAAGAACAGGGTGTGCCGGCCGACGACGATCTGGTCGCCGTCCTTGAGCGGGCTCCACTCGACCCGGCGGCCGTTGACGTAGACCCCGTTCAGCGACCGGTCGTCGAGCACGCGGGTGCCGTCGGACTGGTGGACGATCAGGGCGTGGCGGCGGGACACCGTGGCGTCGTCGAAGCGCACGTCGGCGGCCAGCGACCGGCCGATCCGGGTCCACTCGCGCTGCACGGGGATGACCTGCTGACGGTCGGCGTCCTCGAAGGCGAGGTACTTGCCGGGGATCGTCAGGCTCTCGCGCGCCTCGGCGACCCAGCTCGGGGCGCCGTCGTCGGCCACGGGCGCGGGCTCCGCATCGGCGGGCATGCCGACACCTTGAATGGGCAGCGTCCCCGTGCTGTCAAGGTCGCTGGGCGTACGTGGATCCATAGCACTCTCTCCTTTGCGCGCGCGGGACGCGCCGTCCTCGCAACCCCGTCTCCGCTGGGGATGATAGGGGCTTCGTCAACCGCCGGGAGGGGTCGATATCCCGCCGTCGAAGTGCAACGAACCATGCCGACGGTCACCTCGCCCCGCGGCCTGCGCCGCGTCAAGTCCCGCGCGTTCGCCCTCGAAGCCGCGCTCCTGCGCGCTTCCGTGGACGCGCTCAGCGCCGGGCGCTCCCGCTGTCGCCACTGTCACCGCACCCCGCTGATCGGCGAGCGCGTGCACCTCTACACGGCCCGGCAGCGCACGGATGTCGTGTGCGAGCTGTGCCGGCCGCAGCGGGCGGCCGAGCCCGACCGCTCGGTGATCGTGCGCTCCCCCGACCAGAGCTCGGTGCACCGGCTGCCCGAGCGCGAGTAGGCGGGCGCGCCTCCCCCGTATCATGCGGCCGGCATGGACTCGGTCACCAGCTCAGTCACCATCGCCAAGCCGCGCGAAGAGGTCTTCGAGTACCTCGCCGACATCGCCAACCACGCCGAGTTCATGGACGCGCTGTTTGGCGAGTGGCACCTGCTGCGCGTCGACTCCTACGGTCGCGGCGCGGGCGCGAGCTTCCGCTCGACCGGCAGGCTGGACCGCTTCGGCTGGGGCAGCCTGACGTTTGCGCAGGTCGACGCCCCCGGGCGCATCGTCGCCGTCGGCGAGGGCGGCAAGTACAACCGCATCAAGAGCCGCTGCGAGTGGACGCTCGACGCCGAGGGGCCCGCCTCCACCCGCGTGAGCCTGGAGTACAAGACCGAAGCCCCGCTGCCGACGGACAGGATCATGGAGACCCTGGCGGGCCGGCGCGGCTGGTTCAAGCGCGGCGCGCGCAAGTCGCTCGGGCGGCTGCGGACCATCCTCGAGGACGACCGCGACCGTGGCACGCGCGCCACGGTCGGCGGGCTGTAGGCTTGCCGCCGCGATGGTCCGCCGCCTGCTCATCCTGGTCCTGACCGCCGGCGCGCTGCTCGCGGTCCCCGGCTGCGGCAACCGTGAGAACGTCACGACCGACGCCAAGACCGAGGGCATCTGGATCGACGCCGGCTCGCTGGACTACCACATCCAGGCCTCGCGCCAGCTCAACCCGGGCGAGGTGCCCGACGACCGCTACCTCAGCGGCGTGCCCCCCGCCTACGGGCAGCCGGGCAAGGACGCGACCTGGTTCGCGATCTTCCTCCGCGTCGAGAACAAGACCGAGAAGCCGGCGCAGACGGCCCAGGCCTTCGAGATCGTCGACACCGAGGGCGACAAGTACAAGCCGCTGCCGCTGGACACGAAGGTCAACGCCTTCGCGTACAGGCCGACGACGCTGAATCCGGACGAGGTCGTGCCGCACCCGGACTCGACGCAGGCCCTCGACTCCACGGCGGGCGCGATGCTGCTGTTCAAGATCCCGCTGACCCAGTACCAGAACCGCCCGCTCGAGTTCTACGTGCACTCCGCCGACGGCTCCGCGCCGGCGGTGGCGAAGCTCGCGCTCGACGTCTAGCCCAGCGCCTCCTGCAGCACGGTCTTCGCCGCCGGCGCGGCGGTGTCCCCGCCGGCGCCCTGGCCGACCAGCAGCACCGCGACGACGACCCTCGGCCGCCCGGCCGGCGCGAAGGCGACGAACCAGGCGTCGGTGTCCGTCGTGTCGTCGGGCGGCGGCGTCGGGACACCCGGGTCGGTGCTCGCGGGATCGGGGGGGACGGTGTCGCGCAGCTCGGCCGTGCCGGTCTTGCCCGCCACGGAGACCCCGGGGATCGCGGCCGCCGACCCCGTGCCGCCCGCGACGACGCGGCGCATGAAGCGGGTGATCGTGCGGGCCGTCGCGGCGCGCGCCGCGCGGGAGCGGCGCCCCTGCTCGCCGCGCAGCAGCGTGGGCCGCACGAGGACCCCGCGGTTGGCGATCGCGGCGCCGACCTCGGCCATGCGCAGTGGCGTCGAGGTGACGCGGCCCTGGCCGATCGCGGTCGAGCCCACCGCCAGGTCGTCGCCGATCTCGGCCGCGGGCGGGATCGACCCGGGTGGCGCCCCGACGACGTCGCTCGTCTCGTTGAAGCCGAATCGCTCCGCCGCGGCGACGAGCCTGGCGGCGCCGACCCGCGCGCCGAGCGGGGCGAAGACCGAGTTGCAGGAGTTGGCGAACGCGGCCGCAAGCGACCCTCCGCAGGACTCGCCGTGGGCGTTCTCGAGCGTCACGCCGGAGAGCGTCGTGAACGTCTCGACGGGGAAGCTCGCCTTCGGCTTGACCGCGCCCGCGTCCAGCGCGGCCGCGAGCGTGACGATCTTGAACGTCGAGCCCGGGGGCTGGGGGGCGGAGTAGCCGAGCCCGGCGAGCGCCAGCACCTCCCCCGTGCGGGGCCGCAGGACGGCGACGCCGCCGAGCCGGGCCGCCAGCGCGGTCACGGCGGCGGCCTCGATGCGCGGGTCGATCGACGTGCGCACGGCGCCGCCCTGCCGCGGATCGACGTCGGCCAGCACGCGCGAGCCGGCGCGCAGCGTGCCGCCGAGCGTCCCGGCCAGGCGCGCCTCGAACTGGCGCTCGAGCCCGCTCAGGCCCACCACGGCGCCCTCCGGGTAGCCCTTGGCGGCGTACGTGGCGGCCTGGTGGGCGGGGATCGGGCCCACGCGGCCGGCGATCTGGGCGGCCAGGGTGCCGATCCGCGACGTACGTTCAGGGCCGGTCGCGATCACGCTGCCGTCGCGCGCCTGCAGGTCGGCGCGCGGCGGCATGCGCACGGAGCGGCGCAGCGACTCGCCGTCGCGCAGGCCGGGGAACGTCAGGCGGCGCTCGAAGGCGACGCCGGAGACGTCGTCGCTGTCGTCTGTGACCGTGAAGCGCACCGTGGCGGGCAGCGCGCCGAACCTCCGCGTGACCGCGCGCACGGGCACCGCGTAGGTGCCGTCGTGCTCGCGCACGCGGCCGGCGCGCTCGACGCGCTCGAGCGTCGCCGTCTCGGCCGCCCGCCTGTACAGCCGCGCGAAACGGCGAGGGGAGAGCTCGGCGCGCGAGGACGACGACAGCAGCTGGTACATCCCGGCGTAGTCCGTGCGCGACCAGGCGTCCAGGAAGCGATCCGCGACGAGCCGCGCGCGCGGCTGGTGGTCGGCACCGGCCAGCAGGCCGCCCGCGAACGCTCCGGCCGCGAGCACGACGAGCGGCAGCGCCCGCCCGGCCAGGCGCCGGCGGCGGGCGGCGGACACCCGCGCGTGACGGTCGGCCGGCGTCGAGGCGGGGCTATCGGGAGGCGTGCCGGACACGGGTCAGGGATATTGAAGGGCAAATGACCGGGGTCGACTGGATCATCGTGGGCGTCGTCGTGCTGCTGGCCATGCTGGGCTGGGCGCAGGGCTTTCTCGCGGGTGCGCTCGCGCTGGCCGGCTTCGCGGCCGGCGCGTGGGTCGGGACCCGTCTGGGGCCGCTCGTCCTGCACGGCGGGAAGGGCTCGCCGTACGCCCCGGTCTTCGGCCTCGTCGGGGCGCTCGTGGCCGGCGCGATCCTCGCCATGGGCTTCGCGGGGTTCGGGTCCAGGCTGCATCTCGTCCTGCGCCGGGCACCGGGGTTCTCCGTGCTCGACGGGGCCCTCGGCGGCGTGCTGATGGGCTGCCTGGGCCTCGGCCTCGTCTGGGTGCTCGGCGCGGTCGCGCTGCAGGCGCCGGGGGCGCGGGCGCTGCGCCGGGACATCCAGCGCTCGGCCATCCTCGCCCGGCTCAACACCCTGCTCCCGTCGCGCGACCTGCTCAACGCCCTCGCGCGCTTCGACCCGTTCCCCCGCATCAACGGGCCCGCCATCGAGGTCGGGCCGCCGAACGCGAAGATCGCCCGCGACCCGCAGGTCGCCGCCGCCGGCGACTCCGTCGTGAAGATCCTCGGGACGGCGTGCGGGCTCGGCCTGGAGGGCTCCGGCTGGGTCGCCGCGCCCGGGCTCGTGGTCACCAACGCGCACGTGATCGCGGGGGAGGACGACACGTCGGTGCACGTGGGCGGCGCCGCCACCGGGCTCTCCGCGACGCCGGTGCACTTCGACTCGAAGAACGACATCGCGGTGCTGCGCGTCGCAAAGCTCGGCGCGCCGGCGCTGCCGCTGGCCGGCGCCGCGGCGCCGGGGGTCAGCGCCGCCGTCCTCGGCTATCCGCTCGACGGCCCCTATCGCGTCCGCGCCGCACGGGTGGGGGGGACGCGGGAGGTGCTCACGCAGGACGCCTACGGCCAGGGCGCGGTGCGCCGCCGCATCACCGAGCTGCGCGGCCTCGTGCAGTCGGGCAACAGCGGCGGACCCGTCATCGACGGTCGCGGCCGGGTGGTGGCGACGGTCTTCGCGGCGACCACCAGCGGCCCGCGCGGCGGGTACGGCATACCCGACGATACGGTTCGCCGCGCCTTGCGCGGCGCCCGCGGCGCCGTGTCGACGGGCCCGTGCGCCGGGTGATCGGTCCACTAGCCTCGCGAGTTCATGGCAGACAAGATCCTCGTCATCGCCGAGAAGCCCTCCGTCGGGCGCGACCTGACGCGGGTGCTCCCGGGCGCCTACGAAAAGCACGAGGGCTGGCTCGAGTCCGACACCCACGTCGTCACCTGGGCCGTCGGTCATCTCGTCCAGCTCGCCGAGCCCGAGGAGTACGGCCCGCAGTTCAAGAAGTGGCGCATGGCCGACCTGCCGATCGTGCCCGACCGCTTCAAGCTCGTCGTGCGCGACGAGCGCTCCAAGAAGCAGATGTCGGTGATCACCAGGCTGCTCAAGCGCGACGACGTCGGCGCGGTCATCAACGCCTGCGACGCCGGCCGCGAGGGCGAGCTGATCTTCGCCTACATCTACGAGAAGGCGAGCTGTAAGAAGCCCGTCCAGCGCCTGTGGCTGTCGTCGATGACGACGTCGGCGATCAAGGACGCCTTCGGGCGCCTGCGCCCGGCCTCCGAGCTCGCGCTGCTCGAGGCCGCGGCCCGCTCGCGCTCCGAGGCCGACTGGATCGTGGGCATGAACGCGACGCGCGCGGCGACGATCCGCCTGCGCTCGTCCTTCGACGGCGCCGTGTCGCTCGGCCGCGTCCAGACTCCGACGCTCGCGCTGATCGCGCGGCGCGAGGAGGAGATCCGCGCCTTCAAGCCCGAGCCGTACTGGATCGTCGACGCGACCTTCGAGGCCGACGGCGCGCGCGTCTACGCCGGGCGCTTCCACGAGGGCCCGCAGCCGCGCGTCAAGACGGCCGCCGAGGCCGAGGCGATCGTCGCCGCCGTCCGCGGCTCGCGCGGCACCATCTCCAAGCTCGAGAAGACCAAGCGCTCGGAAAAAGCGCCGCTCCTCTACGACCTGACCTCGCTGCAGCGCGAGGCCAACACGCGCTTCGGGTTCTCCGCGCGCCGCACGCTCGCCGCCGCGCAGCGCTGCTACGAGGAGCACAAGGCGCTCACCTATCCGCGCACGAGCTCGCGCTTCCTCTCGACCGACATGGCCGCGGAGATCAAGCCGACCGCCGAGCTCGTCGGCCACAACCCGGCCTACCGCGAGGGCGCGCGCTACGTCACCGGCCTGGACGTCCTGCCGCTGGGCCGGGTCATCAACGACGCCAAGGTCACCGACCACCACGCGATCATCCCGACGCGCTCCGAGCACAAGCTCGACAAGATGAGCGACGACGACCGGCGCATCTACGACATGGTCGCCCGGCGCTTCCTGGCGGTCTTCCATCCCGAGGCCGTCTTCGAGAACACGCGCCTGGAGACGACCGTACCCAATGCCGCGGCCTCCGGCGGAGGCCTAGTCTTCCGCACGCGCGGCAAGGTGCTGCTGCAGGCCGGCTGGCGCGCCGTGTACGGCGAGACGATCGACGAGGGCAAGGACAAGCCCGACGACGACGAGGGCACCGATCAGCGGCTGCCCAAGCTCGCCCAGGGCGAGGAGGCCGACGTCAAGGAGGTCGGCCTGGAGGCCAAGGAGACTAAGCCGCCGCGCCGCTTCTCCGACGCCTCGCTGCTCGGCGCCATGGAGACGGCGGGCAAGCTCGTCGACGACGACGAGCTGCGCGAGCAGATGAAGGAGACGGGCATCGGGACGCCGGCCACGCGCGCGGCGATCATCGAGCGCCTGATCGCCGTCGCCTACGTCGAGCGCGACGGCCGCGCGCTGGTCGCCACGGACAAGGGCCTGAACGTCATCAAGCTGCTCGGCGAGCACGCGCTCACGTCGCCGGCGATGACCGGCGACTGGGAGAAGCGGCTCGACAACATCGAGCACGGCCGCGACTCGCGCGAGCAGTTCATGGCCGATATCGCCGAGTTCGCCGGCGCGACGGTCACCGAGCTCGACACCACGCTCAAGGACGTCAGGATCGAGCGCGCGTCGCTCGGGCCGTGCCGCGTCTGCGGCCGCGAGCTCAAGGAGAACCGCAAGGGCTTCTCCTGCTGGTCGCGCGACGACCCGGGCTGCGGCTTCGTGATCTGGAAGTCCAAGGCCGGCAAGACGCTGACGCCGGTGATCGCCCGTGAGCTGATCCAGAACGGCTACACGGCCAAGCAGATCACCGGCTTCAAGGGCCGCTCCGGGCGCTCCTTCCGCGCCAGGCTCGCCCTCCAGCAGGGCGAGGACGGCAAGTGGCGCGTCGAGTTCGACGAGCCGTGGGCCCACGCCGGCGGCAAGCCGCCCGACGCGGCTGCCGCAGAGGCGGCCGCGCCGACCGCGGACGCCACCGCGACGGCCGCCTGAGCCGATCGCTCGGTGGTTGTCCTAAAGAACCTCCTGGGTTCATTCGGACAACCACCTCAAGCGAGCCCGCGAAGATCCCCTCGACCCGCTCCCAGCTCGGCATCGCCTACAACTGCAGGTGCAGGCGAAGCGCGTCGTCCACCCGGTCCATGATCGAGGCTGGGAGCCGGCCCAGGGGCGGCCCCAGCCGCTGAACCGAGATGGAGCGGACCTGCTCGGCCTGCGCCTTGGAGTCGATCCGCAGTCCCGTCAGCTCCGCCGGGAGCGCGACCTGGAACGGATATACGCGGGTGACGTTGCTGGTGATCGGGACGACGGTGACCACGCCGCGCCCGAGGTGGGCCGCAGCCGCGTTCGCGCGATCGTTGCTGACGACGATCGTCGGGCGGCGCTTGTCCGCCTCGTTCTCGCGCGCCGGGTCGAGGTCGGTCAGGCGCACCTCACCGCGCCGCATCGGTGAGCCCGTCGCCGACTGTGCCCTCCCACGCCGCTCGCTCCCCGGAGGACTCCCAGTCCTCCCATGCCGCTGCGTAGTCGTGCTCGAGATCCTCGTGCCGTAGAAGCCGGATGGCGCGCTGGACCGCCGCAGAGCGAGACGATAGCCCTGATGCGCGCGCGTACTCGTCCAGCAGGGCGACGTCTTCCTCGGACACGCTCACGCTCAGCTTCACCGTCCGCATGCTACTGGAGTAGCAGCAGCGCTACTACCGGTCGGCTACGCGTTTCGCCAGTACGCGATCATGCGTTCGAGCCGCCCGGGCCGGCGCGGCTGCACGCGCGGGGTCGCGGCTGCGGGATCCTCAGCGAACTGCAGATGGGCATCGATGACGGGCTTCGCGGCACCGCCGTCGGTGGACCAGGCGACGTAGAGCTCCTCGCTGCGCAGCAACTGCGCGAGCGCTCCCGCCAGGGCGATGTCGTCCTCTGTGTGGGCGACGGGGAGGTGCAGGCAGGTCATCTCACTTCCCTTAACGGCAGTTCGGGCGAAGAGCTTGTGCTTTCCGGCGAGTGCGGTTCACGGACGGACTGCGCGACACCGGGAGGCGTCCGGGCCGCGCGCGACGATGAACGATCCACCATGCCGCTCACGCTCGTCACCGGACCCGCCAACGCCGCGAAGGCGGGCGTGGTGCTGGACGGGTTCCGGGCGGCGCTGGAGCGGTCGGGCTCGCTGCGCCTGCCCGCGCCCGAGCCGCTGCTCGTGGTGCCCACCGCGGCTGACGTCGAGCCCTACCAGCGCGAGCTCTCGAGCTCCGGCGGCGTCTTCGGCGGCGAGGTGCTGACCTTCTCGCGGCTGCTCGCGCTCATGGCGCGCCGCGCGGAGTTCCGGGGGCGCCGGCTCGGGTTCGTCGCCCGCGACCGGGTCGTGCAGGCGGTCACCGACGACGCCGAGCTGCGCGTGCTGGGCCGCTCAGCCGGCACGCCCGGCTTCGCGCGCGCGGCCGGGCGCCTGTTCGCCGAGCTGCAATGCGCGCTGATCACCCCCGAGCGCTTCACGGCCGGCATGCGCCGCTGGGCGGCGGAGCAGGTGGGGGATCGCGCGGCCTACGCGGAGGACGTCGCCGCCCTCTACGGCGCGTACCGCCGGCGCCTGGACCGCCTCGGGCGCGTCGATTCCGAGGGCTTCGCCTGGGGCGCGCTCGACGCGCTGCGCGCGGACCCCGCCCGGTGGGGCGGGCGGCCCGTGTTCCTGTACGGCTTCGACGACCTCACCCCGGCGCAGCTCGACGCCGTGGAGACGCTCGTGCGCGCCTGCGGGGCCGACGTCACGCTGTCGCTGACCTACGAGCCCGGCCGTGCCGCGTTCGCCGCCCGCGCCGCGACCGTCGAGACGCTGCGCCCGCTCGCCGAGCGCGTGGTCGAGCTGCCCGACCGCGCCGAGCACTACTCCCTCGTCTCGCGCCCCGCCCTGCACCACCTCGAGCGGCGGCTGTTCGACGGCGACGCGCCCGCGGTCGCGCCCAACGGCGCCGTGCGCCTCCTCGAGGCGGGCGGGGAGCGCGCGGAGGCCGAGCTGATCGGCGCCTCCCTGCTCGAGCTCGTGCGCGAGGGCGCCGCGCCGGGGGACATGGCTGTGCTCGTACGGGCGCCCGAGCAGGCGCCGCTGCTCGCGCAGGTGCTCGAGAGCTACGGCCTGCCCGTCGAGCGCGCCGAGCGCCTGCCGCTGCGCCGCACGCGCCTCGGCGCGGGGCTGCTCGCCTACGGCCGCGCGGCGCTGGGCGGGACGGCGCAGGACGTGCTCACGTGGCTGCGCACCCCCGGCAAGCTCGCGGGGCCGGAGGAGGTCGACGCGCTGGAGCGCCGGGTGCGCCGCAGCGAGGCCGCGAGCGCGCGCGAGGCGGTGCGCCTGTGGGGCGCGCCGCTGCCGGAGCTCGACGCGCTGCGCGCCGCCGCGGACGAGGGCGTCCAAGCGTTTCTCGGCGTGCTCGAGGCCGAGCTCGAGGCGATCTGGACCGCGCCGCACCGCCGCGCGGGCGCGACCCTGGACGCCGCGGGCCACGCGGACGCGCGCGTCGCCGCGGAGGTGCGCTTCGCCGCCGCCGAGCTGCGCGGCCTGGCCGCGGCGCAGGACGGTCTAGCGGGCGGCCCCGCGGACGTGCTGGTCACGCTGGGAGACGTCGAGGTCCGCCTCGGGACCGGGGCCGGAGCCCTCGGCTCGCGGCGCGGACAGGTCCTGCTCGCCGACCCGCTGGCCGTGCGCGCGCGCCGCTTCCGCATCGTCGTCGTCTGCGGCCTGCAGGACAGTGCGTTCCCGCGACGCCCGACGCCCGAGCCCTTCCTCGACGATGCCGACCGGCGCGCCCTCGCGCGGGCGACCGGCATCGTCCTGCCGCTGCACGAGGACGCCCTCGCGCGCGAGCGCTACCTGTTCTACTCGGCCGTATCGCGCGCCGAGCAGGTGCTGCTGCTCTCCTTTTGCTCCTCCGACGAGGAGGGCGAGCCGCAGCTGCGCTCGCCGTTCGTCGACGACGTCTGCGACCTCTTCACCGAGGACCTGTGGAGCGCTCGCGGGCGGCGGCTGCTCGCCGAGGTCGTCTGGCCGCCGGCCCAGGCGCCGACGCCGCTCGAGCTGCGCCGCTCCCAGGCCGCGGCGGCGGGCCCGTCCGCTCCTGAGCCCGGCCCGCTGCCGCGGCCGCGCTCGGACGCCGTGCGTGCCGTGCTGGCCGCTCACGCCACCGAGAGCGCCGGCGGCCTGGAGACCTTCGCCGGCTGCGGCGTGCGCTGGCTGGTGGACCGCATCCTGAAACCGAAGCGCATCGACCCGGACCCCGAGCCGCTCACGCGCGGGTCGCTCGCCCACGCCGTGCTCGAGCAGGCGCTGCGCCGGCTCAAGGACGGCACCGGCTCCGCCCGCCTGACCCCCGCGACGCGCAACGCCGCGCAGCGCGAGCTGGCGGTCGCCGTCGGCGTCCTGCGCGACTCGCGGGCCGGGGCCCGCGCGCGGGCGAGCCTGCGCGCGCTGGAGGTCGAGCTGGCGCGCTGGCTGGACGCCGAGTGCGAGGCCGGCCCGGGCTTCGAGCCGCAGTGGCTGGAGTGGAGCTTCGGCGGCGACGAGGACGAGCACCCGGCGCTCGAGCTCGACGGCGTCCGGGTCACCGGGCGCGTCGACCGCATCGACGTCGGCCCCGGCGGCGCGGCGCTCGTGCGCGACTACAAGGCCAGCAAGGGCTTCCCGCGGGCGACCTGGGCCGCCGACGGCCACCTGCAGGCCGCGCTCTACGCCCTGGCGGCGCGCGAGCTGCTCGGCCTCGATCCCGTCGGCGCGCTGTACCAGCCGCTGCGCGGCAAGGACCTGCGCCCGCGCGGCGCGGTGCGCGCGGGGGAGGCGGCGGCTGGGCTCGTCGAGACCGACGTCGTCGACGCCGGCGAGTGGGAGGCGCTGCTCGACGAGCTGCGCGCCGACGCCGAGGCCGCCGCCGCGCGGATGCGCGCGGGCGACCTGCGCCCGTGCCCCGAGCGCTGCACCCCGCGCGGCTGCGCCTACCCGGGCATCTGCCGCGCGCCGGACGCCGTCATGCCCGAGGAGCAGGCGGCGCCGTGACGCGCGCCCTTCAGGCCTGGGGAGAAGGCGGCGCCGTGACGGCGCCGTTCACGCCCGAGCAGCGCGCGGCGATCGCCGACCGCACCGGCTCGCGGCTGCTGGCCGCCAACGCCGGCTCGGGCAAGACCGCCGTGATGGTCGAGCGCTTCGTCGAGGCCGTCGTCGTCGACGGCCTCAGCGTCGGCGCCATCCTCGCGCTGACGTTCACCGAGAAGGCCGCCGGCGAGCTGCGCGAGCGCATCCGCCGGCGCTTCGCCGAGCTCGGCGAGCACGAGCACGCGCGCACGACGGAGGGCGCGGCGGTGGGCACGATCCACGGCTTCTGCGCCCGGGTGCTGCGCGCCCATCCCTTCGCCGCCGGGCTCGACCCGCGCTTCACCGTGCTCGACGAGCCCGCCGCGCGGCGCGTGCACGACGCCGCGTGGGACCGCGCGGTCGAGGCCTGGGCGGACGCGGAGGGGACGCCCGCGCTCGACCTGCTGGCGGGTATGCGCGACGACCTGCGCACCGTCGTCGTGACGGCCTACGAGGAGCTGCGCAGCCGCGGCGAGCGCGCCCCCCGGCTCCCGATCCCGCCGGAACGTCCCGCGCCGGACCGCGCGCGCCTGCGCGGCGCCTGCGCTGCCGCCGGCGCCTGCCTGGGCACCGAGGCGGCCGGCGCACCGGGCCTGCGGATCCAGGCCGGCCGGGAAGCCCTGGCCGCCTGCGTCGCGGCGCTCGAGGGCGAGGACGACCGCGTGCCGCTGCCGACGGACCTCGACGCCGCGGAGCTCAAGGGCGGCGCCAGGCTGCTCACCGAGGCGCCGTGCGAGGCCTACCGCGAGGAGTTAACCGACTACCGGCAGGCGTGCGCGGACGTCCATGCCCGCGTGGCCCTGGCGCTCGCCGACCGGCTGCTCGAGCGCTTCGCCGCCGAGGCCGCGCGGGCGAAGGCCGCGCGCGCGGCCGTCGACTTCGAGGACCTCCAGCTGCTCGTGCGCGACCTGTTCGCCGGCGACCCCGCGCTGCGCGCGCGCTGGGCCGAGCGCTTCGGCCTGATCATGGTCGACGAGTTCCAGGACACCAACCGGCTGCAGCTCGCCGTGCTCGAGCGGCTCGAGCGCGACAACCTCTTCGCGGTCGGCGACGAGTTCCAGTCGATCTACGGCTTCCGCCACGCCGACGTGACGATCTTCCGCGAGCGCGCACAGGCGCTCGGAGACGGCGGCGTCCGGCGTCTGCGCGCGAACTTCCGCTCGCGCGGCGAGCTGCTCGACGTGCTCAACGGCGCGTTCTCGCCGATCTTCGACGGCGGCTTCGAGCCACTGGTGGCCGGTCGCGTGCACGCCGCGCCGAGCTTGGAGGGGCGGCTGTTCGATCCCGACCACGTCGACGCGGTGCCCGGCCACGTCCCCGTCGAGCTGCTCGTGACCGACACCACCGCCTGGGACGACGTCGAAGGGCTCGGCCTCGAGCTGCCCGGCGAGAAGCCGTGGCGGCGGGCCGAGGCGCGGCTGATCGCCGAGCGCCTGCGCGAGGAGGTCGCGCGCGGCCGGCGCCCGGGGGAGATCGCGGTGCTCGTGCGCGCGGCCGCCTCGCTGCGGCTGATCGAGCAGGCGCTCGAGGAGCGCGGCCTGTCGACGTACGTGGTCGGCGGCCGCGGCTACTGGTCGCAGGAGCAGGTCCGCGACGGGCTCGCCTACCTGCAGACGCTGGCCAACCCGCTCGATGAGGCGGCGCTGTACGCCGTGCTCGCCTCGCCCTTCGCGGGCGTCGGGGCCGACGGGCTGGTGCTGACCGCCCGCGCGGGCCGCGAGCAGGGCGGCGCCTGGTCGGCGCTGAGCGGCGACACGAGCTGGATGGCCGACCTGCCGCCGGCGGAGCGCGACGGCCTCGCGCGCCTGGTCGGCTTCGCCGCCGGTGAGCGCGACCGGGCGGAGCGCCTGCCCGCCGAGGTGCTGCTCGAGCGCGCGATCGCCGCCACGGGCTACGACGTCGCCGTGCTCGCGCGGCCCGGCGGCGAGCGGCGGCTGGCCAACGTGCGCAAGCTGATGCGCCTCGCGCGGGAGTTCGAGCGCTCCGAGGGCCGCGACCTGCGGGCCTTCCTGACCTACGCCGCGAAGCAGGACCTCGCCGGCGCGCGCGAGGGCGAGGCGGCGCTTGAGAGCGACGGCCTGGACGCGGTGCGGCTGATGACGATCCACCGGGCCAAGGGCCTCGAGTTCGGCGTCGTGTGCGTTGCCGACCTCGGCCGCCCGGGCCCCGGCGGCGCAGCGCCGCTGCTGCTCGGCGCCGACGGCCGGGTCGGGCTGCGCCTGCGCGCGCTCGGCGCCCCGGGGTCCGTGCCGGCGCTCGACTACGACGCGCTGGCCGCCGAGCGCGCCGCGCGCGACGACGAGG
>JBBSIC010000011.1:0-71200 GCA_038232275.1 Solirubrobacterales bacterium | reverse complement strand
CCGCCACCCGGCCGCGGACCGACCGCGCGCGTCGACGCCCCCCGGCACGCGCCGGATGGCGTGGTCGTGGAGGGTCCTCCCCGGCGGCGGGCGCCCCGGGGCGCGCGCCGGCAGCGGGTGGTGCAGGACGTCGGCCCCGCGGGCGGCGCGGGCGAGGCGGACCTGCCACCGCGCCTCGGCGACGGGGTCGAGGTGGCGCCCGCGGCGGCCGTCGGCCTCGGCGATTTGGACGCCGAGCGCCCGCAGCGCGGTCACGAGGTTGTCCACGTAGACCTGCGTGCCGCTCGGCCCGCGCCGGGCGAAGCTCACGTCGATCAGGATCTTCATCGCCCGCGCACCGCCCGCGCCACGAGGGTCGCGTGCCGCGTGTGGATTCGGTCGACCTCGAACCCCGCCGCGGCGAGCATCCCCGCCAGCGACCGCCGCGTGAAGAAGCGCAGGTGCTGGCCGCGAGGGTCGAAGTGGGCGTCGAAGCGCAGGGCCGCGAGCGCCACCCGCCGCAGCCAGGGGTGGGCGGGCGTCGTGACGATCAGCCGGCCGCCGGGGCGCAGCACCCGCCGCGCCTCCTGCAGCAGCCCGAGGGTGTCCGCGACGTGCTCGAGCGTCTCGCTGCACCAGACGACGTCCACCGAGCCGTGCTCGAGCGGCAGGGTCCCGTCGCCGGCGAGCAGCCGCGCGTCGGCGTGCTCGCGCGCCCGGTCGACCGCCGCGGGCGCGACGTCGACGCCGACGCCGCGCGCGGCGAGCGTCAAGAAGCGCCCGGCGCCGCAGCCGAGGTCGAGCCACTCCTCGCCGTCGCGCAGCTCGGCCAGCAGCAGGCCGCGCCGCCAGGCAAGGCGCCACGGCTGCGGATCGCACGGCTGGTCGCGCCAGTAGTCCTCGTAGACGCGCCTCACCCGCGCCGCCCCCACCACTTGCCGGCCAGCCGCGCGGCCCGCCGCGGGTCCAGCCGGGCGCGCGCGGGCGAGCGGTGCCAGCCCTGCTCGCTCCACCACTCCCGGACCGCGTCGCCGGCGCCGTAGGGCGGGAGGTCGAGGTACATCGCGTAGCCGCGCGCCTCGCGGGCGTAGCGGGCGAAGCTCGCGCGCAGCGAGTCGCGGGCATGGTCGTGCTCGACGGCCAGCGCCGGGTCCAGCACGCACACGGCGTCGCCGCGCCCGAGCGCCCACAGGGCCCACTCGCGGTCCTCGGTGCCGGGCAGATCCTCGCGAAAGCCCCGCTCGCGCCACAGCGACGCGCGGAAGGCGCCGGCGCCGTTGGAGTACCCCCACTCGGGATGGACGCGCGCCAGCCCGGCATCCTGGCGGACCGCGTCGGTCAGCGGCTGCGACGCCCAGTCGTGCGTGGGCCCGAAGGCACAGGCCACCGCTGGGTCGCCGAACGGCGCGACCATGCGCGCGAGCCAGCCGTCGTCGCGCGGGAAGGCGTGGGCGGAGAGGGCGACGACGACGGGCGCGGCGGCGGCCGCCGCGCCGAGGTTGAGCGCGCGGCCGAAGCTGAACGCGGCCGCGGGGAGCTCCAGGACGCGCGCGCCGCGCCGACGCGCCACCTCCGCGCTGCCGTCGGTCGAGCCCGAGTCGACCACGATCACCTCGTGCGGCTCGGTCTGCGCGGCCAGCAGGCCCAGCAACCGCTCGAGCGCCGCCGCCTCGTCGCGGACCCGGATGACGACGCTGGCGCGCATGCGCTCGCAGACGCTACCCATCGCGGTTCGTCCCCCGGAAGCCGGGGTAGCGCCACTCTTGACCGCCCGTCCAGTCCGAGGAGGATCTTTTATGCCCGACGCCAACGGGCGACCCCAGCTCGAAGACCAGCCGACCGCCGACCTCGTCAAGCAGCTCTCCGACCAGGCGACGCAGCTCGTGCGCGCCGAGGTGGAGCTCGCCAAGGCCGAGCTCGCACAGAAGGGCAAGCAGGCCGGCATCGGCGCCGGGATGTTCGGCGGGGCCGGCGTCTTCGGCCTGTACGGCGTGGGCGCCCTCGTGGCCGCCGCCGTCGCCGGCCTGGCCACCGCCGTCGACACCTGGCTGGCCGCCCTGATCGTCGCCGTCGTGCTCCTCGCCGTCGCCGGCGTCGCGGCGCGGCTCGGCAAGAGCCGGGTGCAGGCCGCGTCGCCGCCGGTGCCCGAGCAGGCGATCGAGACCACCAAGGAAGACCTCGAGGTCACCAAGGCCCGGGTCAAGGAGGCCCGCTCATGAGCGCCCAGCGTTCGCCGGACGAGATCCGCGCCGAGATCGACGGCACCCGCGAGGAGCTGGCCGACACGGCCGCCGCCCTCGCGCAGAAGGCCGACGTCAAGGGCCGCGCGAAGGACCGGGTCGAGGAGATCAAGGGCGACGTCAAGGAGAAGGTCGCCCACGTCACGCCGGACTCGGCCGGCGGCGCCGCCCACTCCGTGGAGACCGCCGTCAAGGGCAACCCGATCCCGACGGCCGCCATCGCCGCCGCCGTGATCGGCTTCGCGATCGGGTACCTGATCGCCCGCCGGCGGTTCTGAGCGAGTTTTCTGGGGCATCCGCGCCCCGTTGACCAATAGGCTCGGGCGCAGATGCCCTCCGTCCTCGCCGTCGCCCCGGTGGACCACCCGGGCGGCGCCGAGATCGGCCTGCTGCGCCTCCTGCCCCGCCTGCGCCACGCCGGCTGGGAGGTCACGCTCACCACCCCCGGCGACGGGCCCGTGCTGCGTGCCGGCGCGCAGCGCGGGCTGCGCTGCGAGCACCTGCGCCTCGGCGGCCTGGGCCGCGGCGAGGGCGCCCGCTCGGTGGGCGCCTGGCCCGCGGCGCGCAAGCTCGCCCGCCGCCACGACGTCACCTACCTCAACGGCTCGGTCTGCGGCCGCCTGCTGCCCGCGATCCCGCGCGAGAAGCGGGCGGTGCTGCACGTCCACGACCTCGTCGACCGCGTCCCCGGGCTGTGGAAGCGCGCGGACGTCGTGCTCGCGGACTCCGCCGCCGTCGCCGAGCGGCTCGGAGCGCTGCAGGCCCGCACGCACGTCGTCGGCTGCCCGATCGAGCCCGAGCCGCGGCTGATCATCCCGCCCTGGCCACCCGGGGACCGCCCGGTGATCGGCTACGTCGGGCGCATCGAGCGCCGCAAGGGCGTGCTGGACCTCGTCAGCGCGGCGCACCGGCTGACCGCGGCCGGCACGCGCGTCGTGCTGGTCGGCGACGACCCGTACGCCTCGGAGCCCGAGTACTTCAGCCAGGTGCGCTCGAGCACCGGCGTCGAGCACTACGGCTGGGTGGACGGCGCCGCGGGGCTGATGCCGGCGCTCGACGTGCTCGTCCTGCCGTCGCACCAGGAGCCGTTCGGCACGGTGCTGGCCGAGGCGATGAACGCGGGGACGCCCGTCGTCGCGACGCGCGTCGGCGGGCTCGCGGAGGTCGTCGAGGACGGCGTCACCGGCCGCCTCGTGGCCCCGGGCGACCCGGCCGCGCTGGCCGAGGCCGTCCTCGACGTCCTGGCCCACCGCGAGGCGATGGGGGCCGCCGGCCGCGTGCGCGCCAGGCGCTGGCACGTCGACGCCTACGCCGAGCGCGTGATGGGCCTGATCGGATGAGGGTCGCCTACGACGCGCGGCCGGCCCCCGACCCGCGGGGCATCGGCCGCTACACGCGCTCGCTGCTGCGCGCCCTCCAGAGCGAGTCGGCGCGCCGCGGCGGCGAGATCGTCGAGGCCCACCGCCCGCGCGGCGTCGACGTCTACCACTCCCCCTGGATCGACGGCGCGCTGCTGCGCCCGCGCCTGCCGATGGTCGTCACGCTGCACGACCTCGTCCCGCTCAAGCGCGCCGGCGACTACCTGCGCACCGGGTTGCGCTTCCGCCTGCGCTACCTCGCGGTGGAGCGCGCGACCCGCATCGTCGTCCCCACCACCGCCGTCGCGCAGGACGCCGTCGCGCTGCTGAGGATCGACGCCGGCCGCGTCCACGTCATCGCGGAGGCGCCGGACCCGGCCTTCTCCCCGCGCGACGCCTCCGAGGTCGCCCGCGTGCGCGCCCGCTACGAGCTGCCGCAGGACTACCTCATCTGGGTCGGCGGCCTGCGCCGTCCCGATCCGCGCAAGCGCGTGGCCGCGCTCGCCGGCACGCCGCGTCCCGGCGTGGGGCTCGTGCTGGTCGGCGAGCCCGGCCAGTGGGCGCGCGAGCTGCGCGACGTGACGCTGACCGGCGCCGTGGACGACGACGACCTCGCCGCCATCTACACGGGCGCGCGCTCGCTCGTCTTCCCCTCCGACGACGAGGGCTTCGGGCTGCCGACGGTCGAGGCGCTCGCGTGCGGCACGCCCGTCGTGGCGTGCGACGTGCCCGCCCTGCGCGAGGTGCTCGGCGAGCGCGCGACCTTCGTCGGCGCCGACGACCTCGAAGGGCTGGTCGCCGCCGCCACGGCGGCCTCGCGCCCCGCTCCCCCGCCCCCGCCCTGGACGTGGGACGACGCCGCGCGCGCGACGTGGGACGTCTACGAGCACGCGGTCGCGGGGCAGTAGGCCGACCTTGCGAACAGCGGCCAGGATGTCCCAGCAGTTGGGGCATACTGCGTGACAAACTGGATGGCATCTCAGACGACATTGAGCCGCGGACTCCAAGGAGCGGCCGAGAGAACGGACCTCGACCGAGCCGACTTCGCTCGCATACTCGGAACCAACGCTCGCACCGTGACCCGATGGCTCGTACACGCGCCGGCGAACACCCCGGGCATCCGCCATGTCGCATTCGCAGTCGACGACATCGACGCCGTCGTCGTCAGCTTGCGAGCCCGCGGCGCGGAGCTCGTTGGCGAGATGGAGCGCTACGAAGACAGCTATCGGCTCTGCTACGTCCGCGACCCGGAGGGAATCATCGTCGAACTGGCGGAGCAGATCAGCTGAGGGCTCCGGCCGGCCGCCACCCGCCTCGCCAGCGTCAGTGGTCGCCCCGGGGCAGGATCGGCTTAGGTCTAAACGACCCTAAAGAGTCTAAAGAACTCTAAACGCGGGGTGGTACGGTGGGTGCATGGTAAACCCGTTCCATGCGAGCTTCGGAGTCAGTCCGCCGTTGCTGGTCGGCCGCGATGGCATGCTCGAAGACTTCGTCGAGGCGCTAGAGGACGGTCCGGGGGCGTCCGGACGCGCGACGCTGTACACGGGCGCACGCGGGGCCGGAAAGACCGTCATGCTCAACGCGGTCGAAGATCGCGCGAAGGAGCGCGGCTGGCTGGTCATCAGCGAGACGGCCACACCGGGGTTCGTCGCGCGGATCACCCAGCAGCATCTCCCCCGCATGCTGCGCGACTTCGACCCGGAGGCAGTGCGCCGCCGCATGACCGGTGTGATCGCTCCGCTCAACGTCGGGTCTGTCGCCTGGGACACCATCGAGGCCCACGTCGTCCAGGCCGGCCTGCGCAATCAGATCGAGCTGCTGACCGATCTGCTCGTCGAAAATGGCACCGGCGTCCTGGTGACTCTCGACGAGATCCACCAGAACCAGTTCGAGGAGCTGCGCGAGGTCGCCACCTCGGTGCAGCACGCGTTCCGGGAAGGCCGCGAGCTCGCATTCGCGGGCGCCGGATTGGCCGCCAGCGTGAGCGACGTCGTCAACGACGAGGTCCTCACTTTCCTGCGGCGCGCCGAGCGCCACGCTCTGGGCTCAGTTCGGCGGTCCGACGTCCAACGCGCCTTCCGTGAGCCCATCGAGACGGCTGGTCGAACCATCGGCGACGCCGCACTGCAGGTCATGGTCGACGGGGCCAGCGGGTACCCCTTCCTGCTTCAGCTCGTGGGCGCACAGACCTGGCGGCTGCATCCCGCCGCGGCCGAGATCACCGTCGAGGACGCGACGCTCGGCGTCACACGAGCACGCCGTCGCCTCGGAGCGCTCATCCACGAGCCGGCGCTCAGCGCCGCGTCGGACATGGATAAGTCGTTCCTGCTGGCGATGGCCCACGACGACGGACCGTCCAAGATGGGCAATATCCAGCAACGGCTCAACGTCAACGTCAACTACGCCAGCCAATACCGGCTACGCTTGGTCGCGGCCGAGCTGATCTACCCCACCCGTCGCGGCTACGTCGACTTCGCGCTGCCGTACCTGCGTGAATACCTACGCGAGCACGCCGCCGCTGATGTCTGAGATGAGATGACCATGGCGACGACGGTGTCATGCGGCCGTGAGCTTGACCGTTGGCTCGTTCCGATTTGAGGATGCCCTTGCGGGCGCCGCAGAGGGCCGGGTCTCATAGCAGTCGTCACCTGGCCCGCCTCGCGTTGACGATCGCTGACCGGTCATCCATCCCGTTCTGTGACCAGGTCCGGCGGCTGTCTGGACCACCTGTGGGCCCGAGTCGAGCGGCACCCTGCCTTCGTTCCCATTCGACGTCGCGGCTTCCGCTGGACCGGTAGCCGATCCCCTTGCTCGTCTCGCCTGAGTCCGCGCACGAGCGTGTGGGCGATCATCTCCATGACGTCGGGAGGCAAGTCATCAACGCCACGGCCCTGGTCGGCTGGCAATCCATGCTGCGCGGCGTCACTCCGGCGCCGCGAGCCCGAACGGCGGGCGGCGCACGGCGCGGCGCGCCTGCACCTGCGCCCGCCGGCGGCGAGCCCCCGGGAGCGCCGCGAGCACCTCGCGGTAGCCGGCGAGCAGATGGCGCTCGCGCAGCAGGACGTAGGCGAGGGCGGCGAGCTCGTAGCCGAGCACGATCGGCAGGTCGGCCAGGAGCCCGCGCGGCGTCTCGTTCTTGACCCACATCAGGTAGCGGTTGCGAAACTGCATCCGGCGGTGGTCCTCGGAGACCTCGCCGCGGGTCGAAGGCGAGTAGGTGCGGACATGGCGCGCGGTGGCGCGCGGCTCGTAGACGCAGCGATAGCCGAGCAGCCGCGCGCGCCACGCCAGATCGGCGTCGGTCGCCCACAGGGCCATGTCCTCGTCGAAGACCTCCGGCGGCCCGCCGGCGGCGGGCGCGAGGGCGCAGGCCGCGAGCACATCGCTGCGGTACAGCGCGGCCGCCCCGTCGGCGCCGAAGCAGGCGGACGGTTGCGCGTAGGCGGACGCCGGCGCGCCGTGGGCGACGAGGCCGTTCTTGCGCCGGCGATCCACGGACATCCCGGCCGCGTCGATCTCCAGTGGCGGGTCCTCCTCGAGCGGGCCCGTCGTGCGCAACAGCTTGCCCGCGACGCTGCCGACGCCGGGCGCGTCGAGATGCGGGCGCGCGGCCTCCAGGAAGCCCGGGTCCAGGAAGCAGTCGGCGTTGAGGATCAGGACTGCGGGCGCCACAACATCCGCAAGGCCGACGTTCATCGCGGCGGCGTAGGAGACCCGACAGGGGATGCGCACGAGCCGCGCGCCGTGCTCGTGGGCGAGCACGGCGGTCCCGTCCGTGCAGCCGTTGTCGATCACGACCACGTCGGCGTCGGGCTGCAGCGCGGCCGCGGGCAGCGAGTGGGCGAGCATCGGCGCCTCGTCGACCGAGAGCATGAGGATCGTCGTGGCGGTCACCGGCCCGCCTGCACCGCCTCGGCGTAGACCGCGGCGGTCGCGGCCGCCGAGCGCTCCCAGCTGAGCCGCGCCGCGCGCGCCCGGCCGAGGCCGCGCAGTGCGTCGGCGCGCCGCAGCGCCTCGCGTACGCCGTCGGCGATCGCATCGGGGTCGAGCGGGTCGAAGTAGACCGCCGCGTCACCCCCGGCCTCGGGCAGCGCCGTCGTGCGCGCGGCGGCCACGGGCGTCCCGCGGGCCATCGCCTCGACCACCACGAGGCCGAAGCCCTCGTACAGGCTGGGATGGACGAGCGCGGCCGCCCCGCGCATCAGCGCGTCGAGCGCTGAGTCGTCGACGTAGCCGGGCAGCTCGAGCGGCTCGCGGCCCGCGAGGGCGCGCAGCGCGGCGCCCTCTCCGCTGTCGGCGCCCGCGATCACCAGCCGGTGCTCGAGCCCCTCGGCGCGCAGCCCGCGCCACGCGGTGACGAGCCGGCGCCAGTTCTTCTTGGCGCGCAGGTCCCCCACGCCCAGCAGGTAAGGCGCGCCGGCGGGCGGCGGCGCGCCGGCGATCGCCAGCGACGGGGCGTTGGGCACCACGTGCACCTTCCTCGGGTCGACGCCGTAGCGCGCGCAGACGTCGTCTCGGGTGAAGGCGCTGACGCACACGACGCGCTCCGCCGACCGCGCCGCGCGCGGGGCGAGCAGCTTGAACTTCGCCCGGGTGCGCGGGGCGAAGTCCTCCGGGAAGACCTCGAAGGCCAGGTCGTGGATGGTCACGACGCCCGCGCACGGGCGCCGCAGCGGCAGGAAGACGTTCGGCGCGTGCACGACGTCCGGTCGCGCCCCGCGCAGGGCCAGCGGCAGCCCGATCTGCTCCCACAGGACCTCCGGCCCGCGCCACCGCTGCCCCGTGAGCTCGCGCAGCTCGAGGTCCGTGCGGGCTCGCAGGGCCGCCCCCAGGTCGCGGGCATAGCGCCCCCAGCCCCGCGGCTGCGGCCCCAGCGCGTCCCGGGCATCCATCGCGATCCGCAGCACGACGGCGTACCATGCCACCCTGCCAGTGCTGCCGAGCCCCGCCCCCACAGCCGACACCGGGACCGATCGCAACGGGAGCCGTCCCAAGTCGCGGATCTTCGAGATCCCGATCGATCTCGGCCGCCCCGACGAGCTGCTGCGGATGGTGACGGGCTGGGTCGGATCGGGCCGTCCCCGGCGGGTGATGTACGTCAACGCGCACGTGCTCAACCAGTCCCAGGAGCGGCCGGAGCTGCGCGCCGCGCTGCAGGACTCAGACCTCGTCTACTGCGACGGCTACGGCGTGCGCATCGCGGCCAAGGCGCTCGAGCTGCCCACGCCGCACCGCATGACGGGCGCCGACTGGGTCTGGACGCTCGCCGCCCTGTGCGAGGAGAGCGAGCGATCGGTCTACCTGCTGGGCTCAGAGCCCGGGATCGCGCACGAGGCCGCCGACCGCCTCAAGCGCTGGTATCCCCGGCTGCGCGTGGCCGGCTCGCACCACGGCTTCTTTCCCATCGGCTCCCCCCACGCCGAGCGCGTGGTGGAGGACATCAACGCGCGCCAGCCGGACATCCTGCTGGTCGGCATGGGCACCCCCAAGCAGGAGCACTGGGTCCAGGAGCACTTCGACCGGCTCGACGTCGACGTGTTCTGGACCGTCGGCGCGCTGTTCGACTACGTGTCGGGGCGCATCCCGCGCGCCCCGGGCTGGCTGGCCGACAACGGGCTCGAATGGATCTTCCGGCTCGGCGTCGAGCCGCAGCGGATGTGGCGGCGCTACCTGCTCGGCAACCCGGTCTTCTTATCCCGGGTGATGGCCGAGGCGCGCGACCGCCGCGGCGAGTAGCCGGTGCTGCGGTACCGCTACCTGTTCGAGCAGATGGTCCGCCGGGAGCTGCGCTCGAAGTACAAGGGCTCGGCGCTGGGGGTGCTGTGGTACCTCGTCAACCCGCTCGTGCTGATGGCCGTCTACGCCGTGATGTTCCGGTCGCTGCTGAAGGCCGTGCACATCCCGGACTACCCGCTGTTTCTGTTCGTCGGGCTGATCGTGTGGACGTTCTTCTCCCAGTCGCTGCTCGCGTCGGCGACGTCGCTGGTCGAGCAGGCGTCCCTGGTCTCCAAGGTCCGCTTCCCGCGCGAGACGGTGCCGGCGGCCGTCGTCAGCGTCCAGCTCGTGCCGTTCGCGGTGCTGCTGGCGATCGTCGCCCCGGTCGCCGTGATCGTGCGCGGGACGCTCGACCCCGCGCTGCTGCTCCTGCTGCCGATCGTGGCGTGCCTGTACGCCTTCGCGCTCGGCCTGGCGCTGATCGTCAGCGTCGCGCACGCCTACTTCCGCGACGTCCAGCCGGTGCTCGGCGCGGCCCTGCTGCCGTGGTTTTTCCTCACGCCGATCTTCTTTCGCGTGCAGGACCTCCCGGGCCTCGCCGGCCACGACACGGCCGAGGCGCTGCTGCGCTGGGGGAACCCGGTCGCGCCCTTCATCGAGGCCGTGCGCGCGGTGCTCTACAGCGGCGCCGCGCCCGGCCTGGCCACCCTGGCCTACGTGGCCGCCGCGACGGTGATCGCGGTCGTGGTCGGCCGCCTCGTCTTCCGCCGCCTCGAGGGCGAGCTGGCGGTGATCCTGTGAGCGCGGAGCCTGGCGAGATCGTGCTGGCCGACGCCTGGCGCGCGTTCAAGATCGGGGCGGACCGCGGGCGCACGCTGAAGGAGCTCTTCACGCGGCGGACCGCCCGCCCGCTGGACCAGGTGCAGGCGCTGGCGGGCGTCGACCTGCGCGTGGCGCCCGGGGAGACGGTCGGCATCGTCGGGCGCAACGGCGCGGGCAAGACGTCGACGCTGCGCGTCCTCGCGGGCATCGTCCCGCTGGATAAGGGCACGGCGGACTGCGGCGGCCGCGTCGCCACGCTGATCGAGCTCGGGGCGGGCTTCGGGCGCGAGTTCACCGGCCGCGAGAACATCCGGCTCAACGGCGCGCTGAACGGCATGGGCAAGCGCGACATCGAGCAGCGGCTGCCCGACATGATCGCGTTCTCTGAGCTCGGCGACTTCATCGACGTCCCGGTCAAGGCGTACTCGAGCGGCATGCTGGTGCGGCTCGGCTTCTCGATCGCCGCGCACCTCGACGCCGACGTGCTGCTGATCGACGAGGTGCTGGCCGTGGGCGACGAGGCCTTCCAGCGCAAGTGCCTGCGCCGGATCTCCGAGCGCATCGTGGCCGGCGCGACGCTCGTGCTCGTCTCGCACGCGCCGGCGGCGATCGAACGCACCTGCCAGCGCATCGTCGTGCTCGACAGCGGCCGGGTCGTCTTCGACGGGCCGACGGCGGAGGGCCTGCTGCACTACCACGAGATGCTCGGCACCGAGACCGGGGAGGGCACCACCGAGCGCCGGCCGAGCGAGCACCGCCGCGTGTTCGTCGAGGACGTCGCCCTGCAGGACGGCGAGGGGCGGCGCCGCAGCGTGTTCTCACCAGGGGAGCCGCTGCGCCTCGTGCTCGGGCTCGGCGTGCGGCCGGGCGCGCAGCCCTGCCGGGTCGTCTTCGAGCTGCGCCAGTCCTCCGGCCAGCCCGTGTTCAAGGCGGGCGAGGACGTCGACCTCGGCGGCCGCCCCGGCCGGCTGACCTTCGACGTGCCGCGCCTGAACCTGCTCGGCGGCGACTACGACCTCGTCATCGGCGTGCACGAGGCGGGCGACCCCGACCCGGGCATCGACCGCCTCGTCGGGCTCTCCGTCGCCGCGACGCCCGGGGCCGAGGGCGTCGCCGACCTGCGCGGGGCCTGGTCGCTACAGACGGCGGTCGGCGCATGACCGAGCCGGCGCAGGCGCTCGCGCGGGCGCGCGCCGCCGCGGCCGCGGGGCGCGAGCGCGGGCTCTACGAGGAGGCCGACCCGTCGCTGGACGCGTCGCCGGTCACGCGCATCTCGCAGACGCGCCTTGTGGAGTGGTCGCTGATCGCCCCGGACATCGAGCGCGTGTACTCCACGCGCCGGCTCGGCGCCCCGATCACGGTCGTCAAGCGGCTGCTGATCCGCTCCCTGCGCCAGTACATCGGCGAGGCGATCGCCCAGGAGAGCCGCTACAACGCCCAGGCCACGGCGCACATCCTCAACCTCGAGGACCGCGTGCGCGACCTCGAGGAGCAGCTGCGGAAGCGCTCCACGCCGGGACCTGTCCCGGGCGCACCCGACGGCGAAGCCTCGGGTCGATAGCCGGGATGCGAGTCCACCAGCTGCTGTGCGCCGCCGGCCCGGTGGACGCGGTCACCAACCAGGGGCTGGCCTGGCGGCGCAGGTTCGCCAGCTGGGGCTGGGCCGGCGAGGACTACGCCGAGGTGCTCGCGCCAGGCATGGACCGCCACGCGATCCGCCCGCTGAAGGCCTTCCGGCCCGCCCGGGGCGAGCCCGTCCTGGTGCACTACTCGGGCTATGCTCCCGGCCTCGAGCGCCTCGTCAGCCCGCCGTCACGCTTCTTGGTCCTGTCGCACAACATCACCCCGGCCCGCTACTTCTGGGAGCTGGAGCCGAGCGAGGGCGTGCGCTGCTCGCTCGCCCCGGCGCAGCTGATGAAGATCGCCGGCCGAGCGGACATCGCGGCGGGCGTGTCGCGGTTCAACGCCGACGAGCTGCAGGCCGGCGGCGTCGCCGATCCCGACGTGATCCCGATCCTCTTCGACCGCTCCCGGCTCCCCGCGCCCGGCGGGCCGCCGCAGGGCCCGCCGACGATCCTCTTCGTCGGGCGGCTGGCCCCGCACAAGCGCCAGGATCTGGTCATCCGCGCCTTCGGCCTGTACCGGCGCCTGCACGCCCCCGACGCGCGCCTGGTGCTCATCGGCGTCCCCATATCGTCGGACTTCGAGAAGCGGCTGCGCCAGCTCGCCGAGGAGGTCGCGCCCGGCGCGGTCAGCTTCGAGAACGCGATCGGAGCCGACCAGCTGCACGAGCGGTTCCGCTCGGCGCACGCCTTCCTGTGCCTGTCCGAGCACGAGGGCTTCTGCATCCCGCTGCTGGAGGCGTTTCACTTCGGCGTCCCGATCATCTCCCGCGCGGTCGGCGGCATCCCCGAGGTCGTCGGCGACGCGGGCATGCTGCTCGACGCCGGCGACGACCTGCCCGTCGTCGCCGAGCTGCTGCACGTCGCCGTCAGCGACCCGTCGCTGCGCACCGCGCTCACGCCGCGCGGCGATGCGCGCCTTGACCACTACGCCGCGCCCCGCGTGGCCTCGCAGATGCGCTCGCGACTGGAAGAGCTGGCGGCCGCGTGAGCCCCGCCGAGCGTCTCAAGTACGCAGTCAGCCGCGCGGGCTTCAATCGCGGCTTCGTGGTCCGGCGCCTGGTGCGCCTCGGTCACCCCAAGCTGCGCGAGCTGGCCGCGAAGGCCGCCTCGCCCGGGCCCGCGGGGATGGCCCTGCGGCCGTTTCTGCGCTGGATGGCCGGCGGCTCGATCGTCGTCCCGATGGGCCTCGGCGGCGGCCTGCGCCTGGACATGAGCGGCATCCCGCTCTCGCACGCCCACATCGGCTCGCTCGCCTTCGGCAACCTCGAGCAGTCCGTGCAGGAGGCGATGCTGCGCCACCTCGGCACCGGCGGCGTGTTCTACGACATCGGCGCCAACGTCGGCTTCTTCGCCATGCTCGGCGCGCACCTTTCGGGCTTCGAGGCGGGCCACGCCTACGCGTTCGAGCCGACGCCCGACAACGCCGCCGAGATCCGCCGCAACGCGGCGCTCAACGTGATCCCGAACCTCACCGTGATCGAGAAGGCCGTCGCCAACAGGGCCGGCACGGGCCGGCTGCAGGTCGTCGACGACCAGTCGTGGTCCAAGCTCATCGAGTACGGCGAGCACCCGTACACCGAGTCGGTCATCGACATCGAGCTCGTCGCGATCGACGACCTGGTCGCGTCCGGGGAGGTGCGCCCACCGACCGTCGTCAAGATCGACGTCGAGGGCGCCGAGCTCGCGGTTCTGCAGGGCATGGTCGCGACGCTGGCCGAGCACCGCCCCGCGATCATCTGCGAGCTTCACGGCACCCACGTCGAGGTCGCCGCCTTCCTGCGCGAGCACGGCTACCGCGTCATCAACCTCGAGGGCCCGCGCTCCGTCGAGGACCAGCACGCGCCGTCGGCGCACGCGCTCGCGCTGCCGGCCGAGCACCCGGGGGACTAGACGCGCCGCGCCACGTACACCCGGCTCGGCACCGCATCGCTCCCGGTCCGCCGGTCGGGGAAGGACGTCACGAGGTCGGCTCCGGCACCGACGACCGTGGAGCGCACAAGATCCTCCGAAAGGGCGACGAGCCGCATGCTCCAGGGCATCAGCCGCCGCAGCGCCCAGCCCGGTGCGGCGGGCAGCGCGCGGACCAGCCGGTTGAGCAGCCGGAGCGGATGCCAGCGCACCTGCCACCCCACGCGCGCGGGGATCTGGAACACCATCGCCCCGCCCGCGGAGGTGACGCGCACGAACTCCCGCAGGTATCCGCGGACCGCGTCGGGAGAGGACAGGTGCTGCAGGGTGATCAGGCTGACGACGAGATCGAACGACCCGCTGTCGAACATGGCGAGGTCGCTGCGGTCGTTGGCGACGAACCGGCAGTTTGCAAACGCCGCGTTCAGCTGCCCGGCCGTGCGCACCATCTCACGCGAGATGTCCACCCCCACCGCTTCGTCGAAGCGCGAGCCGAGCGCGCGTGTCAGCCGACCCAGGCCGCAGCCGAAGTCCAGCGCGCGCCCCGCCCGCGGCAGCAGCCCGTGCTCTTCGAGCCCGGCCAGCAGGCCGGCGATCTCCGCCTCTCCGGTGGCGAAGAAGGCATCCTGGTCCCACGCACCTGGACGCGACGGATCGCTGCACACCGCCCACATCGGGTCTTCGCGTGCGAGCTGGTCCCACTCCCGGCGATCAACGTCCGGCTTCTTCACACCGAGACACCGCCTCAGCCGATCTTGTCCTGCGAGATCCGGCTGACCTGCTCCTGCGAGCAGCGGTCCGGGCCGGGCATCGCCGGGTCCAGCTTGTAGAGGTGGTAGCCGTCGTTGGCGCGCAGCGCGGCGCCGATCGCCTCGGGCGGGCGGGACGTGCCCGTGGCGACGACGACGTAGTCGGCCTTGCGCGAGAAGGGCACGTGGGGGTAGTCGGTCTTGAGCAGCGGATGCGCGGAGCACACGCGGCGGTCCGCCAGGAAGTACGCGCCCCACAGCTGCTGGCCGCCCGTCATGTCGAGCCGGATCGAAGCGCCGGGTGGCAGCCCCCTCGCCCAGGCGGCCAGCGCCGTCGTGGGCTTGCCGAGCTGGAGCCCCGTCGCCTTCAGCTCCTGGCGCGCGGCGAAGGCGGTGAAGACGGCGAAGGCCGCCAGCAGCCACGGTCCCCAGCGCCGGATGCGAGCCGCCGCGACGGCCGCGATGACCAGCAGCAGCGGCGCGACGAAGGCCAGGACCTTGAAGTGAAAGTAGAAGCCGTAGTCGCGCTTGCGAAAGATCGCCGCCTCGATCAGGCCGAAGGCCAGCACGCCGCCCAGCCCGTAGAGCAGCTCGCGCGGCTGGCGGCGCAGCTCTTGGTAGGCGAGGATGACGATCGGGATCATCACCAGCTCGAAGACCCTCCCGAGCGGCAGGTTGATGAAGTAGTTCATCGGGATGAAGGCCCGGATGTCTCCGGCCCAGCCGATCAGGCTCTTGCTCGGATCCAGCGAGAGCTGCCCGGCCGAGTAGACCTTCTCCATCACGCCGCGCGCCGGGACGGCCAGCAGCGCGGCCGCGGGGATCAGGTACAGCAGGGACTTCGGGCCGCGCCAGAGGCTGCGCAGCCGCGGGATCGGGACGCCGGCCCGCAGGCGCCGCTTGCGCTCCCGCCAGGCAAATACGACCAGGGGCAGCATCGCGAACGGCGCGGCGAGCGGGTAGGCGAACACCACGAGCGCGAGGAAGATCGCGAGCAGGGCGCCGGTGCGCCGGCGGTCCTGGCGCGGCTCGCCGGGCCGCACCAGCGCCCACGCGAGCACGAGCGCGAAGGGCATCGCCATGTAGCCCCAGGTCTGGTTCATGTACGGGTTCAGCCCGGTGTGCAGAGCCATGCGGTCAAAGCCCGCGAAGCCCATGGCGGCGGCCGCGACGGCGAGCGGCGCGCCGAGCAGGTCGCGCGCCACGAGGAACATGCCAAGCGCCGCCAGCCCGAGCAGGACCGCCGCCAGCGGGGCGAGCACCTGCCAGCTCTGCAGCCCGGAGACCTGGGCGACCGCGCCGAACGCGTAGTAGATCGGGTAGCGCGACTTCCACAGCAGCGGCATGCGGTCAAACGGCAGCGACGGGTCCGACGAGGTCGGATAGGCGTGCTGGAGGAAGTTGGCGCTGCCCGCGGCCATGTGCGCGTCGGATCCCTCGCCGGTCACGCCGGCCATGTGCAGCTTGACCACCATCGGGATGAGCGCGACGGCGATGACCATCGCCGCGAGGAACAGGGGCCAGCCGAGCTCCGGCCGCGGGCCCAGCGCCGGCGGCCCGTCGCGCCGCACGCTCGTCACCGACAGAGCCAGCCCGGCCACGAGCACGGCGACCAGGCTCACGGCGAAGGGCACGGCGAGAAAGCCCAGCGCCATCAGCGCCAGGCCAGTCACGCACGCGCCGGTGGGCAGCACCCACAGCGCCTCGCGCGGGCGCAGCGACGCCGGCAGCAAACGCCGCGTGACCCCCAGGCCCGTGACGCCGAAGACCAGCACGGCGGCGAGCAGCGCGCGCAGCGTGTCCGGGATCGCGTCGAGCGCGTCGTGGCGCGGCGGCAGGGCGAGATCGGACGACGCGCCGAGCACGAACAGCCCGATCGCGACCGCCGCCCAGCGCGGCTTGGGCTGGGGCAGCCGTCGCCGCCGAGCGGCTGGAGCCGGGTGGGACGGCAGCGCCGCTTCCCCGCCGGCGGTGCGGTCCGTGGTGGGCGCGCTCATGCGGACGCCAAGGGTAGCTTCGCGCCATGGCCACCGCGTCCCGCGGCGCGACGACCTCGACCCCATCCGCGACCGTCCCCCTTTCCCAGCCGATCCCACGTTGAGCCTTAGGAGCCCTTCGCACTCGGGGAGGACCATTGCCTCATGGCCGATCGCTTCCTCACCCACCGCTCCCGCACCCACGCCTCTCTTGCTCTGCGCCCGCCCGAACCGGGTCGCTATCTCGCGATCGACGACGGCGGGGAGGTGGTCCTGGTCGCCCTGCACCCTGGCATGACGCGCATCGGACGCAGCGACACCGCCGACATCGCCTTCGACGAGGGCAGCGTCTCCCGCCGTCATGCGGTGATCATCAGCAATGGCGGAGGCGCCGAGGTCGCCGACGACGGCAGCCTCAACGGCACCTTGGTCAACGGCGAGCGCGTGCAGCGCCGCCGGCTCGTCCCGGGGGACGAGATCGGCATCGGGCGGCGGACGCTGCGCTACGTCGAGGTCGCTCGCGGCGGCCGCTCCGCACATCCGACCGAGCGGATCGTCCCGGCGGCGGCCTGAGTGACAGACTCCCGCGTGCTTGGCATTTCTACTGGGGGAGGATCCGATGGCAGATAGCGTCTACCGCATCACCGAGGTGATCGGTCAGAGCAGCGAATCGTGGGAGGCCGCAGCCCGTTCGGCGGTGGATACGGCCGCTCAGACGGTGCGCGACCTGCGCATAGCGGAGGTCATCCGCCAGGACGTGACGATCGTCGACGGCGGAGTCGTGAACTACCGGATCCGTCTGGCGATCTCCTTCAAGTACGGCTCCGAAGGCTGAGGCTCCGGCCCCGGCCCGCCGGGCGAGCTTCGCCTGACGGGCCGGGCCCGGCGCGCCGAGGCGGGTGCAGACCGATCTCCGAGCCGGGCGTGCTCGCCAGTCGCTCAGCGAGGAGCTGATGAGCCCTAGGCCTCGATCGGCGCTCCGGCGAGCGCGCGCCGCAGCAGCTCGCGCAGCGTTCGGCGCTCCGCTGGCGTGAGCGCACCGAGCACCTCGTCCTCCACCATCTCCGTGCTGATCGCCGGCAGTCCCTAGACGATTGGCCCCCGCCCGCCGACGGTCGGAAGAATAGTCTGAGTGCGCTCGCCTGATGGGCCTACAGCAACAGCGTCCGGGCGGCGAGCGAGCCGTGCGCGAGCGCGGCGAACTCCGCCGCGTCGACCGCGAGGTGTGCCGGGAGCGCGCGCAGCAGGGACCTGGAGCCGGGGTGCTCGCCGCGGTGGGCGAGCAGGTACGGCACCGTCGCGACCAGCGTGCCGCCGCGCGTCGGCGAAGCCAGCGCGAGGCCGGCCGCCGCGAGGGCGAGCCGCTCGTGCGACGGCTTCCAGAAGATCCGCCGCGAGAACTGCTCGCGCAGGCCGGGGTGGCGCTTGACGAGCCGGACGGCTGAGCCCCAGCGGCCGGCGTCGCGCACGAGGCCGCGCCAGCCGGGCTCGTGGACGGCGTGCCAGACGAGCGCGCCGGGCGCGAAGCGCAGCTCGACGCCCGCCTCGCGCGCCCGCCAGCCGAGGTCGGTGTCCTCGCCGGCGGGGAAGCCGTAGGCCTCGTCGAAGCCGCCGAGGCGCTCGAGCAGCGAGCGGGGATAGAGCATGTTGGCCGTCTGATAGAAGGGTCCGGCCTCGCGCACCCACAGCGTGCGGGCGAACGGCCCGATGCGGTCGCGGTCGGCCGGCAGCGGCTCGACGCGGCCCTGGACGGCGACGCGACCTTCGGCCGCCGCCGCGAGCAGCGCCGTCGCCCAGCCCGGCGCCGCGACGCAGTCGTCATCGGTGAAGGCCACCAGCGGCGCCGACGCCGCGCGCCAGCCCGCGTTGCGCGCCGCCGCCGGCCCGCGCCCGGGCTCGAGGCGCACGACGCGCACGCCCGCGCCGTCCAGGAGCGACAGCACCTCGGGCGTCGCGCCGTCGGCGGCGACCACGACCTCGAGGTCGGCGTCCTGCTGCGCGAGGGACTCGAGCAGCGCCCGCAGGCGAGCGGCCCGCGACCGCGTGGCGACCACGACGGAGAGCGCCGGCACGCTCAGTAGGCGCCGCGGCGCGCGAAGACCGCGGGGACGGTCTTCAGCAGGATGCTGAGGTCCAGGCCGACCGACCAGCGCTCGAGGTAGAGGAAGTCGAGGCGGACGAGGTCGTCGAAGTCGAGATCCGAGCGGCCGGAGACCTGCCACAGCCCGGTGATGCCCGGCAGCACCAGGTAGCGCTTCTTGTGCCAGTCCTCGAGGCGCTCGTAGTCGCGCTCGGGCAGCGGCCGCGGGCCGACCAGCGACATCTGGCCGAGGACGACGTTGAACAGCTGCGGCAGCTCGTCGATCGAGTAGCGGCGCAGGAAGCGCCCGATCCGCGTCATGCGCGGGTCGTGGCGGATCTTGAACAGCGCGCCCGACGCCTCGTTGACCGACTCGAGGTCGGCCTGCATCTGATCGGCGTCGTTGCGCATCGTGCGGAACTTGAAGCAGCGGAACGGCTCGCCGCCGATGCCGGGCCGCACCGAGCGGTACAGGATCGGCCCGCGCGAGGAGATGAACACGGCCACCGAGAGGACCAGCAGCACCGGACTGAGCAGGACGATCAGCGCCAGCGAGCCGACGAAGTCGAACGAGCGCTTGATCAGGTAGTCGAAGCCCTCGAAGACCGGCGGGCGCAGCTCGAAGAGCGGGACCGTCGCGCCGGGAACGAACTCCGCCCGCTGGACGAGGATCTCCATCGTGCTCGGCGCGATGCGCACGTGGACGCCGCGCCGGTGGCACTGGTCGACGAGCTCGAGGCACAGGTCGTCGGGGAAGTCGGGGTCGGCGATGATGATCTCCTGGACCCCGTGCTCGTCGAGCACCCGCGGCAGCTCGTCGATCTGCCCGAGCGACCGCAGGCCGTTGTCCGGACGCGGCATCAGCGAGACGAAGCCGAGCATCTGGATCGGGACGTCGACGGAGTCCGCCAGCGCGTGGGCGACCGCCTCGATGTGGCTGCCCGAGCCGACGAGGACCGCCCGGCGCTTGTAGCCCGCCGCTCGCAGCGCCCACCCGGTGACCTTCTGGTAGCCGAGCCGGATCGACCCGATGTAGACGATCGCGAAGAACAGCGTCCCGTAGAAGATGTAGTAGCTCGAGTACTGGCTGCGATCGGTGGCGATCAAGGCGTAGATCAGCGCGACCACCGTCACCTGGAACAGCGACGTGACGATCTTCGACAGCCCCGGCCGCTGCGCCCGGGAGGCGTACAGGCCCTCCTTGGCGAACAGCAGCACCGTGAGCAGGAAGGCGAACGCGACCGAGTCGTGCGTCGTGTGCAGCGACGGCTGGCCGTCCCACGATCCCGTGAGGATGACCTGCTTGACCAGCAGACCGGTGTAGATCGCCAGCGAGAGACCGACGAAGTCGGCCAGCATCAGGCTCGTGACGCGCCCCAGCCGGCGCATCGTCTCCATCCGCAGCAAGAACGAGAGGGCCGGGGGCTTGCGCCGGCGCATGTCCTGCCGCGGCTTGGAGGCGGCCCCCAGCGGCGGTGCGGGCGGGGTCTTCTTCTCGGTTGTCTGGGTCCCGTCGGCCACGGTCTGCTCTCAGATCCGTAACGCGGCCACGGCGCCGAAGTACCGGCGTTGCCCGGTCACGTGATCGCGCCTACCAGGTTTCCGGTGCCGGCTTCGTCGATCGTCCGCTGCAGGCCCTCGCGCAGCTCGACCCTCGGCTCCCAGCCCAGCAGCTCGCGGGCCTTGCCGATGTCGGGCTGGCGGACCTGCGGATCGTCGGTGGGAAGCGCCTCGAAGACGATCTCCGAGCGCGAGCCCGTCACCTCGACGACGGTCTTGGCGAGCTCGAGCAGCGTGAACTCGTTCGGGTTGCCGATGTTGACGGGGTGGTGGTGGCCGGACTCCGACAGCCGGATCAGGCCGTCCACGAGGTCGGAGACATAACAGAACGAGCGCGTCTGGCTGCCGGTGCCGAAGACGGTGATCGGCCGGTCCAGCAGCGCCTGGCGCAAAAAGGTCGGGATCGCCCGGCCGTCGTGCGGTCGCATCCTCGGGCCGTACGTGTTTCTCGCGATCACGCCGGTACCCGCCCAGAAGTTCTCCAGGCCGGGCACAGAGAAGTCGTAGACGAGGTCGGTGGCCGGCACCTCCTCGATCGCCCGCACCTGCGCCCAGACGAGATCGCCGTGGGTGCGCGCCTGCAGGCGCTGGGTCACGCCGGAGTCCCACTCCAGCGGGCTCCACGGGCTCACGCCACACGCACGCAACTGCCAATACCGATGGACACGATCGCGGAACATGCCGCGGGTAACGGACGGGACAAGCCCGAACCGAGCGAGCGCCACGACCAGGTCCTCCTTCAGATGGTCGTGAATCGTCGTGAAGATGTGCCGGTGCCCGACGTCCTTGCCGGAATGGACGCCGTCGCCCTCGCGGTAGCCCTCGACGAACCACTTCAGCCGGCTGAGCGGCAGCCCGAGGATCCAGCCCGGGATGCACTTGCGGTTGTGGCCGAACCCCAGGTGGTCCCAGAGCATCAGGAGCAGGCGCGAGTGCACGAACAGCGAGGCGGCGCGGGCCGGGGAACCAGGCGCGCGCACGACATGCAGCCCGAGCTCGCGGCGCAGGATCGCCTCGGCGCGGTCGAGCAGCGCATCCTCGCCGCTGAGCGTCAGGAAGGCGTCCTTCTTGGACTCGTGCGACGAGCCCTCGGCGACCCACAGACCCATCAGCCAGAGCAGGTCGTCGGTCACGTTCACCACGGCCGGAAGCGCGTGCGTGGGGCCCGCGGTGCGCAGCGACACGCGCGCATCCTCGGGCCAGTCGCCCAGCCCGAGGCGCCAGACGAGCGGCAGCGGCGCCGTGCCGGCGCGCCGCATCCGGATCAGCTTCGTCCACGCGCCGTTGCGCCAGTTCGGGCCCGCGTTGCGGCGCTCGGAGACGAGCTTGCCGAAGAGGTCGTACCGCCTGGCCCACACGGCCTCCCCCAGACCGGCGAACGCGGCGGCGAGCTCCCACGGGTCGCGCTCTGCCCGGCGCCAGACATCGACCATGGAGACCCGCTCGCGATCGCGCTCGGGCACCTCGATCCTGCGGGCGATGGCGATGCGGTCGCTCGTGGTGAGCTCCTCGGCCGGCTTGGGCACCGGCTCGCCGTCCGCGCCCTCGACGAAGACGGAGTGATGCCCGGTGACCTTGAGCGACCGGCCGTAGCGCGTGGAGATCTCGTAGCAGCGCTCGTCCGTCGGATGGGCGATCAGCGCCATGGCGTGCGCCGCGATCATCTCCCCGCCCTCGACGAAGGCGGGGACGGTGTGCTCGGCAAGCGGGTACTCCACCGCCGCGGTGAACGACGCGCCGAACATCGCGGACCGCTCCGGGACCACCGGCCCGCGCTGCGTGACGTACCCCGCCAGCAGTGCCGCGGGCGCCATCCGCGCCGCCGCGTCGGACACCGTCTCGCGCCGCAGCTCGCGACCGTCGTCGTAGAGCACCGACTGGTCGGCGAGGATCGAGTTGAAGATGCGCACGATCGCCGTGTCGACACCCTGCTGGCGGTGGTAGGCCATCGTCAGGGCCTCGGCGTAGCGCTTGGCCTCGTCGTAGACGCCGCGCGGGCCGATCGGGTTCACGTGCCCCCAGTAGTCCTCGGGCTGGGGGTGCACCTTGGGATCGCCGTAGACCTCCGACGTCGAGGCGATCAGAAAGCGCGCGCGGTGCTTCTTGGCCAGCCCGAGCGTGTGGTGCGTGCCGTAGGAGCCGACCTTGAGCGTGTGCAGCGGCAGGCGCAGGTAGTCGATCGGCGAGGCCGGCGAGGCCAGGTGATAGACCGCGTCGATCGGCTCCTCGACGTGGTAGGGCTCGATGATGTCGACGTGCTTGAGCACGAACGCCGCGTCGCGGATGTGCTCGATGTTCGCGAGCGATCCGGTCTCGAGGTTGTCCACGCAGATGACGCGGTTCCCGCGGCGAAGCAGCTCGTCGCAGAGATGCGACCCCAGGAAACCTGCGCCACCCGTCACAAGGCAGGTGGGCATCGCCGGGAGGTTAACGGGCGCGGCAGCGACCTGCCCCCGGTCAGCGAGCGCGGGCCGCCTTGAGGTCCTGCTTGGTGACGTCGATCAGGACGTAGCGGCGCTTGCTCTCGCGGACCGCCTTGCCCGCCTTCTCGAGCCGCTTGCACGTGACGGGGCACTTCTTGCAGCGCGGGCGCGACTTGCAGCAGGACTTCTTGGCTTTGACCTGCTTCGTCGCCATGGGCGAGGGATGTTAGGGTGCCCAAATGCCCGCCGACGCCTTCGTCGCCCAACTCAACGAGCAGATCGCGAACGAGTTCGCCGCCAGCCAGCAGTACGTGGCCTGCGCCGTGCACTACGACGCCGAGACCCTCCCGCAGCTGGCCGGCTTCTTCTACCGCCAGGCCATGGAGGAGCGCGACCACGCGATGATGATGGTCCGCTACCTGCTCGACACCGACTGCCCCGTACGCATCCCGGGCGTCGCCGCGCCCGTGCCGGAGTTCGCCGACGTGGTCGCGCCGATCGTCCTGGCACTCGAGCAGGAGAAGCGCGTGTCCGAGCAGATCAACGCGCTCGCCGCTGTCGCCCGCCAGGAGACCGACTACGCCAGCGAGCAGTTCATGCAGTGGTTCATCAAGGAGCAGGTCGAGGAGGTCAACACCATGGGCGACCTGCTGCGAGTCGCCGAGCGCCTGCGCGACGACGTGGACGACATCGAGGACTACATCGCCCGCGAGCAGAGCAGCGGGGAGACCGACCCGACCGCGCCGCGCTTGGCCGGCTAGCGGCCGCGACGACGGCGTGCGGTGCCCGGATCCGGAGCGGCGCTCGGGCCGCGGTCTCGATCGGTGTCATCATCGCGGCGTGGCTCGACACGCTCGTACGCTGCGCCTGGCGGTCCTGCTCGCCGTCGCGGCGCTGGGCCTGCACCAGCTCCGGTATCTGATCGCGTTCGGCGGCGGGGCCGGCTCGGCGCTCTCCCGGGAGGGGCACGCGTATCTGTCGCTGTTGGTCGTCCCGGCGCTGGGTCTCGCCCTCGCGGTCGTGCTCGCGCAGGCGCTGATCTGCTTCGCCGGCGGCGCCCCGGCTGAGGCGACGCCCGCCGCCGTGCGGCTGCGGCGCGTGTGGCCGGCCGCGAGCGCGGCGATGCTGGGCATCTACGCGTCCCAGGAGCTGCTCGAGGGCGCGCTGGCCACCGGGCATCTGGCCGGCGCCGCCGGGGTGGTCGGCGGCGGCGGCTGGGTCGCCGTCCCGCTGGCCATCGTGCTCGGCGCGCTCGTCGCGCTCGCGCTGCGGATCGCGCGCGCCGTCGAGGTGACGCGTGCCGCGCCGGCGCTCGCCCTGCCGCTGACCAGGCTGCACGCGGCGCCGCGCTGGGTGGCTGTCGCATACGCCGACTTCGGCCGTCGGGGTCGTGAGCTGGCCGAGCATCTCGCGGGCCGCGGGCCGCCCGTCGTCTGTCGCTGACCAAGTCCCGTCAATCGACAGACCAAGGAGGACCCATGTCCCGTGCGCAACGCTTCGGGCTGCTCGGCGTCGCCGCCATCGTGCTCGTGGCGGGGCTGATCGTGGCCATCGCCAGCAGCGGCGGCAGCAGCACGCAGGGCATCACCAGTCCGCAGACGATCGTCGTCAAGAACGCCCGACCTATCGGCGGCGTGAAGGTCCTGACGTTCAAGCAGGGTCAGACCATCGACCTCCCGATCGACTCCGACACCGCCGACGAGGTCCACTTTCATGGCTACGACGTCCACAAGGACGTCGCCGGGGGCGGCAGCGTCCGTTTCAGGCTGCCGGCGACGATCGAAGGCATCTTCATCGTCGAGCTGGAGAACCACAAGCAGACCCTCGCCAGCGTCAAGGTCGAGCCATGAGGCCCCGCGTCGCGCTGGCCGGCGCGGCGGCGACGACCGTCGCGCTGGCCGTGACGCCCTCGCTGGCGTCGGCGCACGGCCTGGTCGGCAAGCAGGATCTGCCGATCCCGCGGTGGCTGTTCGTGTGGGGGGCGTCGGCGGTGCTGGTCATCTCGTTCATCGCGCTGGCGACGCTGTGGCCGAGGCCCGTCATGCAGGAGCCCGAGCAGGGCCGGCGCGTCCTGCGGCTGCCGGGGTGGCTGGAGGCGGTGAGCGGCGCGGTCGGGATCGCCGCGTTCGCGGCCGTCGTCTACGCCGGCTTTGCGGGCACGCAGACGGCGACCGACAACCTCGCCCCGACGGTCATCTACGTCGTCTTCTGGGTGGGCGTCCCCGTGGCGAGCCTGCTCTTCGGAGACGTCTTCCGGGCCATCAACCCGTGGCGAGCGACCGCCCGCGCGATCGCGTGGGCCACGGGCCGCGTGCTGCGCGGCGACGCGCCCGAGGACGAGCCCTGAACGCGGTTAGGTTATGGCCATGGTGCACGTCGCCGAGCACGAGGAGCCCGCGCGGGCGCCCGTGGCGCGTTCGGACGCCCTGGTCGCGATCGTCGCGCTCGCGGCCGCGGCCGGCGTCATCCACGGCCGTGGCGATGGTCAGCCACTTCAGCGAATGGTGGGCCTACGGGGCCTTCTTCCTCGTCGTGATGAGCGGGCAGCTGCTGTGGGCCGCCTGGCTCTACCGCCACCCCGACGATCGGCGGACGCTGGTGTACGGCGCGATCGCCGGCCTGGCGATCGCCGGCGTGTGGGTCGTGACCAGGACCGTCGGGCTGCCGGTCGGCCCGGATGCCGGCCGGCCTGAGCAGGTCGGCGGGATCGACCTGATGGCCTCGCTGGATCAGCTGATGATCGCCGCGCTCGTGGCCACCATCGTCGCCCCCACCAGCGCCGTCGGCCGGCGGCTGGCCCGGGTGGCGAGCACGCAGTCCGTCCGCCTGGCCAGCATGTTCTGCACGGCGAGCTTCTTCGCAGTCTTCCTCGCCAGCCACCACAGCTAGCGCCGGCGGCGCAGCACCCGCTCGTCGCCGCGGCGCAGCGTCAGGCGCTCGGCGTCGAAGTGCTCGAGCAGGGCCTGGGCGTATTTGCGCGATGTCCCGAGCTCGTCGCGCACGCGCGCGAGGGTCACCGCCCCGTCGGCCTCCAGGAGGGCGACGAGGCGCGCCCGCAGCGCGGCGAGGGTGTCGCGGTGGAAGTGCATCGCGGGGCCGACGCGGACGGCGCGCCCGTGGGCGCGCAGGGCCGCCAGCGCGTCGGGGTCGAGGTCTGCGTCCAGCGGCGGCTCGTCCGTGCGCAGCCGAGCCTCGGTGGCGAGGGCGACCGCGGTCAGCGGGGGGAGCGCGGGCGGAGGCTGCGGCTCCGGCGCCGATGCTGCCGCAGGCGCGGGCTCCGGTGTCGCCGCGTTGTGGCGCCGCGGCCGCGCATCGGTGATCACGCCGCCCCCGAGCGTGTTCGGCGGCGCGATCGCGCGCAGGACCAGGCGGTCCCCCGCGAGGGCGACGATCGGGGACTCGAGGCGCAGCTGCCAGCGAGCCTCGCCGAGGGCGACGGGCCGCGCCGCCACCTCGCGGGTGCCGTGGTGGACCATGACCCGCTCGCCCGGCGCGCAGTCCAGCGCGACGTCGACGCGGTAGGTCGCGGCCGGCGCGCCCTCGCCCGCCACCACGACGTCGCCGCGGCCGACCTCGTCGCGGTCGAGGCCCGCCAGGTTGAGCGCGACCCGCTGCCCGGCGGACGCGACTCGCACCGCGGCGTCGTGGACCTGCACGCCGCGCACCCGCGCGCGGACGCCGGCGGGCAGGATCACGACCTCGTCCCCGCGCGCCGCGCGGCCCGACCACAGCGTCCCGGTCACCACCGTGCCGGCGCCGTGCACCGTGAACGCGCGGTCGACGTGCAGCCGCAGCGGGCCGCCGTCGTTGGCGCGGGAGACGGCCCGCCCGGCCGCGCGGTCCAGCGCGGCGCGCAGCTCGGAGAGCCCGTCGCCGGTGCGCACGCTCAGCGGGACGACCTCCGCGCCCGGTGCGACGTCTTCCACGTCGACGCCGGCCGGGTCCGCGAGGTCGGCCTTGGTGATCGCCACGACGCCGACCTGCACCCCCAGCGCCCGCAGCACCCCGGCGTGCTCGCGCGTCTGGGGCATTACCCCGTCGTCGGCCGCGACGACCAGCAGGTAGAGGTCGATGCCCGTCGCGCCGGCCACCATGGTGCGCACGAAGCGCTCGTGGCCGGGGACGTCGACGACGCTCAGTGCGCGCCCCGACGGCAGCTCGAGCGACGCGTAGCCAAGCGCGATCGAGATGCCACGCGAGCGCTCCTCCGGGAGCCGGTCGGTGTCCACGCCCGTGAGCGCTCGCACGAGGGTCGTCTTGCCATGATCGATGTGGCCGGCCGTGCCGAGCGTCAGCGGGTCTCGCACGCCAGGTGACGTTAAGCCGTCCGGGCGATCCGATCGACGGCGGCCGAGAGCGCCCCGGCGCGCAGGAAGCCGGTGGTCGCCTCCGCCATGACGGTGCCGAGCAGCCCGCGGCCCTTCTGCACGGAGACCGAGGCGCGCACGTTCGTGCAGCCGTCGGCCCCGGCGTCGACGTCGTAGGCGACGTCCATGGCGACCGGGCCGCTGGCGGAGAGCATGAGGCGGCGCTCGTCGGCGTGGTGCACTTGGACGTCGAAGCCGACGCGGACGCCGGCGAGCCGGCCGGAGACCCGGGTGTGCGTCCCGGTGCGCAGACGGCCGCCGGCGTCCTCGACCTCGAAGGGGACCGGCGACCAGCGCGCGACCGCGTCGGGATCGGTCAGCGCGGCGAGGACCGCCGCGGGGGGCGCGTCCGTCGTCGCGTGTGCCGTCCATGTGCTCATTGGTGCATGGTCCCCGCCCCGGAGCGGGGAGTCGTCACCCGCAGAGCTGAACCCGTGTCGTCCTTTGGGATGACTCGCAGATCCTCAGGGGGGACGACGGGCGGGCGGCTCGGCGGGGGTACCTTGGACGCAGGTGCCCGAAAGACCTCAAGACCTGCGTGCGCGTACGGGGGCGCTGTCTCCGGTGAGGATCGACGCGGCGCTCGCCGCGATCGTGATCGTCGAGGCGCTGTTCGAGGCATGTCTGACCAGCGCGTCGTGGCCGGCGCGCCTGGCCACCGCCGGCCCGGCCGCCGTCGTCGCGGCCGGCGCCCTGCTCTACCGGCGCCGGCCGATTGCCGCCGTCGCGATCGGCGCGGTCGGGCTGGGGCTCGTCGGCCTGCTCGTCCAACCGATCCAGACGGCGCTCGCCGGGCTGTACCTGGCCTGGCTCGCGCTCGTCTACGCGATGGCCGTCCGCGAGACGGGTGGGCGGCTGCTCGCCGGCGTCGGGGTCGCGCTGGCCGGCCTGCTGGTCGTCTTCGCCACGATGCCCGGCGGCCATTCGCTCGCCGACCTCGCCGCGAGCACCGCCGTGTTCGTGATCGCCCCGGTCTTCGCCGGGAATCTGCTCAACAGCCGCATCCAGCTCAACCGGGCGCTGCGCGAGAAGGCCGCGCGCTTCGAGGAGCTGCTGGAGACCCAGGCCCAGGCGGCGGTGACCGGGGAGCGCCGCCGGATCGCCGGGGAGCTGCACGACGTCGTCTCCCACGCGCTGGGGGCCATGACGATCCAGGCCACGGCGGCCCGGCGCCTCGCCGCATCCGACGCCCCGCGCGCCGCCGGCTCCCTGGAGGCCGTCGAGACGACCGGCCGGGAGGCGCTCGGCGAGCTGCGCACGCTGCTCGGCGTCCTGCGCGCCGGCGAGCCGGAGCAGGCGCCGCACGAGCCCCAGCCGAGCCTGGCCTCCCTCGCCGACCTGGCCGGTCGGGAGCGCATCGCCGGCCTGCCGGTCGAGATCGAGGTCAGCGGCGAGCGCCCGCAGGACCTCACGCCCAGCGTCGACCTCACGGCGTACCGCGTCGTGCAGGAGGCGCTCGAGCAGGCGCGCCGGCACGGGGACGCGGGGAACGCCCGGGTCAGCGTCCGCTACCTGGCCGTCTCGCTCGAGGTCGAGGTCGTCGACGACGGCCTGCGCGCGTCGGACCGTCACCTGCTGGGGCTGCACGAACGGGTCCGGCTCTACGGCGGCGAGATCGACGCGGGACCGCGCGCCGAGGGAGGCCACGTCGTGCGCGCGAGCCTGCCCCTCGAGGGCGTCCCGGCTTGAAGGCGCTGCGCACCGCCGACCCGAAGCTGCTCGACCTCGCGTTCGGCCTGGTCATGGCGGTCCTCGGCGTCGTCGAGGTGCTCGCGGAGCGGCGGCTCGAGGGGCCCGTGTGGGCCAACGTCGCCGCGATGGTCGTCTACGGGCTGCTCCTCGCGGCGCGCTCGCGGCGTCCCGCCATCGCCGGCTACGGCTACGCCGCGCTGGTGATCGTGCTGTCGCTCGCGCTCACCGCGCCGCCGCACCTGACGGCCATCTTCCCCGGGCTGCTGGTGTTTGGATTCACGGTCGGCTACCGCCTGCGGGGGCGCGCGAGCTACGCCTACGTGCCCGCGATCCTGCTGGCCGTCTCGCTCGCCATCGCGCAGCTGGACCACATGACGAGCGGCGACTGGATCTTCCCCGCGTTGCTCAGCGTCGCCGCCTACCTCGCCGGGCGCAACGTGGTGCAGCGCGCCGCGCTGGCCGCCGAGCTGCACGCGGCGGCCCTGCGGCGCGAGGAGGCGCAGGGCGACCAGGCCCGCCGCGCCGTGGCCGACGAGCGTCGGCGCATCGCCCGGGAGATGCACGACGTCGTCGCCCATTCCATCAGCGTCATGGTGGTCCAGGCCGGCGGCGCCCGGCGCATCCTCGAGCGTGACCCCGAGCGCGCCGAGCAGGCGGCTGCGGAGATCGAGCGCACCGGCCGTGAGACGCTGGTGGAGATGCGCCGCCTGTTGGACGTCATGCGCGGGCCGGACGCCCCGGCCGAGCTCGAGCCCAGCCCGACGCTCGCCGACCTCGGCGCCCTGATCAAGCGCGCGGGCGAGAGCGGCCTGCGGGTCACATTGCACGTCGAGGGCAGGCCGCGGGCGATCGGCGCGGGCCGCGAGCTCGGGGCGTACCGCGTCGTGCAGGACGCGCTCGACGACCTGGGCGCAAACGCCCCGGACGCCACCGCCCACGTGACCGTGCGCTGGAGCCGCGAGGCGCTCGAGCTGATCGTCGCCGACGACCGCCCGGGCGCGGGCGCCGAGCTCGTCAGCGTGCGCGAGCGCGTGGCCGTCTACGGTGGCGAGCTGCGCGCCGGCGCCGGGCCCGACGGCACCGGGCGCGAGCTGCACGTCCGGCTCCCGGTGAAGGCTTCCAATCCGAGTGATCCCCTGTCCGCCCAAGGAGCCGCATGATTCGCATCCTCATCGCCGACGACCAGGCACTCGTGCGCGCCGGCTTCAAGATGATCCTCGACGCCGAGGACGATCTCAGCGTGATCGGCGAGGCCAACAACGGCGCCGAGGCCGTCGAGCAGGTGCGCCGCCTGAGGCCCGACCTCGTCCTGATGGACATCCGCATGCCCGAGGTCGACGGCATCGAGGCGACCCGGCGGATCCTCGCCCAGGCCGGCGGGCACCCCGTGCGGGTGCTCATGCTCACGACCTTCGACCTCAACGAGTACGTCTACGAGGCGCTGCGCGCGGGGGCCAGCGGCTTCTTGCTCAAGGACACGCCGCCGGAGCAGCTCGCGGCCGGCATCCGCGTGGTCGCCGGCGGTGAGGCGCTGCTGGCGCCGACCATCACCAAGCGGCTGATCCAGGAGTTCGCCATCGCCGCGCCGCCGGACCCGGCGCCGCCGCGCGGCTACGACGAGCTCACCGAGCGCGAGCGCGAGGTCTTCGGCCTGATCGCGCGCGGCCTGTCCAACGCGGAGATCGCCGCCGAGCTGATCGTCAGCGAGACGACGGTCAAGACCCACGTCGCGCGGGTGCTGATGAAGCTGCGCCTGCGCGACCGCGTGCAGGTCGTCGTGCTCGCCTACGAGTCGGGCCTGGCGCAGCCGCGCCGGGCGTAGCCGGCTCAGCTCCCGCAGGCGGACGCCACGAGCTGAGCGGCCTGCTCGGCCTCGGCGTCCGTGAGGGTGCGCGGGTCGAGCAGCAGGCGGCCCTCCTCGATGCGCGCGATCACCGGCGGGTCGCCGACGCGCAGGCGCCGGGCGAGGTCGTCCGGTGACGCGACCGCGACGGCGGCGACGGGGCCCTCGAGCTCGAGCAGCGGGAGCGCGCCGCCGCCGACCCGCGCGGTGGCGCGCCCGACGACGGCGGAGGCGCCGATCGTGTCCACCATCCGCTGCGCCCGGGCCTGCAGGTCGTCCTCGTCGGCGACGAGCATGGCGAGCACCGGCACCGCCTCCAGCGCGCCCGCCGGATCGCGGTACAGGCGCAGCGTCGCCTCCAGCGCGGCGAGCGTGAGCTTGTCGATCCGCAACGCGCGCGCGAGCGGGTGGGCGCGGGCGCGGGCGACGGCCTCGACGCTCCCGGCCAGGATCCCGGCCTGCGGGCCGCCCAGCAGCTTGTCGCCGGAGAAGCAGACCAGCGCGGCGCCGGCGGCGACCGAGCGGCGCACCGCGGGCTCGTCCGCGAGCTCTGAGACGTCGGCCAGCACGCCGGAGCCGACGTCGTCGATCACCGGGACGCCGAGCGCGCACAGGGCCTCGATGGCGACCTCCTCGACGAAGCCGAGCTGGCGGAAGTTCGAGGTGTGCACGCGCAGGATCGCGCCGGTGCGATCGCCGAGCGCGCGCTCGTAGTCGGCGATCCGCGTGCGGTTCGTGGTCCCGACCTCGACCAGCCGCGCGCCCGCCTGCGCCACGACCTCCGGGATGCGAAAGCCGCCGCCGATCTCCACGAGCTGCCCGCGCGAGACGACGAGCTCACGACCGGGGGCCCCGCCTGCGGTGGCGATGTCGCGGCCGCCTGCATCTCCAGGGCCGGGCCCCGCCAGCGCGGCCGCCGCGAGCAGGACCGCGCCGGCGCCGTTGTTGACCGCCATCGCGGCCTCGGCGCCCGTCAGCCCGCACACGAGCGGCTCGACGTGGTCGTGGCGCGACCCGCGCCCGCCGCGGTCGAGGTCGAGCTCGAGGTTCGCGTAGCCCTTCGCCGCGCGGGCGACGGCCGCGCGCGCCGCGGCGGCCAGCGGCGCGCGGCCGAGGCCGGTGTGGAGGATCACGCCGGTCGCGTTGAGGACCCGGCGCAGCGACGGCCGGGCCGCACGCTCGAGCCACGCCTGGGCGCGCGCGGCCAGGTCGGCGTCGCCGCCACCGCCCTCCAGCAGCTCCGCGCGCCGCTCGGCGATCACCGCGCGGGCGGCGGCCACGGCCGCTGCGTGGGGCGCGTCCAGCCGCCCGGCCAGCGCATCCACCGACGGAAGGCTCCGCAGCATGGCGCGCACGCGTTCAGGATACTCTCTAGGCCATGGCCGACGTGGAACACCAGACCCCGCTCGACACCGAAGACGATCCCTCGGTCGCACCGATCGTGGGCCCGGACGATCCCCGCGTGTTCACGGACTCGGGCATCGAGGTCAAGCCGCTGTACACGCGAGAGGACGTCAAGGAGCCGCTCGAGGACCGACTCGGCGAGCCGGGGAGCTTTCCCTTCACGCGCGGCGTGCATCGCGAGATGTACCGCAGCCGGCACTGGACGATGCGCCAGTACGCCGGCTACGCGTCAGCGAAGGAGTCCAACGAGCGCTACAAGTACCTGCTCGAACACGGCTCGACCGGCCTGTCGATGGCCTTCGACCTGCCGACCCAGCTCGGCCTGGACTCCGACGACGAGCGCTGTCTCGGCGAGGTCGGCCGCACCGGTGTCGCCATCGACTCGATCGACGACATGCGGACGGCCTTCGACGGCATCCCGCTCGACGAGGTCTCCACGTCGATGACGATCAACGCACCGGCCGCGGTGCTGCTGCTGCTCTACGAGCTGGTGGGCGAGGAGCAGGGCGTGCCCAGCGAGAAGCTGCGCGGCACGGTCCAGAACGACATCCTCAAGGAGTACATCGCGCGCGGCAACTACATCTACCCGCCCGTGGCGTCGATGCGCCTCACGACGGACCTCTTCGCCTACTGCCACGAGCACGTGCCGTTGTGGAACACAGTGTCGATCTCCGGCTATCACTTCCGCGAGAAGGGCTGCTCGGCCGTGCAGGAGGTGGCGTTCACGCTCGCCAACGGCATGGCCTACGTGCAGGCCGCCGTCGACGCCGGGCTCGACGTCGACGACTTCGGCCCGCGGCTGGCCTTCTTCTTCAACGGCCACAACAACGTCTTCCAGGAGGTCGCGAAGTTCCGCGCGGCGCGGCGCATGTGGGCGCGCTTCATGAAGGAGCGCTTCGGCGCGCAGGACCCGAAGTCGCAGATGGCCCGCTTCCACACGCAGACGGGCGGCGTGACGCTGACCGCGCAGCAGCCCATCAACAACATCGTCCGCGTGGCGCTGCAGGCCTTCGCCGCCGTCAGCGGCGGCACCCAGTCGCTGCACACCAACGGCTACGACGAGGCGCTCGCGCTGCCGTCGGAGCGCGCGGCCAAGATCGCCCTGCGCACCCAGCAGATCGTCGCCCACGAGTCCGGCGCCACCGACACGGTCGACCCCTTCGCGGGCTCGTACTTCGTCGAGACGCTGACCGACGAGATCGAGGAGCGCTCGATGAAGCTGATCGAGACGATCGACGGGATGGGCGGCTCGGTCGACGCGATCGGCTTCATCACCGCCGAGATCGACGAGTCAGCCTGGGGCTACCAGGAGCGCTACCGCATCGAGCAGGACATCGTCGTCGGCGTCAACAAGTACGAGGAGGACGACATCGAGGTCGAGGAGACCCTGCGCGTCGACCCCGAGTCCGAGAAGGAGCAGCTCGAGCGGCTGAAGGAGTTCAAGGCCGGCCGCGACCAGGAGCTCGTCGACCGGCGCCTCGACGAGCTGCGCGCCGCCGCCGAGGGCACGGACAACCTCCTGCCCGTGATCCGCCAGACGCTGAAGGACAACGCCTCGATCGGCGAGGTCTCCGCCGCGCTGAAGGATGTCTTCGGCGCCTACCAGCCGGCGGGATAGGCGGGACGCCGGGATCGCGGGCGCGCCGAGCACGGATTCCTTCACCGGTCGCAGATCCGGCATCTATGTGATGCCCAATCTGCGGATGCCGGGCGATTACGCGGCTCTGGCGGCGCGAGGCGCCGGGCGAGCGCTTGCAGCGGGAGGGAGCGGTCACGCCAGGGCGAATTCAGGCCCGGTGTTGCACGCCAGGCGAACGCTCGTGAAGTCCGGCCCCGAGTTGTGGGCGGAGGTGTCCGATCCCGCGTCGCTCGGGAGTCACCTCGGCGCCTTCGGGCCCATCCGCATCACGCGGACGGCGGACGGCTCACTCGTCGAATGGGAGGGCGAGAGGGCGGCCGGACGGCTCGAGCTGGCGTCCGCGGGCTTCGGCACGCGGGTCGTGCTCGAGGCGCAGGCGGCCACGGTGGCGCCCGCGCCACCCGGGGCCGATGTGCCGACCGCGGCGGCCGAGGTCGCGCCCGAGCCCGAGCCCGCGACCCGGCCGGGGTTCTGGGCCCGCCTGGTCTGGCGCCGCCCGCCGCCGCGGCCCGCGCCGGGGGGGCCGCCACCGGCGACGGCGGCGCCGGCGGCGCGCGTGCCCGTGCTCTCAGACGACGAGGTCATGCGGGTCCTGGAGTCGACGCTTGAGGCGCTGGGCAGCGCGCGCCGGCGCCCGTTCGCGAACTCCTAGCCCGTAGACTGCCGCGCCCCGATGCGCCAGAGGAGCCCCGAGACCTACGGCGAGAAGCTCGAGCGTCTCAGCGAGCTGCGCGAGTCGGCCGCCCACCCGTCGCACGAAGCCGAGCGCAAGCAGCACGCCAAGGGCAAGCTCACCGCCCGCGAGCGGATCGAGAAGCTGCTCGACCCCGGCTCCTTCCAGGAGCTCGACACCTTCATCCGCCACCGCGTGGCCGAGTTCGGGATGGAGAGAAACCGCCCCTGGGGCGACGCCGTGGTCACCGGGCACGGCACCATCGACGACCGCCGGGTGTGCGTGTTCAGCCAGGACTTCACGGTCTTCGGCGGCTCCCTCGGCGAGGTCATGGCCGAGAAGATGTGCAAGGTCATGGACCTGGCGGCCAAGATCGGCTGCCCCGTGATCGGGATCAACGACTCCGGCGGCGCGCGCATCCAGGAGGGCGTGGTCTCGCTCGCCGCCTACGGCGACGTCTTTTTGCGCAACGTCCGCTGCTCCGGCGTGATCCCGCAGATCTCCGTGATCATGGGCCCGTGCGCCGGTGGCGCCGTTTACTCCCCGGCGATCACCGACTTCATCTTCATGGTCAAGGAGACGAGCCACATGTTCATCACCGGCCCCGACGTGATCAAGACGGTCACCGGCGAGGAGCCCAGCTTCGAGGAGCTCGGCGGCGCGATGGCGCACAACTCCAAGTCCGGCGTCGCGCACTTCGCGTCCGAGGACGAGGAGAGCTGCCTGCAGGACGTGCGCTACCTGTTCTCCTTCTTGCCCCAGAACAACCTCGAGACGACCCCGCGCGTCCAGCCCACGGACGACCCGACGCGCATGGACGAGGCGCTCGACACGGTCGTCCCGGACAGCCCCAACAAGCCCTACGACATGCGCGACGTGGCGCGGATGATCGTCGACGACGGGGAGTTCCTCGAGGTCCAGGAGCACTTCGCCCCGAACCTGATCGTCGGCTACGCCCGCCTGGACGGCTACGCGATCGGGATCGTCGGCAACCAGCCGAAGGCGATGGCAGGCGTGCTCGACATCGCGGCCTCCGAGAAGGGCGCGCGCTTCGTGCGCACCTGCGACGCCTTCAACGTCCCGATCCTGACGTTGTGCGACGTCCCCGGCTTCCTGCCCGGCACCCATCAGGAGTGGGGCGGAATCATCCGCCACGGCGCCAAGCTGCTCTACGCGTTCGCCGAGGCGACGGTCCCGAAGGTCACGATCATCACGCGCAAGGCCTACGGCGGCGCCTACGACGTCATGAGCTCCAAGCACCTCGGCGCGGACTTCAACTTCGCCTGGCCGCAGGCGGAGATCGCCGTGATGGGCCCCGAGGGCGCGGTCAACATCATCTACAAGCGCGACATCGCCGGCTCGCCGACGCCCGAGGAGCGGCGCGAGAAGCTGATCGAGGACTACAAGGCGCGCTTCGCCAACCCCTACTCGGCGGCCGAGCGCGGCTACATCGACGACGTGATCGTCCCGCACGAGAGCCGGCCGACGCTGATCCGGGCGTTCGAGACGCTGCTCACCAAGCGCGAGCAGGGGCCGAAGCGCAAGCACGGCAACATCCCGCTGTAGTTGTCGCCGTAGCATCCCGGCGATGCCCCCGCTCGCGCCTGCTCGCCCTCCTCGCCGGCGCGATGCTCGCGCTGGCCGGCGCCGCCGTCGCCGCCGTCGCCGTCGGCGCGCTGAGCAAGACCGGCGGGCGCATCGGTCCGAAGAGCCGCATCCAGCCAAGCGGGCGCAGGCTCAGCCCCTACGGGAGGCTCACGCAGAAGCTCGGCAACTTCCCGGCGGGGGGCGCGCCGACGACCAACGGGCGCTTCTTGTGGACGCTCTCGGCCGGGCGCGGCCCGAACGACCTGCGGATCGTCAGCCTCAAGACGCGCAGGATCGTGCAGATCCTGCCGCTGCCCGGTGTCTCGGGCGGCGTCGCGATGGCGCCCGACGGGCGCACGGCCTACGTGTCGGGGACGCGGGAGTCCGAGCACCTCGACCAGCAGACGCCGCTCTGGAAAGGACGGCAGGACCGGGCTCGTGAGCGACGAGGCCGACGGGCTCGTCAGCGTCATCGACCTCGACAACGCCCGAGTGATCAAGAGCATCGGCGTCGGGCCGCCGCTCTCGCACCCCGAGGCGATCGCGGTCGACCCGAAGGCCGACCGCGCCTACGTGGCGATGGCCAACCAGGACGTCGTGGTGGTGCTCGACACCAAGCGGCTCGCGGTGCAGCGCACGCTGTCCGTCGGGCGCCCTGGGGGCCTCGGCACCTCCCCCACGGCGCTGTCGGTGACGCGCGACGGCCGCCGCCTGCTGGTCGCGGACTCCGGCGAGGACGCGATCGCGGTCTTCAACCTCCCCCAGGCCAGGGGGCGGACGGCGCCGGCCGCCGGCCGGCCGCGGGTCAAGGCCAGGGCGCAGGCGGCGCAGACCGCCGCCAGGCCGCGGCCCCGGCCCAGGGCCTTCGAGCTGATCGGGCGCATTCCCGTCGCCGCCTACCCGACGGGCGCCTGGGCGACGAACCGCGACCGCACGCTGGTCTGGCTCTCGGGCAAGGGCCTGGGCGTCGGGCCGAACCCGGCCGGCCCGATCCCCACCGACCCGCGCGACAACGACAACCAGATCGGCTCGTTCGCCTACCTGCCGCGGATCCTGCGCGGCATCGCGGGGGTCGGGAAGTTCCCCTCGACCGCCCGGCTGCGGCGGCTCTCAGCGCGCGCCGCGCGCCAGCTGCGTCCGGTCAACGCCGAGCAGGCCCCGCCCGGCAGCCCGATCGCCGCGCGCGCCTCGAAGATCCGCCACGTCTTCTACGTCGTCAAGGAGAACCGCAGCTACGACCAGGTGATGGGCGACGAACCCAGGGGCGACGGCGACCCGAAGCTGACGCTGTTCGGCAAGGCCGACACGCCCAACCAGCACGCGCTCGCCGAGCGCTTCGGGCTGCTCGACCACGTCTACGCGAACTCCGAGGCCTCGATCGACGGGCACTTCTGGACCTCGGCCGGCGCCGTCTCGGACTACGTCGTGAAGAACTGGATGGCCAACTACGCCGCGCGCGGGCGCCCGTACGACTTCGGCGTCTACGCCGTCAGTTGGCCGGCGGCCGGCTTTCTCTTCGACCAGGCCCAGCGGCAGGGGCTGTCGTGGTTCAACTTCGGCGAGGCGATCGCGGGCGTCGTCCCGCTGCCCGACCGCAACCGCCCCACCGCCGACTCCCGCCGGGTGCTCGCCAAGTTCGCGCGCTCCGACCTCGGCGTCGCGCCCGGCTGCTTTCCCAACGACACCTCGATCGGCACGGACGCGGTCGCGGACGTCGCCGGGTCCGGATCGAGACCTACGACGCGAGCCTGCCGGCCGGCGCGCCGCTCGGCTCGATGTCGCGCATCGACTGCTTCGCCCAGCGCTTGGAGGCTGGCTGCTCACCGACTCGGTCCCGTCCTTCACCTATCTGACGCTGCCGAGCGACCACATCAACGGCACGACCCCGAAGGAGCGCACCCCGCGGGCGATGATCGCCGACAACGACCTCGCCGTCGGCCAGCTCGTCGGGCTGATCTCGCACTTGAAGGTCTGGAAGGACTCGCTGATCCTCGTGGTCGAGGACGACTCCCAGGACGGCCCCGACCACGTCGACGCCCACCGCATCCCGGCGCTCGCGATCTCGCCCTACTCGCGGCGCGGCGCCGTGGTCCACACGCGCTACGACTTCCTCTCATTCATCCGCACGCTCGAGCACGCGATCGGCATGAAGCCGCTGACGCTGTTCGACGCGGCGGCCGTTCCGCTCTACGACGCGCTCTCCGGCACGCCCGCCAACGCCGAGCCCTACGACCCGACCACGCCGGCGCGGTCGCTCGTCGAGCGCAACGGCGCCGGCGCGCCCGGCGCCCGCGAGTCGCACGAGCTCAACATCGGCCGGCACCTGGACGCCGTGCCGCAGGAGACGATCGACCGCATCCTCTGGCAGTCCGTCCACGGGGCGGGCTCCGAGCCGCCACCGCCGGGGCCGAACGCCGCGAACGACCGCAGCTGAGGCGCCCAGCGGACACTGCGGCAGGGATAAAAGGGGAATCCGGGTCCGGTTTTGCTAGATTTGAGTGATGGAACCTTCGTCCCTCGCCGGCCCTCGGCGCGGCACCCTCGACAATCCCGAAGTCGTCGAGGATGTCCCGGGCCACATCATCCCGATCCTCGAGCGCGAGTTCGACGACTTCGACAACGAGGCGGAGAAGTACCTCGGCGGCCAGACCCCCGAGAACGAGTTCATCGGCTTCCGCCTCAAGCAGGGGGTCTACGGCCAGCGCCAGGCCGATGTGCAGATGATCCGGGTGAAGCTGCCCTTCGGCGGAATCAGCCCGGCCCAGATGGACGCCTTCGCCGCCGTCATCGAGAAGTACGCGCCGCTCGACAAGGGCCACATCACGACGCGCCAGAACATCCAGCTGCACCACATCCCGCTGCGCGACGCGGCCGCCACGATCCGCGAGCTGTCGGACTCGGGGCTGTCGAGCCGCGAGGGCTGCGGCAACACCGTCCGCAACGTGACGGCCGATCCGTGGGCCGGGGTCTGCGACGACGAGACGTTCGACCCGACGGAGTACGTCGGCGCCTACGTGCGCTACTTCGTGCGCCATCCCACGACGCAGCTGATGCCGCGCAAGGTCAAGACCGCGTTCACGGGCTCAGACGCCGACCGCGCGATCACCGGCATCCACGACATCGCCTACCTCGCCCGCGTCCGCGACGGCGTCAAGGGCTTCGAGGTGCGCGTCGGCGGCGGCACGTCGATCATGCCGCGCATCGCGCCGACCCTGTACGACTTCGTCGAGGCCGAGAACGGGGACTACCTGAAGATCGCCGAGGCGGTCTTTCGCATCTTCAACCGCCAGGACTGGCTGCGCGTCAACCGCGCCCGGGCCCGCATCAAGGTCTTCGTTGACAAGTTCGGCATCGACGAGCTGCGCCGGCAGGTCGAGGAGGAGCTCGCCGGCGACTGGGTCGCCGAGCGCGATTTCACGCTGGACAAGTTCATCTACGACGAGCAGGCCGACGCCCCGGCGCCGCCCGCCACCATCTCGAGCCCGAACGGCGACCGCCGCGAGTTCGAGCGCTACGTCTCCAGCGCCATCCGGCCGCAGCGCCAGACGGGCTTTCACACCGTCCACGTGCACGTTCCGCGCGGCGATCTGACGCCAGGGCAGTTCCGCGGGCTCGGGCAGCTGATGCGCGACTACACCGGCGGCCACGCCCGGATGACCGTGCACCAGAACATCGTGCTGCGCTGGGTGCGCGACGAGGCGCTGTACGACGTCTGGCAGCGCCTGCTGGCGCTCGGCCTCGGCGAGCCCGGGGCCGACGAGATCACCGACGTCGTCTCGTGCCCCGGCACCGACTCGTGCAAGCTCGGCATCACCTCCTCGATGGGCCTGAACCTGGCGATCCGCGGCCGGCTCGAGGAAATGGGCATCGACGACCCGCTGGTCCGCAAGATGCACATCAAGATGTCCGGCTGCCCGAACGGCTGCAGCCAGCACCACATCGCCGACATCGGGTTCTACGGGGCGTCGATCAAGGTCGCAGACAACACGATCCCGGCCTACATCCCGCACGTCGGCGGCACCTTCGACACCGGCGCCGTCGCCTACGGCGCCCGCCTGAAGGTCCGCCTCGCCGCCAAGCGCGTCCCGGAGGCCGTCGACCGCTGGATCCGCATGTACCAGGCGAACCGCCAGGAGGGCGAGCTCTTCCGCGAGTACGCCGCTCGAGTCGGGACCGCGGAGTTCGAGGCGGCCGTCAAGGACCTGACGCTGCCGATCGAGTTCAGCCTCGAGAACATGAGCACGTTCATCGACTGGAACCGCAGCGTCCCGTTCCAGGTCATCCGCGGCGAGGGCGAATGCGCGATCTGAGCACCCTCACCGAGCTCGACGTGGCGCTCGCCGACGCCGGTGAGCGCCACGGCGACGCGCTCGTGCTGCTCTGCTCGTTTCAAAAGGAGGAGTCGGTGCTCGTCGAGGCCGTGGCGCGGGTCGCCCCGCACACGCGCATCGTGACGATCGACACCGGGGTGCTGTTCGGAGAGACGCTCGCGACCTGGCGGGCCTACGAGGAGCGCTTCGGCGTGGACATCGAGGTCGAGGACGCGCGCGGGGCATGGACGGCCGACCGATGCTGCGGCGCGGCGAAGGTCGCGGCGCTCGAGCGGGCGCTGGCCGGCGCCGAGGCGTGGGTCACCGGCATCCGCCGCGAGCAGTCGCCGACCCGCGCGGGCGCCAAGACCGTCGAGACCGACGCCAAGCGGAGGATCGTGAAGTACAACCCCCTCGCCTACTGGACCGAAGAGGACCTGTGGAGGGCGATCGAGGAGAAGGATCTCCCGTACAACGAGCTCCACGACCGCGGCTACGCGTCCATCGGCTGCGTGCCGTGCACCCAGCCGGGCGAGGGCCGCGAGGGCCGCTGGGCCGGGTCGGACAGGCTCGAATGCGGCCTCCACGTCGGCTGAGCGCCGGCACCGTCGAGCATCGCCGCGACGTCACGACGCTCGCGCACGCGGCCACGAGCGACATCGTCGCTGCGGGCATGGCCGCGTGAAAGCCGGCGCGCTGACGTTCGTCGCCGTCCTGGCGGCGCTCACGATCCTGATCTTCGCGCTCGACGGCGAGTCCGGCGCCGGCGACGAGCTGCTCAACGTCGTCGCCGCAGCCGCCGCAGCGATCGCGGTCGCCTTCGGGGGCACGCAGCCCGCGGGCGGCCGGCGCCGGATCGGCGTCGCGGCGGGCGCCGCGGCCGTGGCGATCGTGGTCGCCGTGATCGCCGTCCGCGCCGCGAGCTGAGGCGGGCAACCCCGCCGGGCCAATATCCTGCGGCGCCGCATGTTCGACAAGGTTCTCGTGGCCAATCGCGGAGAGATCGCCGTCCGCATCATCCGCGCGCTGGACGAGCTCGGGATCGCATCGGTGGCGGTCTACTCAGAGGCCGACCGGGACGCGCCGCACGTCAAGCGCGCGACCGAGGCCTACCTGCTGGGGCCCGGCCCGGCCGACGAGAGCTACCTCGTCGTCGACAAGCTGCTCGAGGTCATCGAGGCGTCCGGCGCCGAGGCGGTGCACCCCGGCTACGGCTTCCTCGCCGAGAACGCGCAGTTCGCCAGGACGCTCGAGCACAACGGCATCACCTTCATCGGCCCGCCCGCGAGCGCGATCGACGCCATGGGCTCGAAGACCAAGGCGCGCGAGCTCATGCAGGCGGCCGGCGTGCCGATCGTCCCCGGCACGACGGACCCGGTCGAGACGCTCCAGGACGCAGAGAGGATCGCGGAGGAGATCGGCTACCCGATCGCGGTCAAGGCCGCAGGCGGCGGCGGCGGAAAGGGCTTCCGGGTCGCGCTGGAGCCCGAGAACCTCAAGGACGCGTTCGAGGGCGCCGCACGCGAGGGCGAGAAGTTCTTCTCCGACGACACGGTCTACCTCGAGCGCTACCTGCGCGACCCGCGCCACGTCGAGGTCCAGATCCTCGCCGACCAGCACGGCAACGTCATCCACCTCGGCGAGCGCGACTGCTCGATCCAGCGCCGCCACCAGAAGCTCATCGAGGAGTCGCCCGCGCCGCTGGTCGACGACGCGATGCGCGAGAGGATCGGCAGGATCGGCGTCGACGCGGCCAAGGCCGTCGGATACCACTCGGCCGGCACGATCGAGGGCCTGTTCGTCGAGGCGGACGGCGGGTCGGACGACTACTTCTTCCTCGAGATGAACACGCGGGTCCAGGTCGAGCACTGCGTCACCGAGGCCACGACCGGCATCGACATCGTCCGCGAGCAGATCCTCATCGCGACGGGGGAGAAGCTCACGCTCGAGCAGTCCGACGTGCGGCTGCGCGGCCACGCGATCGAGTGCCGCATCAACGCCGAGGACGCGTCGCGCAACTTCTCGCCCGCTCCCGGCGCCATCACGTCCTACATCGAGCCGTCGGGCCCGGGCGTGCGCGTCGACTCCGGCGTGCGGGCCGGCTCGGAGATCTCGCCGCTGTACGACCCGATGGTCGCCAAGCTGATCGTCTGGGACACCGACCGCGAGCTCGCGACCAGGCGCATGCTGCGCGCGCTCGACGAGTTCGAGGTCGGCGGCGTCACCACGCTGATGCCGTTTCACCAGGCGATCATGGCCTCCGATCAGTGGGCCCGCGCCGAGACGTGCCGCGACCTGATCGAGGACGAGGACTGGCTGACGTCGCTCGCCACCGGGCCGGCGGAGGCGGCGCAGGACGACGCTGCCGAGACGCAGGAGCGCACATACACCGTCGAGGTCTCCGGCAAGCGCTTCGAGGTCCGGGTCCACGGCGAGGCCTTCGCGCCGGCTGCCGACGGCGCCGCCGGCGCGCGCAAGGCCCCCAGGCGCCCCGAGCGCAAGACGGGGCCCGGCGGCGGGGCGGACGAGCTCAAGTCGCCGCTGCAGGGCAACATGTGGAAGATCCTCGTGGAGCAGGGCGAGGACGTCGAGGAGGGCCAGCTCATCTGCATCATCGAGGCGATGAAGATGGAGAACGAGATCACGGCCCACAAGGCCGGCAGGATCGCGCAGCTGGCCGTCAAGGAGGGTGAGGCGATCTCCTCCGGCGCCCTGATCGCCGTGATCGCGGCGTCCGAGAACGGCGGCGGGCCCGAGAGCGAGGGCTAGACGGTCGAGACCCGCTGCGCGTTGCGCGCGTGCAAGCGCTGCTGCGCGTCTGTCCTCCGCGCCAGCGGCAGCGCCGCGTCCGCGCCGCCGGAGCGGAGCGCGCGCAGGTACTCGCGGTCCTCCCTCAGGATCGCCAGCGTCCGCTCGGCGTCCAGTGCGTCGCCGTGCCCGGGCACGACGGTGTCCGCTGCCCCGACGAGCGGCTCCAGGCGCTCCAGCGTCTCCAGGTAGGCGTTCAGCGCCGACGGGTCCTCACCCAGCGTCGGGATCTCGACGGGCGAGAGGTGGTCCCCCGCGACGAGCACCTTCGCCCAGGGCACCCAGACCGCCATCCCGTCGGGCGTATGGCCGCCGAGCGGGTGCAGCTCGAGCTCGGCCGTCCCGATGGCACAGGCGCCCGGAACCGGCAGCCCCTGAGGCGTCCCGAGGTCCAGCGGCGCGTCACGGCGGACGTAGTGCTCCTCGTCGAAGGCGTGCAGCGCGCGCTCGGGGGCGCCCGGGTCGGCGCTGAGCACGAGTGCGGTGGACTCCGCGACGCCGAGCGGGACGGCGAAGGCCAGCCGGCCGAGCAGGTGGTCCCAGTCGGCGTGGGTGGCGAGCAGCCCGACCACGTTGAAGTCGGCCTGCCCGGCGACGGTGGGCAGCAGCTCGAGCTCGTCCGGGAGGACCGGCGAGTCGATGCAGAACGCCTCCTCGCCGCTGCGCACCAGCGTGCAGGTCGTCTGGTAGACCCGCGACGTGGCGACGACGACGTCCGGGTGGACGGCGAAGACCCGCACTAGTGGCCCACTACAGCCCGAGCAGCTTGAGGGCTTCCTTGAGGTTGCCGGCCTCCTCCGTGGGCTTCTTGACGCCGGCCTCGAGCTGCTCGCCCTTGCGGTTGACCCAGATGGTCGGGACCTTGAGCTTGGAGGCGGGCTCGATGTCGTGGTGGTGGCTCGACCCGATGTGCACCCAGCCCTTGCGCGTGCCGATGCGGCGCTCGGCCTCCTTGAAATGCGCGGGGTCGGGCTTGTAGGAGCGGACCTGCTGGGCGGTCACGACGAGGTCGAAGTCCATCCCGAAGTGGCGACGGGTCTGGCCGAGCAGCTTGTCGTCGATGTTGGAGACCAGGCCGACGGCCTTGGCCTTGTTGACCTTCTTGAGGGCGGGGACCGTCTCCTTGAAGGGCCTCCAGCGCTGCACGGAGTCCGGCAAGAACTGGGCGCGGGAGGGTTCCAGGGGCCAGCCGAGATCCTTGGCGACGGCGATCGCGGTACGGCGCAGGACCTCGGCGTAGAGCTCGTAGGACCCGCCCATGATCTCGCGCTGGTGCTGGAGGAACAGCGGGATCAGCTCGTCCTTGCTGATCGAGAAGCCGTCGCGGTCGGCCTCCTTGGTGAAGGCCTGGTAGGCGCCCTCTTCCCAATCGACGAGGGTTCCGTAGACGTCGAACGTCACGAAGTTGATGTCCTTGGGAAGCGGCATGCGGCGGCCATTGTGCCTCAAAGCGCCGGCCGAGCGTCCGCCGATAGGGTCTTGCGCTCCATGGACCTGCTCGAATATCAGGGCAAGCAGCTTTTCGCCCGGCATGACGTGCCGGTGCCCGCCGGCCGCCCCGCCACCTCCGTGGCAGAGGCCGTGGAGGCCGCCGAAGAGATCGGCTATCCCTGCGTGCTCAAGGCGCAGGTGCAGATCGGCGGCCGCGGCAAGGCCGGCGGCATCCAGGTCGCCAACGACCGCGAAGAGGCGCAGCGGCACGCCGCGAGCATCGTCGGCATGGACATCCGCGGCCACACCGTCCACGAGGTCTGGGTCGAGGCCGCCTCCGACATCGCCGCCGAGTACTACGCCTGCGTCGTCTTCGACCGCGCCGTCAAGCGCCCGCTGGTCCTGCTCTCGACGCAGGGCGGCGTCGACATCGAGCAGGTGGCCGACGCCGACCCGGACGCCATCGCCCGCCTGCACATCGACCCGCTGCTGGGCTTTCGGGACTTCCACGCCCGCCGCCTGGCCTTCGAGGCCGGCGTGGACGCCGACGTCGTCCGGCCCGTCGGCGCGCTGATCGCCTGCCTCTACGACGCCTTCGTGGGCGAGGACGCGACGCTGACCGAGGTCAACCCGCTGATCGTCACGACCGACCGCCAGGTGATGGCGCTCGACGCCAAGGTCACGCTCGACGACAACGCCCTGTACCGCCACCCGGCAAACGCCGGGCTGCGCAACACGGAGGCGGAGGACCCGCAGGAGAAGATGGCGCGCGAGCTCGGCATCACCTACGTCAAGCTCGACGGCAACATCGGCATCCTCGGCAACGGCGCCGGCCTGGTCATGAGCACGCTCGACGTCGTCGCCTATGCCGGCGGCGCCCCCGCCAACTTCCTCGACGCCGGCGGCGGAGCCAGCGCGGAGCAGATCACCCAGGCCGTCGAGGTGATCCTGGCAAACGACAAGGTCACCGCCGTGCTGTTCAACATCTTCGGCGGCATCACGCGCTGCGACGAGGTCGCCAACGGCCTGATCGAGGCCTTCGCCCAGATCGAGCCGCAGGTGCCGTTCGTCGTGCGCCTCGACGGCACCAACGACGTCCAGGGCCGCAAGCTGCTGGCCGAGGCCGACCTGCCCAACGTGCATGCCGAGAGCACCATGCTCGGCGCTGCCCAGAAAGTCGTGGAGCTGGCCGAATGAGCATCCTCGTCGGCAGGGAGACCAAGCTCGTCACGTCCGGCATCACCGGCCGCGAGGGCACCTTTCACACGCTCAACAACCGCACCTACGGCACGGACGTGGTCGCCGGCGTCACCCCGGGCAAGGGCGGGCAGGACGTCGAGGGCATCCCCGTCTTCAACACGTTCCACGCCGCCGTCGCCGCGGCGGGCGCGAACACGGCGATGGTCTTCGTGCCGCCGCGCTTTGCCGCCGACTCGATCCTCGAGGCCGCCGACGCCGGCATCGAGCTCGTCATCTGCATCACCGAGGGCATCCCCGCCCACGACGAGCTGCTGGTCTACAACCACCTGCGCGGCACCGCCACCCGGCTCGTCGGCCCGAACTGCCCCGGCATCCTGTCGCCCGGCAAGGCCAACGTCGGCATCATCCCGGCGGGCTTCTTCTCCGAGGGCAACGTCGGGGTGGTCTCGCGCTCGGGCACGCTGACCTACCAGATCGGCAACGAGCTCGCCCAGAAGGGCTTCGGCAACTCGTCGATCGTCGGCATCGGCGGCGACCCCGTCCCCGGCACCTCGTTCATCGACGTGCTCGAGCTCTTCGAGGCCGACGACGAGACCGAGCTGATCGTCATGTCCGGCGAGATCGGCGGCTCGGCCGAGGAGGAGGCCGCCGCGTACATCGCCGACCACGTGCGCAAGCCGGTCGTCGCCTACATCGCGGGCTTCACGGCCCCCGAGGGCAAGACGATGGGCCACGCGGGCGCGATCGTCTCCGGCTCCGCCGGGACGGCGACGAGCAAGAAGGAGGCGCTGGAGGCCGTGGGCGTCAAGGTCGGCGAGTCGCCGACCGAGGTCGCCGAGCTGGCGGCCGAGATCGCCGCGTCGCTGGGGTGACCGGCGGCCGGGCGAGGTAGCCTGCGGCGCATGCCCGACACGATCTCCTTCGCCCGCGGGGCCCCGTCCCTGGACATCGTCGACGTGGCCGGCCTGCGCGAGGCCGCCAACCGCGCGTTCGACGCGGACCCGGGCGGGACGACCGCCTACGGCACGTCGGTGGGCTATGTCCCGCTGCGCGAGTGGATCGCCGACAAGCACGGCGTGCCGGCCGAGCAGGTGCTGGTCACCAACGGCTCGATGCAGGCCGACGCGTTCTTGTTCGAGCTGCTCGTGCGCGAGGGCGACGCGGTCGTCGTCGAGTCCCCGACCTACGACCGCACGCTGCTGAACCTGCGCAACCGCGGCGCGGACGTGCGGATGGTCGAGCTCGAGACCGACGGCATCGACGTCGCCGCGCTCGAGGCGCTGCTGACCAGCGGCGTCAAGCCGACGCTCGCCCACGTCATCCCCAACTTCCAGAACCCGGCGGGCCACACGCTGAGCGCCGACAAGCGCGCAGCGCTGCTGCGCCTGGCCGCCGAGCACGACTTCGTGCTCTTCGAGGACGACCCGTACATCGACATCCGCTTCGAGGGCGAGGGCCTGCCCACGATGCTCTCGCAGGACGGCGCCGGCAAGGTGGTCTACGCCTCCTCGTTCTCAAAGACCGTCTGTCCGGGCATCCGCGTCGGCTACCTCGTGGGCCCGGCCGAGCTGATCACGCGGGTCCAGGGCCTGGCGACCAACACCTACATCTCGCCGAACATGGTCGCGCAGTCGATCGTCAACCAGTTCGCGCGCTCCGGGCGCATGGACTCCGCGATCGAGACCGTCAAGGACGCGCTGCGCGAGCGGCGCGACCTGCTCGTCCAGGCGCTCGGCGAGCACCTGCCCGAGGCGCGGTTCGAGCCCCCGTCCGGCGGCTACTTCATGTGGGTCGAGCTGCCGGAGGAGGTCGACGTGGCCGAGGTCGCCAAGGCGGCCCAGCAGCGCGGCGTCGCCTTCGTCAAGGGCACGGACTTCCTGCTCGAGGGCGGCGCCAACACGCTGCGCCTGGCCTACTCCGGCGTGACCGCGGACCGCGTCGAGGAGGGCGTCAGGCGCCTCGCCGACGCCGTCCGCTCGGTTGGCGTCACCGCGTAAGACCCGCTACGGAGGCAGCCCCTCGCAGTACGGGGAGCTGATGGCCCCGGAGGGCGGCGGTCCGCACCCAGTGGCGGTCGTGCTGCACGGCGGCTTCTGGAAGGCCGTCTACGGGCGCCGGCTGATGTGGCCGGTGTGCGGCGACCTCGTCCGGCGCGGCTGGGCGGTCTGGAACCTCGAGTACCGCCGCCTCGGGCTGCGCTCGGGCGGCGGCTGGCCGAGCACCTTCGAGGACGTCGCGGCCGGCGTCGACCACCTCCGCGAGCTGTCCGGCCTCGATCTCTCCCGGGTGGTGGTGCTCGGGCACTCCGCCGGCGGGCACCTGGCGGCCTGGGTCGCGGCGCGGCAGGACGCGCGCGTGCCGGTGCACGCCGCCGTCGCCCAGGCGGGCGTGCTCGACCTGACCTACGCGGCGGAGCTCGAGCTCTCCGGCGGCGTCGTGCGGCGCCTGCTCGGCGGCACGCCGGAGGAGGTGCCCGGCGTCTACGCGCAGGCGTCCCCGGCCGCGCGCGTCCCGATCGGCGTGCCGCTGCTGTGCGTCCACGGCGCCGAGGACGCCGTCGTCCCGCCCGCGATGAGCGAGCGCTTCGCGGAGAGGCAGCGGCTGGCGGGCGGCGACTGCGACCTCGAGCTGGTCGCCGGCGAGGACCACATGGGCCACCTCGATCCCGACAACGCGCTGTGGCAGATCGCCGCGGACTGGCTGGAGCGGTGGCGGGCCTGACGCCGACGCGCCAGGCCCTCGACCTCGCCGCGCCGGCGCGCAGCTCGCGGTCGGCTGCACCTACGGGACCTCCTCCCGTGGCGGCGGTACCGTTGGCGCATCGCCTCCACGGTCGCTTCAGCGCAGGATCCGCCCGCGGCGCCGCCGTCGCCGGCCGGGCCCCGCGCCGCCGGCGAGGCCGCGCCGCCGCCGGCGCCGCTGGTCGCGCTCCCGCGCATGGTCCAGACGCTGCGCATCAGCATCCGCCAGATCGAGTTCGTCTTCCGCGCGCGCCGCAAGCACGGCGACACGTTCCGGGTGTCCAGCCTCCTCCTCGACAAGCCGTTCACGATGACGAGCCACCCGGACCACGTGCGGTCGCTGTTCACCGCGAGCCCGGAGCTCGCCCCGTCGGTCACCGGCGAGTCCCCGCTGCGGCCGATCGTGGGCCCCAACTCGACGCTCACGGCGCTCGGCGCGCGCCACCTGCGCCAGCGCAGGCTGCTGCTGCCGGCCTTCCGCGGCGAGGCCGTCGAGCGCTACGCGCGGATGATCGCCGACGCGGCCGAGCGCGAGGTCGACGGCTGGCGCGCCGGCGCGGAGATGGCGCTCGCGCCGCGCATGCAGGCGATCACCCTCGACGTGATCATGGCCGGCATCTTCGGCGTCGAGGGGACCCCGGAGCCGGGCACGCCCGAGCACGGGCTGCGCCGCTGCATCCGCAGGCTCGCCGACCTCTCCACGAAGCTCATCGGCCAGCTCGGCGAGCTGATGAACAGCGGCAGGGACGAGCCCATCGGGATCACGAAGTACGCGCTGTCGGTGCTCGACCGCTACGTCTACGCGGTCATCGCCAACCGCCGCGCGGATCCCGACGCCGCCGAGCGCGGCGACATCCTCTCGCTGCTGCTGACCGCGACCACCGAGGAGGGCCAACTGCTCTCGGACCGCGAGCTGCGCGACGAGCTGCTCACCCTGGTGCTCGCCGGGCACGAGACGACGGCCAACCAGCTCGCCTGGACCTTCGAGCGCCTCGTGCGCACGCCCGCGGCGCTGGCGTGCCTCGTCGAGTCGGTGCGCGCACAGACGCCCGGCGCCGACGGCTACATCGAGGCGACGATCCACGAGAGCATGCGCTCGCGGCCCGTGATCCCGGTCATCGGGCGCCGCGTGACCGTGCCCTGGCGGCTCGGCGACCGGGGCGTCGAGGCCGAAGGCGTCGTGCTCATCAGCATCCTGCTGCTGCACCACCGCGAGGATCTCTACCCCGAGCCGTTCGCATTTCGCCCCGAGCGCTTCGTCGGCCGCAAGCCCGGCACCTACACGTGGATCCCGTTCGGCGGCGGCATTCGCCGCTGCCTCGGCGCGGCGCTCGCGATGGCCGAGCAGCGGATCGTGCTCGAGACGATCGCCCGCCGCTGCGACCTGGCGCCGGCCGACCCCGCTCCTGAGCACGCGCGACACCGCAACGTCACGATGATCCCGGCCGGCGGCGCGCGGGTCATCCTGCGCGCGAAGCGCTAGCGCCCGTAGCGGTCCTTGCCGAGCACGATCTGCTCGGGCAGGGCGGCGCGCGGCGGCGGCGACGGGTCGGCGGTGACCGAGATCGTCTCGGCCACGGAGCGCGTGACGGTCGCGTCGCCCTCGGGGAAGGTGACGGTGATGTCGTCGGCGTCGGCGCTGGTCAGCTCGCCGCGGTGGCCGGGCTCCATCCCCGCGGCCTTGAGGTAGTGCAGCAGGTCCTCCGCCTCGTTCTCGAAGCGCAGGATGCGCACCGCCGCGCCCTGCTCGACGTCGGCCAGCGGGACGCCGACGATGCGGTTCGCCGAGTCGATCGGGTGCCCATGCGGGCAGGTCTTCGCGTTGCCGATGGCGGCGAGCATCCGCTCCTCGAGCACGGGGGACATCGCATGCTCGAGGCGCTCGGCCTCCTCGTGGACCTCGTCCCAGGGGATGTTCAGGACGTCGGTGAGGAAGCGCTCGATCAGGCGGTGGCGGCGGACGATGCCCTCGGCGTGCTCGCGGCCCGAGGGCGTGAAATCCAGGCGCTTGCCCTTGTCGCGGCTGACGTAGCCGTCGCGCTCGAGCCGGCCGATCATCTCGTGCACCGTCGGCGCCGAGAGCTGCATGGCGCGCGCGAGGTTCGCGGCGCTCATCGGCAGACCGGCCTCCTGCAGCCAGAAGATCGACTGCAGGTACTCCTCCTCGGCCTCGGTCGCGTCGTCGGTCATGGCGAGCAGGTTACCGGCCGAGGATGGCGCCATCTGCCACAGTCTCCGCGCAATGGCGCTTCCACTCAAGCCTCCCGTGCTGCCCCAGCTCGCCAGGACGGCCAAGGCGCTGCCCACCGGCGGCACGTGGTCCTATGAGCCGAAGTGGGACGGCTTTCGCTGCATCGCCTTCGTCGACGGCGAGGCGGTCGAGCTGCAGTCGCGCAACGGCAAGGCGCTCACGCGCTACTTCCCGGAGCTGCGCTTCATGCCCGGCCGCTACGTGCTCGACGGCGAGATCGTGATCCTCGACGACCAGGGGGGGCAGGACTTCGACCTGCTCGGCCAGCGGATCCATCCGGCCACGTCGCGGGTGGCGATGCTGGCGGAGAAGACGCCCGCGCGCTTCGTCGCCTTCGACGTGCTGTCGGTCGACGACGAGCTGCTGCTCGCGCTGCCCCAGCGCGAGCGCCGCGCGCGGCTCGAGCAGCTCGTTGAGGCGCCCGTCGACCTCACCCCCACGACGCTGGACGCGGCCGAGGCCGAGCCGTGGCTGCGCGGCGCCGAGGGCGTCATCGCCAAGTCGCTCGAGGCGCCGTACCGGCCGGGCGAGCGCGAGGGCATGGTCAAGATCAAGCGCGTGCGCACGATCGACGCGGTCGTGCGGGGCTGGCGGCCGGGCAAGGCCGAGGGGACGCTCGGCGCCCTGATCCTCGGCCTCTACGGTGATGACGGCGCGCTGCGCGAGATCGGCCACTCCTCGGGCTTCACGGCCGCCGAGAAGCGCGCGCTCCCCGCCCGGCTGGCCCCGTACGCGACCGGCGAGCGCGGCAGCGGCGAGCCGTCGCGCTGGTCGGCCGGCCGCGACCTCGAGTGGATCGCGCTGCGGCCCGAGCTCGTCGTCGAGATCGCCTTCGACCACATGAGCAACGGGCGCATCCGCCACAACGCCAAGGTCCTGCGCTGGCGCGACGACAAGCCACCGGAGGCCTGCACGCTGGACCAGCTCACCTGAATGGGCCGGCTGCGTGAGCGCCCGATCGCCGCGGGGATCCTCGGCGCGGCGATCATCGCCTTCTCCGCGATCCTCGTGCGGCTCGCCGACGTGGCGCCGGAGACCGCCGCCGTCTTCCGCTGCGCCTACGCGCTGCCCGTGCTCGCGCCGCTGGCCTGGCTGGAGCGCCGCCGCTTCGGCGCGCGCCGGCGCAAGGAGCGCGTGCTCGGCGTCGCCGCCGGCGCCTTCTTCGCCGCCGACCTGATCTTCTGGCACCACGCGATCGCCGACGTCGGCGCCGGCCTGGCGACGGTGCTCGGCAACCTGCAGGTCGTGCTCGTCGCCTTCCTGGCGTGGGGGCTGCTCGGCGAGCGGCCCGCGAGCCGGATGATGGTCGCCGTGCCGGTGGCGCTGCTCGGCGCGCTGCTGATCTCCGGCCTGCTCGAGTCCGGGGCCTTCGGCTCCGACCCCGTGCGCGGGACGTTCTTCGGCGTCCTCACGACGATCGCCTACTCGGGGTTCATCCTCGTCCTGCGGCGCAACAACGCCGACCTCCGGCGCCCCGCCGGGCCGCTGTTCGATGCGACCGCCTCCGCCGCCGTCGTGGCCCTGATCGCCGGGGGGACCTACGGCGCCGTGGACGTCGTCCCGGCGTGGCCGGCGCACGGCTGGCTGGTCCTGCTCGCCCTCTCCTCCCAGGTCGTCGGCTGGCTGCTGATCTCGATCTCGCTCCCCCGCCTGCCCGCCGCCGTCACGTCGCTGCTGCTGCTGGTCCAGCCCGTGTCCTCGGTGGCGCTGGCGGCGGTCATCCTCGGCGAGGCGCCGAGCGCCCTGCAGATCACCGGCGTCGTGGTCATCCTCGCCGTCGTCGTCTTCGCCACCACGGGGCGGCGCTCGCCGGGCGCCATCGGGGCGGCCGCGCCGGTCCCGGCGGACTAGCCGGCCCGCGCCGGGCGCCGCGGCCTACGGCGACGCGGGATCCTGCGGAGCTGCCGGGAGCGTCGCGTAGGCCATGCAGCCGGACGTGCGGAAGGCCGCCGGCCGGCCGAGCGCGACATGGAGCTCGTCGGCGGTCCTGGGCGCCGCGACCTCGCCGGCGCGGTGCAGGATCTCCAGGTAGCCCCGGCCGCGGCGCGTCTGCGCGACGAGGCCCGCGAGGTGGAGCTCTCCGCCTACCGCGAGCTGCCCGCGCAACGCGCTCACGAGCGCGGCCACGTCGTCGAAGAGGTGGGTGAGCCCGAGGCCCATGACGGTGGTGAACCGGTGCGCCGGGAACGGCAGCGCGAAGAGGTCCGCCTGCACGAGGCGGATGCGCGCAGCCGCCCCCGCCTCGTCGCCGCCCGACGCGGCGGCGAGGCTCCGGGCCGCGCGTTCGAGCATCGCCCGCGACAGGTCGACAAGCGTGGTCGGACGCCGCGAGCGCGCGTGCACGTCCGCGGTCGCCGCCGCCGATCCGGCCGCCGCCTCCAGCAGCGGCCCCTCGGCCGAGGCGACCGCCGCTGCGGCGAACCGGCTGTAGTCCTCCGGGCTCGTGCTCCACGCCAGCCGGTTGTAGGCGCGCGAGCGCACCAGCCGGTCGTAGACGGCGGCGCGGCGGTCGTACGGCGCGCCGGAGTCGTCGAGCTCGCTCTCAACTCTCCACATGGAGAAGACGATAGCAGTATCCTTCTCCACGTGGAGAACCTGTCGCGGAGCCGACTGCTTGACGCCGCGCTGGAGCACCTCGGCCGATCCGGGGGCGCAGGCCTCACTGTGCGCGCCGTCGAGGGGGCCGCCGGCCTGCCACACGGGTCCGTGCGCCATCACTTCGGCGACCGGGCCGGGATGGTCGCCGCGCTGTTCGACCATCTCGCCGAGCGCGAGGCGCGCCCGGTCACCGGGTCCACTGCGGCCGTGCTGGAGCACTGGCTCGGGCCCGGCCGGACGCTGACCCTCGCGCGCTACGAGCTGTTTCTGATGGCCGCGCGCGACGCCGCGCTTCGCCCGGCGCTGATCCGGGCGCGGGAGCGGTTCGTCGCCGCGGCTGCGCAGCGCGTCGGCGCGGAATCGGCGCCGACAGTCGTGGCGGCGCTGGACGGGCTGGTCCTGGACGGGCTCGTACGCGGCGGACACGATCCGGATTGGCTGCGCGCGGCGGTGGATCGGATCACCGACATGTGAGAGCCCTACTCCTTCCTGGCGCGACTGGGCTGCACGCGCTTGGGCTCGCCCGGCTGCTTGCGGAAGTGCATCGGCCACGGAGCGTCCTGCAGGCCGCGGTCGGCCTCGTCGGCGTCGGCGAGCGCGAGCAGGGCGTCGAGCGCGCCGGCGTGCGCGTCGATGTCGGCGCTCGGGTCCCCCTTCTCGCGCAAGCGGGCGGGCACCGTGCGCAACGTCAGCTCGGAGGGGTCGACGCCGGCGACCTCATCCCACTCCAGCGGGGTTGAGACCCGCGCGTCGGCCACGGGCCGCACGCTGTAGGCGCTGGCGACCGTGTGGTCCTTCGCGTTCTGGTTGTAGTCGACGAAGACCGCGCCGGGCGGGCGCTCCTCCTTCCACCACTTGGTCGTCGCCATCCCCTCGGCGCGGCGCTCGATCTCGCGTGCCAGGGCGAGCGCCGCGCGGCGGACGGTCGTGAAGTCCCAGCGCTGCTCGATGCGGACGGGGATGTGGATCCCGCGCGAGCCGCTGGTCTTCGGAAAGCCGGTGAGCCCGTGCTCGCGCAGCACCTCGTCGGCGATCAGCGCGACCTTGCACACGAACTCCCACGGCGCCTCGGGCATCGGGTCCAGGTCGACGCGCAGCTCGTCGGGATGGTCGAGGTCTGACCGGCGCACGGGGTGTGGGTTCCAGTCCACGTTGCCCAGGCCGACGCCCCAGACCAGGTGGGCGGCGTCGACGGGCACGAGCTCGAGCGCCGTGCGGCCGGAGGGGAACCGCAGCTCGACGGTCTCCAGCCACTCGGGCCGCTTGTCGGGCACGCGCTTCTGATAGAAGGGCTTGGCCTCGATGCCGCCCGCGTAGCGCTTGAGCACCGTCGGGCGTTCGCGCAGGTGGTTGAGCACGGCGTCGGCGCAGTCGACGTAGAAGTGGGCGAGCTCACCCTTGGTGATGCCCGCCTTGGGGAAGTACACCTTGTCCGGGTTGGACAGGCGCACCTCCCGGCCGTCGAATTCGAAGGTCTCGCTCGCGATGCCGCAAGACTACGAACCCCCAGTACTAATCGCACCCGACTCGTTCAAGGGGACCCTGCGGGCGACGGAGGTCGCGGCGGCGATCGGCCGCGGGCTCGAGCGCGCCGGGCTCGCGCCGCCCGACCTGTGCCCGGTCGCCGACGGCGGGGAGGGGACGCTCGAGGCGCTGCTCGCGGCGCTCGGCGGCGAGACGGCCGGCGCCGACGCCCACGACCCGCTCGGCCGCGAGCTGCGCGCGGGCTTCGCCCTCGAGGGCGGCGGCACCGCGATCGTGGAGACCGCCGAGGCGAGCGGGCTCGGGCTCGTCGCCGAGGACGAGCGCGATCCCTGGGCGGCGAGCACCTACGGCACGGGCGAGCTGCTGTGCGCGGCGGCGGAGGCGGGCGCGGAGGCGATCGTTCTCGGCGTCGGCGGCTCGGCGACCACCGACGGCGGCGCGGGCGCGCTCAAGGCGATCGCCGACCACGGCGGCCTCGGCGCGGCGCAGCTCGTCGTCCTGGGCGACGTGCGGACGCCGTGGGAGCGCGCCGCCGCGGTCTTCGGACCGCAGAAGGGGGCCGACGCGGCGATGGTCAAGCGGCTCGGCGCGCGCCTGGACGACCTCGCCGAGCGCCACGCCGGCCGCGGCCGCGATCCGCGCGGCGTCCCGATGACCGGCGCCGCCGGCGGGCTGGCCGGGGCGCTGTGGGCCGAGCACGGCGCCGTGCTCGAGCCCGGGGCGAGCTGGATACTCGACGTCCTCGACTTCAACGCGCGCATGCGCGCGTCGCGCTGCGTGATCACCGGCGAGGGCAAGCTCGACGAGCAGACGCTGCAGGGCAAGGTGGTCGGCGAGATCGGCACGCGGACGCGGCAGGCCGGCGTGCCGCTGCACGCCATCGTCGGCCGCAACGCCCTCGACCGCTTCGGCGCGCGCATGATCGATCTGCAGGTGATCCGGGAGGCGTCGACGGCCGAGGAGATCGAGGCCGCCGCCGAAGGACTCGGCGCGCTCATCCGCGCCGGCCGCGACTGAGGAGCCACGGCGTGCAGCGAACACGCTCCCAGGGCGGCCGTGACTCCGCGCCTGCGCCGGTGTACGCCAGTGAATGCCTCCGCGGCCGCATCTGAGCCTCCCGTCCCCGGGCACCCGGCGCGCGGTCGTCATCGGCGCCGGCTCCTTCGGCACGGCGGTCGCGGTGCTCCTGGCGCGCGGCGGCTTTCGCACCACGCTGCAGGCGCGCACGGAGGCGCAGGCGGAGCAGCTGACGGCCGACGGCGAGAACCAGGCCTACCTCCCGGGCATCGAGCTGCCCTCGCAGCTGCGCGTGGAGGCGATCTCGGCCGGCCTCGCGCGGGCCGACCTCGTCTTCCTCGGCGTCCCCTCCGGGGGCCTTGAGCCCGTGATCGCGGGGCTTCCCGCCGCGGGACTGCGCGCGCGCACGCCCGTGGTGTCGCTCGCGAAGGGGCTCGTGCCGCCGCACGGCATCGCCCCCACGGTCCTGCTCGCGTCCACGCTCGGCCCCGAGCGCGTAGCGTGCATCGGCGGACCCGCCCACGCGCGCGAGATGGTCACCGAGGGCGCCGCCTTGGTGGCCGCCGGCACGGACGAGCGGCTGACGCTCACGCTCGCCGACGTCTTCCAGCGCGCCGGGGTGGTGTGCGAGCTCTCCAACGACCCGATCGGCGTCGAGCTCGCCGGCGCCGCCAAGAACGCCGCCGCCCTCGCCGCGAGCGCGACCGAGGCCCAGGGGCTCAACGCCGCGGGTGCCGCGGCCGGCCACGTGTTCCTCGAGGTCTGGCGCTTCGCCGAGATGCAGGGCGCGCGGCCGGAGTCGCTGATCGGGCTCGCCGGCACGGGCGACCTCGTCGGGACCGCGCTCGCCCCGCAGAGCCGCAACCGCCGCGCCGGCGAGCTGCTCGCCCAGGGCGTGCCCGCCGCGGAGATCTCCGAGCGCATCGGCCAGGCCGTGGAGGCGCTCGACCTCGTCCCGCTGCTCGACCGCGCGCTCGAGCGCGCCGGGGTCGAGGCGCCGATCGTGTCCGCCCTCGCCGGGCTGATCTCCGGCGAGCTGCCGCTGGACGAGTGGGTCGCGCGCGTGCGGACCACGACGCCGCCGCCCGCGCGCTTCGCCGCGCGCTCGGGGACCTGGTGGCGGCGGCGCTGGGCGCGCATCTCCGCCTGGTGGTCGCGAGCCGTGCTGCGCCGCGGCTAGCTCACTCAGGCGGCGGCCGCGAGCACGTCGCCCATCGGCGGACGCTCGACGGGACCCGGCGTGCCGGCGTCCTGGAGGCGCCCCTCGCGCTCGAGGCGCACCATGGCGGCGGCGACAACCTCGTCCGCCATCGGCGCGAGCTCGGCCAGGGGCTTGTGCGCATTCTGGCGGACGTCGAGGTCGACCTGCGCGACCCCCGCCGCCCCGACCTCGCGATAGACGTCGAGCAGCAGCGCCGTCTCCACCGCGTAGCCCACCGAGAAGGGCAGCCGCCACAGCAGCTCGCGGCTCGCGGCCATCTCCCCGGCGAGCGGCTGACGGACGTCGGCGAGCTCGGGCCAGAAGCGCCGCAGCAGCGGCCGGGCGGTCAGCTCGGTGACGCGGCCGCCGCCCTCGGGCGACTCGTCGCGCAGGGTGCGAAACGGGCGGCGGAAGAACGCCTTGACGAACGCGACGTCGGGCTCGAGCAGCAGCGGGCCCAGCGTCCCGGTCACGAAGTGCTCGCCGAAGTGCCCCGAGTCCCCGTCCAAGAAGCAGACGACGTCGCCGGTGCAGGCCGACAGCGCGCGCCACATGGCGTCGCCCTTCCCGCGCACGGCGCCGTACTGCGCGAGCAGCCGCCGCTCGGAGAGGACGGGCGCCCCCTCGGCGGCGGCGACGCGCGCCGTCCCGTCCGCCGAGTCGGCGTCGACGATCAGCACCTGGTCGACCGCGCCGCGCCCCACGAGGTCCATCAGGGTCGCGGCGATCGGGGCGATCGTGGCCGCGCACTCCCGCGTCGGGACCACGACCGAGACGGTCGCCGAGCGCTCGACGGCGAGTCGGTCGACGGGGTAGCTGGAGTGGTGGAAGGTGCGGACCACGCTCCTAGTATTGCCCCAGATGGGTGATTCCACGAGATCCGTGGTTCCGGGCGCGGTCATGGCCGAGCCGGGCGTGACGGGCCGGTGAAGCCCGTACTGGTAGCACGGGCAAGCCGGACCGGCGCGATCCGGCGACGTGCCAGGACCGTGATCCGGGGCCGCGGGGGCGTGGAATCACCCATCTAATCGTGTCCGTCACCCGCCGAGTCGAGCCGTGGGACGGCCTGCTGGCGGCCGGGCGGGAGGACGAGCGGCTCGTCGAGAGCAGCGCGCAGCACGGTCGCGAGCCCCGGATCGCGCCGATCCCGCCCGATCTGCACCCCGCCGTCGCGACCGCCCTCGCGGCTCGCGGGATCGACGGACTGTGGTCGCATCAGGCCGAGGCGTTCGACGCCTCCGCGACTGCCGACGTGATCGTCACCACCGGGACGGCGTCGGGCAAGTCGCTCGCGTTCAACCTGCCCGTGCTCGACGCGCTGTGCCGCGACCCGACCGCCCGGGCGCTGTATCTGTATCCCACCAAGGCGCTCGCGCAGGATCAGGCGCGCGCCCTGGCGACGCTGGAGCTCCCCGGCCTGCGGCCCGCGATCTACGACGGCGACACGCCGCGCGAGTCGCGCGGCGCGATCCGCCGCAACGCGAACCTGATCCTCACCAACCCCGACATGCTGCACCTGGCGATCCTGCCCAACCACCCGGCCTGGGCGAGCTTCCTCGCCAACCTGCAGGCCGTCGTCGTCGACGAGGCGCACGTCTATCGCGGCGTCTTCGGCTCGCACGTCGCCAACGTGCTGCGCCGGCTGCGGCGCGTGAGCGGCCGCGACGTCCGCTTCGTGCTCGCCAGCGCCACGATCGCCAACCCGGTCGAGCTCGCGCAGCGCCTGACGGGCCTGGAGGACTTCGCGCTCGTCGACGACGACGGCTCGCCGGGAGCCGGCAGGACGATCGCGATGTGGAACCCGCCGCTGACCGACGTCGCGCTCGGCGCCCGCCGGTCCCCGCTCGCCGAGGCCTCGGACCTCGTCGCCGAGCTGGTCGCGGGCGGCGCGCGGACGATCTGCTTCATGAAGTCCCGCCGCGCCGTCGAGCTGATGTCGCGCTTCACCCGGGACCGCCTCGAGGCGCTCGGCCATCCCCTGCTGGGCGCCCGCATCGCGCCCTACCGCGCCGGCTACACGGCCCAGCAGCGGCGCGAGCTCGAGCGCGCGCTCGTCGCGGGCGAACTGCTCGGGGTGATCGCCACCGACGCGCTGGAGCTGGGCATCGACATCGGCGAGCTCGACGCCGCGGTCGTGGTCACCTTCCCGGGGACGGTCGCCTCGCTGCGCCAGATGTGGGGCCGCGCGGGCCGCCGCGGGCGCGGGCTGGCGGTCTACGTCGCGGGGGAGGACGCGCTGGACCAGTTCTTCTGCCGGCACCCGGACGAGTTCCTCGACCGCCCCGTGGAGTCGGCGATCCTCGACCACTCCAACGAGCAGATATACGCCGGGCACCTGCTGTGCGCGGCGCACGAGGCGCCGCTTGTGCCCGCCGACGGCGCGACGCTCGGAGTCGACTGGGAGTGGCACGCCAAGCGCCTGGTCGCCGGCGGCCACCTGCGCCAGGACCGCCACGGCCGCTACGTCCTGCGGCGTGCCGAGGGCTACCCCGCAGGCGACGTGTCGCTGCGCTCGGCGGGGTCGGACAGCTTCGCGATCATCGAGTCGATCTCGGGCGAGCTGCTCGGCACCGTCGAGACCGCGCGCGCGTTCACGACCGTGCACGAGGGCGCGATCTACCTGCACATGGGCCGTTCCTACGAGGTCCAGACGCTCGACCTCGAGGCGCGCCACGCGCTCGTGGAGCCCTTCGACGGCGACTGGTACACGCAGCCCAAGAAGGAGACGGACACCCAGATCGAGCGGCTGCTGGACCGCAGAGACCATCTCGGCGTCATCCTGTCCTTCGGCGTGGTGCGGGTCACCGAGACCGTGATCGCCTACCAGCGCCGCAGCCACGCCGACCACCAGCAGATCGACCTGGTCGCGCTCGACCTGCCGACGACCTCGTTCTCCACGCAGGCGCTCTGGTACGAGCTGCCCGACGGGCTGCTCGCCGACTTCCCCGTCGATGCCCTGCTCGGCTCGCTGCACGCCGCCGAGCATTCCCAGATCGCGGTGCTGCCGCTGCTGGCGATGTGCGACCGCTGGGACATCGGCGGCCTGTCGACCAACCTGCACCCGCAGACGGGCGGCGCCACGATCTTCATCTACGACGGCCACCCCGGCGGGATCGGCATCACGCGGCGGGGCTACCTCGTCTTCGACGCGCTCGTCGCCGACGCGCACCGGCTGATCACCGAGTGCCCGTGCGAGTCCGGCTGCCCGTCGTGCGTGCAGTCGCCCAAGTGCGGCAACCTCAACGAGCCCCTGCACAAGCGCGGCGCCGCCGAGCTCATGGGGCGGATGCTCGCCCACCGCGCGCCCGCCTGAGCGCGCACGACGGCTTGCACGAGTCGCGCGCGAGGCGCCGCGGCCCGATCCTGACCGGGTAGATGCGACGCGCGCTTTACGCCACGCTGCTCGCGACGTTGGCCGTCCCGGCCACGGCCGCCGCCCAGTCTGAGGCCCCGCCCTCCGGCGCCGGGTCGGGCGGGTCGCGGGCCGGCGTCGTGACCGGCATCCGGCCGGCGGCCTTCAGCGTCGCCCCCGGCAGCGTCGTCGCCGGCGCGCCGGTCACCATCAGCTTTCGCATCGTCGGCCGGGCCAGGCGCGTCCGCGTGCGGGTCGACCTCGTCCGCACCGGCACCCGCCGGCCCGTCGCCATGGTCAGGCTCGGCCGCCGGCGCGCCGGCGTGACCGTCACGCGGCGCTGGACGCCGGCCGTCCTCCCCGCCGGCGCCTACACCGCGCGCCTGCACGCCACCGACGGCCGGGGCCACCGGCTCGTACGGACGTCTGAGACCGCGGGCCGGTTCCCGCTGACGGTCGCCGCCGCGCCGCCGCCGACGCCGGTCGCCGCCTCGGCGGACGGGGTCTTCCCCGTCGTGGGCCCGTTCTCCTTCGGCGGCGCCGACGCCCGCTTCGGCGCCAGGCGCGCCGGCCACGCCCACCAGGGCCAGGATGTGATCGCCGCCATGGGCACCCCGCTCGTTAGCCCGGTCTCAGGCAGCGTCTACTGGCGCGCCGTGCAGCCGAGCGGCGCCGGCCACTACCTCGTCATCCGCGACGCCCGCGGGGCGGACTACGTCTTCATGCACCTCGTCGCCGGATCGGAGCTCGTCGCCAAGGGCGATGCGGTGGCGGCCGGGCAGGCGCTCGGCCAGGTCGGCGACACCGGCGACGCCCAGGGTGCGCATCTGCACTTCGAGCTCTGGCCCGACGGCTGGTTCGCCGCGGGGTCGGAGCCGATCGACCCGCTCCCGGCGCTCAGGGCGTGGGCGGCGGGCTAGAACCCGGCGTGCGCGTCGACGCGCAGCGCGTCGGGCGTGCCCCGCAGCGTGGCCACGACCGGCCGCGGGAACCACACGGCGAGCGGTGAGAGGCGCAGGGCGACGGGCCCGCGCACGGGGCTGACGGGCACCGCGGCGAACCGGGTGAGCGTCGCGGCGCGGACGCGGCCGGCGACCAGGACGCCGTCGACCAGGCCGAGCCGCAGCACGACCTGCCCGCGGTCGCGGACCGCGTAGAGGCCGTCCTCGGACCTGATCGCCCAGTGCGGCGCGCGCAGCCGGCGGGCGGCCCGGCTGAGTGCGCGGGCGAGCGCCCGCGGGTGCGCGGGCTCCAGGCGCAGCAGCTTCGCGTCCCGGAGCGCCGTCAGGCTCGCCGGGCCCCGCAGCAGCTCGGCGGAGAGCTTGACGCCCGCAACGCGGAGCCGCTCGCGCAGCGCGTCGATCCGCAGGATCCCGACGGGGAGCGCGATGCGCGCGGCGCGCTCGGCCGCCTGCAGGAAGCGGCCGAGGTCGGTGACCGCGAGCGCGGAGGCGGCGCGCGGGACCGGCACGCGCGCGGACGGTGCGTGGCTCGCGAGCAGGTCGGCATCGGTGAGGCCGGCGTCGGAGGTGTCGGCCAGCACGACGGCATCGAGTCCGGTGGCGCTGGCGCTGACCGTCACCCCGGCCGCGCTCAGCGCGCGCGCCAGGGGGACCGTGCGCGCGGCGGGCCGGACGCGGGCGACGAGCGGCCGCAGGTCGACGAAGGCGTGCGCGAGCGCGCCGGGACGCCCGCCGCGCGGGAGCACCCGATTGAGCTGTGCGGCCTCGAACCCATCGTCGCCGACGCGGGTGTCGAGTGCCTGCATCAGCTGCGGCGTCGAGGCGCCGGCCAGCAGCACGGCGCCCCGCACGGCGAACGCGTAGCGGCGCGCCGCGTAGAGCTCCGCGCCGCGGTACACCCCGGCGGGCGTCGCCCGGTGCGCGAGCACGAGCGCCTTGGCGAGCGATCGCAGGCCGCCCGCGTCGCCGGTCAGCAGGACCGCCAGCGGCGGGGCGCCGACGGCGGGCTGGCCGACCACGAGGTCGTGGCCGAGCAGGGGCCGCAGCTGCGCGAAGTGGACGCCCTGGGCCTCCACCGCTCGCTGCAACGGGGCGAGCAGGCCCGACCCGGCGAGTCGGCGCACCTCGGGATCCTGCGGATCTGTGGACACGACGGCGACGACCGGCGCGCCGGCGGAGAAGTACGCCAGCGCCTCGCGGCGGGGCGACAGCGTCGGGATCACGAACGAGCTCGGCGGCGCGGCGGAGCAGCCGGCCGTCAGTGCGAGCAGGCAGGCCGTCGTCAGGCGGGTGAGCCACGTCGTCATGCCCCTTGTTCATCGGGACCTGGCGATCCCGGCATGAGCCGGTTCAGGGCGCCGTGGCCGGGCCCGCGTGCTCGGCGAGCCCTGCGTACACCTGCTGGGGGGTCACGTCCAGCGCCGCGAGCGTCCGGACCGCGCCCCCGTCGGGGTCCTGCAGCGCGGCCAGCACGACATGCTCGACGCCGACAAAGCCGTCGCCCCGGGCCACGGCCTCGCGCAGCGACTGCTCGAAGACCCGCTTGGCGTAGTCGGAGATCCCCTTGGGCCCCGCCGGCACCGCGGCGGGCACTCCGTCTTCCTCCGGGAGGCCGCTCTCGATGGTCGGCTGCGCACACTCGCGCGCGTGCTCGAGCTCGACTCCGAGATCACGCAAGACACAGCTCACCGACGCGCGTCGGCAGTGCAGGACGCCGAGCAGCAGGTGCTCGCTGCCGACCACCGTCGCCCCCAGCTCCGTCGCCTCCGCCCGTGCGTGGCGGACCGCCGTGCGGGCCTCGCTGGTGACCAGCATCCGGCCGCGCGGCTGGGGCTCCGGCGGCGGCTCCCCGCCTGCGAGGTTGCGATAGCGGCGGTGGGCCGCTTGGCGCGAGATCCCGAGCGCGCGGGCGATCGCGCCGAAGGAGCTGCCGTTGGCCAGCGCGCGGGCCGCCTGGGTCCGCTCGACGTCCGCGAGCTCGGACCGCAGAGCCGACAGGGCGCGCAGCGACGCCTCCGGATTCGAGGCGCGGGCGGTGTGCTCGACGAGCTCGCGAAGGCGCTCGGGGCCGGCGGTCATGGCGACGCCCTACCCGCGACCCCGGGGCGTCACGCTCGATTGACAGTCCAGTTTGTCGCCTTTCGCCCGGGGATACCCCAGGCGGCATGGAACGGGAGATCCACAAGCGCATCCGGCGGCGGGCGAACGGCATCGACCTCTCCGCGGACGTCCATGTCGTCGTCTCGGTGAACGCCGAGCGCCCGAGCGCCGGCGCTCGCCAGGACGACGAGACCGATGACGCGCCCGGTCGGATCTCCCAGCACTCAAACCCCGACGAAGGGAAGCAGTCATGACCGAGGACTCCGGCTTCCGGCCGCTGACGCACGAAGAGCTGACCGAGCTCGCCGGCGAGGAGCTGCCCGAGCGGGCGGCGATGTCGCTGGTCAACGCCAACGTGGCGATCCCGATCAACGCGGCCGTCGCGGCCAACGTGTTGTCCGACGGCGCCGTGGCGTACGCCGACGCCGCGCAGACCACCCCCATCGACCAGTCCAACTAGGAGATCACGTGTCCGACTACAAGCCGCTCAGCCGCGAGGACCTCGACGAGCTCGCCGGCGAGGAGCTCCCGGAGCGCGCCGCGATGTCGCTCCTCAACGCCAACGTCGCCGCGCCGGTGAACCTCGCCGCCGCGCTCAACGTCGCCTCCGACAACTCGGTCGCCTACGCCAATGCGGAGCAGACCGCCGTCATCGACCAGTCCAACTAGGCGGGTCTAGCGAAACTCTGCGCGGCTAGGCGCAGAGCCAAATCGTTGGTCAGTTGGAACATGATCTACCCCGGATTCGTGGTCGTCTTACCTACCGCAGCGGACGCTCGTCGCTTCTTACCGCCACGTGAGGCCCGCTTCCGCCCGGCCCCATAGAGCGCAACATTGAGCGGCGGCGGTTCGCAGCCATTGAGGAATGTCGGCACGCCGTAGGTTTGCCGGACGAACTCAGCGAGCTTCGCTTTCGAGCTATACCGGCTGGCGGTGCCAGCGTTCTGGCGAAATTCGAAGGTGACAGCGGAGGTCAGCAGGTCAACGATCTGTAGAGCATCGGTCGAACTGGAGTCGAGGCGACAGACGGTTAAGACCCCAAGTCGCCTCAGCCGACGATTCACGTCCACCCGCAGCTCTTCCTCAAACTTGATGTGGTCGGGCGTTGAGTAGTTATCCGCCAGGACCGTCAAGAGTTCGTATTGCCGGATGCTTCCGACGATGAGCTGAGCAGCGAGCTTCTGGTAGGCAGCGTGTGGCCCCCCGAAGCGGGCCACTGGGTCGTCTTGGTCACGGTCGGCGACAAAGCAGGAGAACTCAGCGTCCGACGCAGCGACAATCTTGACCACTTCCTTGTAGAACGGCAGCGCCCCCTTCGTCAACTTCACGAAGTGGATCTCCTGATACCAGTGATGAACGTCCCGAAGCTTTTGGACCTGGCGAAGCAGGACACTCGGCTCCGAGAGCTTCAGGCATCCGACGGTAAAGAACCGGTCTTTCGAGATGCTCCCGCTCTCGTCGAGGAACGCGACTCCGGTAGGACCATGATCCTTGGCAAGTTCACCCGGCCGTAGCTTGCGCGTCCCCACCGTTGGGAACGTATCAGCGGTAAAGCCAATTAGCACAAGTGAGGCATGCTGACACGCGGAAGGTGCGGGCTAAAGGCCAGAGGCCCTCACCCGCTAGGCGGACGCTACTCCGTTCCGTCCGAGGGATCAAGTATAGCGACGCAGAACCCTAACGAGCGGGCTAAAGGCCAGAGGCCCTCACCCACTCTTTGGAAGCTATCGGCGGACCCGGACGGCAACCTTAGCTGCGGCAGCGGTTCCGTCCGACCCGACCGGTAGATTTCGCTCTAGAAAGCCAAAAGTGACCCCCGCGAGGCTGGAACCTCCGGGGGTCGGGACCACGAAGGGACTAGCTCCGTGGACGCATCGAAGGTACCACCGCCGACGGCGGTGGGGCAACTCGCAGCAGTTCTCGACTCGCCGGAGATCGCGGCGCTCGTCTCCGAGCTTGAGGCGACGCGCTGGACCGGTCGGCCCGGCTACCCGCTCAAGTCGATGGTCGGGATGGCGCTCGCCAAGAGCATCTACGCGATCCCGACGTGGACCAAGACGGTCGCGCTGGCCCGTGAGCACGTCGCGCTGCGGCTCGCTATCTGCAAGTGGGGCGAGGACGTGCCGTCCGTGTACGCCTGCTACCGCTTCACGGCGAAGCTCCGCGCCTACTCCGACCTGCTCGACCGCTGCATCGCGGGCGTGATCGCGTCCCTGCATGAGCATCACCCGGAGATGGGCGAGAACGTCGCCATCGACGGCTCCGACATGCCCGCCTACGCCAACGGCCAGCGCTACCTGTCCAAGAACGGCCGGGAGCGCGAGCGCTACTCCGACCCCGACGCCTCCTGGGGGCACCGCTCCGCCGTCTCGACGCGCAAAGGCGGCGGGTACTACGGCTACAAGGTCCACGCCGCCGTGTGCGTCGTGACCGGGCTCCCCGTGGCGTGGACGGTCGAGACGGCGAGCGCCGCCGAGACGACTTTCGCGCTCGGGCTGATCGACGCGACGCGCGAGCGCGGCTTCGCGGTGAAGGCGGCGATCATGGACAAGGGCTATGACAACGGCCCGATCCACGAGGGGTGCATGGATCGGGGCATCTGCCCGGTCACGCCGCTGCGCAAGACGACCGCCGTCAAGCGCGGCGACCACAAGCCACCGACGTGCGAGCACGGCGAGTGGACGTTCGCCGGGGCCGACTACAAGCGCCGCGCAACGAAGTGGCGCTGCCCGACTGGGGGTTGCCAGCCCGCGAGTGTGTGGGTGAAGGCCGACCGGCTGCACCCGCTGATCCCGCGCGACTCCAAGCGCTCACGGGACTTGTACCGCTCGCGCGGCGCAGTCGAGCGCGAGTTCGGGCGCTTGAAGCACGAATGGGCGCTGCTGCCGCTGCGCGTCCGCGGCCTTGAGCGGGTCCGACTGCACGCCGACCTGACGATCCTCGCCAAGCTCGCCTGCGCGCTCACCAGGGAGCGCCTACACGATCACCATCGCGTGGCAGCTTGAGCAGTACTTGAGTTCCTTGGGTCCAAACTGAGCCACGACGCGAAGTGTCTGCCGTCCGCACCCCTTCGCATGGCACTTGTAGCCCCGGCCAGACCCGGGGTTAGGCTTGCGATCACCAAGCCATCCCACGGCGTCGCAATGGCTGCATTCCATGACGCCTCGCCCCGCATGGAAGGTCTGTTCACCGCAGCTCGGACAGAAGTTTCCTCGCGCCACGCGATGAAGCTATCGCAGCGCTCAATGTCGCGAGTTTCGCTAGCCGTTTCGCCAGACCCTCCTAGGAGATCCACCACATGTCCGACTACAAGCCACTCACCCGTGAGGACCTCGACGAATTCGCCGGCGAGGAGCTCCCGGAGCGCGCCGCGATGTCGCTCATCAACGCCAACGTCGCCGCGCCGGTCAACGCCGCCGTGGCGCTCAACGCGCTCTCGGACAACTCGGCCGCCGTCGCCCAGGCGACGCAGACCGCCGACATCACGCAGGGCAACTAGCACCGGAACCCACTCCCGCGACGAGGGGCGGCTCAACAGCCGCCCCTCGTCTTGAGTCCTCCCGTGACGATCTCCCCCGAACAGCCCACCGCCGTACTGCCCACCGCGGCGACGGCCGCCACCTCCTTGCCGGCGCCGCACCTGGCCGAGGGCATCGAGCTCGTGGGCGAGTTCGAGGGCTCCGGGTTCAAGCAGGCGCCGTACATCGCGCGCCGCTCCGACGGCCAGATGGTCCAGATGCCGCAGATGCTCTTCGCGCTCGCGGAGGTGATCGACGGCGAGGCCGACGAGACCGCCCTCGCCGAGCGCTTCAGCCACATGATCGAGCGCCAGGTCGAGCCAGACATGGTGCGTTCCCTGCTCGACGAGCAGTTGCGGCCGCTCGGAGTCGTCGCGCAGGCCGACGGCTCCTCGCCGCAGATCGAAAAGAACGATCCCCTGCTCGCGCTGAAGCTCCGCACCAAGGTCGTGCCGCAGCATCTCGTGCACGGCCTGACGACGGTCTTCAAGCCGCTCTTCCTGCCGCCGGTGGTCGTCGTGACGCTGCTTGGCTTCCTCGGGCTCGACCTCTGGCTGTTCGGCCTCCACGGCGTCAGCCAGAGCCTGCGCAGCGTCATCTACGACCCGGCCCTGATGTTCCTGGTGATCGGCGGTGTCGTCGTCGCCACGACGTTCCACGAGATCGGCCACGCGACGGGCACCCGGTACGGCGGCGCCAGGCCCGGCGTCATGGGCGTGGGCATCTACATCGTCTGGCCGGCCTTCTACACCGACATCACCGACGCCTACCGCCTCGGCAAGGCCGGCCGCCTCCGCGCGGACCTCGGCGGCATGTACTTCAACATGGTGTTCGCCCTCGTCGTGGGCGGGCTCTACGCGTTGACCGGCTACGAGCCGCTGCTGCTGCTGGTCGTCCTGCAGACCTTCGCGATCGTGCAGCAGTCCCTGCCGCTGCTGCGGCTCGACGGCTTCTACATCATCTCAGACCTCACGGGCGTGCCCGACATGCTCGGTCGCATCAAGCCGATCCTGCGGTCGCTGCTTCCCGGCCGTGGGCCGGACCCGCGGGTGACAGAGCTCAAGCCGTGGGTGCGCCGCGTGGTGACGGGCTACGTCCTGACGGTCGTGCCGCTGATCGCCCTGCTGTTCGTTCTGATGCTCGTGCACGCGCCGCGGGCCTTCGCGACCGCGTACGACTCGTTCGCGCTGCACGCCTCGGGCGTCGGGCCGGAGTTCTCGGCCGGGAAGACCCTCAAGGGGCTAAAGGACGTCCTCGAGATGCTGGTGCTGGTGCTGCCGCTGCTGGGCATGCTCTACACCACCTCCCGCGTCGGGAAGCGTGCCGCGGCCGGCGCCTGGGGCTGGTCCTCCGGCCGCCCTGCGCGCCGCGCCGGCGTGACCGTGGCGACCGCGGCCGCCGTCGGCGCCCTGGCCTTCGTCTGGTGGCCCAACGGCGACTACCGGCCGATCCAGCCGGGCGAGAAGGGCACCCTGATCGGCGGAATCGCCAGCCTCGAGGCCCTGCCCTCAGGCCGCCCGTCGCTGACCCCCGAGCGCGAGCACGAGCTCGGCGGCGCGCCCGTCCGCCGCCAGAACAGCGGCGCGGGCGCCCAGTCGCGCTACCAGCGGCTCAAGCCAAGCACGGACGCCAGGTCGCACTCGGCGGACAAACGCAGCCAGGCAGCCGCCACGACAGCCGCCGACGCTACGCCCCCCGCGGGCGCCACCGTCACGCCAGGCGCCGCCGCCACCACGGACCCCGCCGCCACCCCGGGCCCCGCCGCCACCCCGGACGCCGCCGCCACCCCGGACGCCGCGGGCACGCCGGCCCCCTCGACATCGGCCGCCGCGACGCCGACCCCCGCCGAAACACCCAAGCCCACGGCCACCGCAACGCCGCCCGCCGCGACGGCGACCGCCACGCCCGCGCATACCACGACCCCCGCCCCGACACCATGATCCGCCTGCGCTCGCTCCGCGTCTTGCTGGCCACCCTCGTGGCGGCGGGCGCCCTGCTCGTCCCTGCCGCGAGCGCGCCCGCGCGTTCCGGCGGCGACACCTCCGCGGTCGCGACCAACACCACGGACGGCACGAGCCTGGTCAGGTTCGCCTTCGAGGTCCGCAAGACCATGAGCGACGTCGTAGATCAGACCAACACGGCCGTCGCGTACGCCTCTTGCACCGACTGCCGCGCCGTGGCGATCTCCTTTCAGGTCGTGCTCGTGATGGCCGACGCGTCGACGGTCACGCCGCAGAACGTGGCCGTCGCGATGACCGAGAACTGCGATCTGTGCGACGTCGCCGCCTTCGCCTACCAGTTCGTGGTCGGGACGAACGGGCCCGTCGAGTTCACCAAGCGCGGCAAGAGCATCCTCAAGCAGCTGCAAAAGCAGATCGCCGAGCTCGGCAAGGGCAACCGCTCCGACGCCGATCTCAAGCTCGCGCTCGACGACGTCGCCGGCCAGGTGGTCGACGTCCTCACCCACGAGCTCGACGCCGCCGGGGCGCCGGATCACCCCGCGTCTGGCGACCCGGGTGGCCAACCGGGCGACAACACGAAGCAGCCGGGCACGCCGACCGCGACCGCGACGGCCACCGCGACCGTTTCGCCCACCGGCACCCCCTCCGCCACGGCGACGGGGACCGTGACCGCCACGGGGACGGCGACACCGACGACGAGCGGCACGGCCTCCCCCACGGCGACCGCCACCCCCACCGCCACCGCCACCGCCACGGCCTCCCCCACCGCAACCGCCACCGCCACGGCGACCGCCACCGCGACCACGGCGCCGACCCCGTGAGGCACGCATGGGCCCCGGCGACCCTCGCCCTGGCCATCGCCGGCTGCACCGGCAGCAGCGGGTCGCCGGCAGACCGGATCCTGCGCCGGACAGCGACTCGCATGGGCACGATCAAGAGTGCGACGCTGCATCTACGGCTCGCTCGAGCCGCGCGACGGCGCGTCGTCCGGCCGTTCCGGCTTCGCGCTCGACGGCCCAGTCGCGCTCGACGCCGCGGGCGCGCTCCCCGCGCCCGCCTGCGCTACACGCAGATCGCGGGCGCACGCGAGGGAGGCGCGACGTTCATCGCCGACGGCAGGCATGCCTTCGTGGACACGGGGGAGGGCATCTGCGCGCTCGACGCCGCCCAGGGCAGGGCACTCGGCGCCAGTGCCGGCCAGATGCGACGCGGTGTCGACCTGCCCCTCGGGGCCTGGCTGCAATCGCCGCGCAACGTGGACGGCGAAGCCATCGACGGCGTCGCCACGGACCACGTCTCCGCCAAGCTCGACGCCGCCGGCGCCCTGCGCGACATCTTCGCCGCGGCCCGCAAGACCGGCGCCAGCGTCCCGGACCTCAGACACGGGCACGACGAAGCTGCGTGAGGCGATCGACTCCGCGACCGTGGATCTGTGGTCGGGGCACCAGGACGGCCTCCTGCGCCGTCTGCGTGTGCGCCTGTGTTTCAGAGCAGAGTGCCGGAGAGCCTGGCGCCCACCGGCGACTTCGCGGGCGGGCGGGCGCTTCGAGTTCGACCTCGGCGTGGCGCATCCCAACGCCACGGTGCGGGTGAGCACGCCGGCACACGTGGCGGGGACGCTGCCCGCCGCATCTGGCTGACGCTACCCTTGGCCCGCTCGGCGAGATAGCTCAGTTGGTAGAGCACACGACTGAAAATCGTGGTGTCCCCGGTTCGAGTCCGGGTCTCGCCATCACTCTGCGAAGCGCGACGTAGAGCCAAACGCCGTGCGTCATCACGTGAGGTGCGTCGCCTCTCCGAGGTTCCAGGGCAGCGGGTTGAGTGATCTGTCCAAACACTCCATATGGCGCGTTGGGAAGCCCGCACTCTGCCACGGCACAAGGGATCCGCCGCACCAGGTCGAGGACGCTCTTCTGCATGAGGCCTCCGAGTGTCTCTACCTGGCGCGTGCGTTCTCCCGCGCAGCGGCTGAAGCGAGGGCGTTCCTCACCAGCCATCCTGGAGCTCCTGATGCCCGCAACCGTCACACTGCTCGTTGCCCACTCCGATCCGTCGCTGCGCGAGCCGCTCGCGGCTGCTGCTCGACCTCAACGGATACACCGTGTACGAGGCGCAGACCGCCGCCAACGCGACCGAGGCTTTCACGCGGATGAGCCCTACCGCGGTCTTGCTGGGCGCGAGGACCGGGACATGCTCTGCATGACGATGACCCACGAGCTCGGGCATCTGCTCGGCCAAGCTCACGGCGCGACGCCGGACAGCGTCATGGCCCCGACCTTCGGCCACTACTCCGGCGAGCCCGAGCTCTGCCGCACGACCCGCCCGCGCGCCGCCCCACCGCCTGAGCGCGTCAATCCTCGAGCCGCATGTCGGTTATGATCCGCTTCAGGCACCGGTGGAAGTCGCTGTGCGCCGGGTAGCCGGGCAGGGCGTCCTGGAGGGCGTCCATGGCGGCGGGGAGCATTTGCTGCGCGACCGTACGGCTGCCGAAGCGCTCCGCGAGCTAGAACGAGACGGCGGAGTGGATGCGCCAGCGGAGCTCCGTCATGGCGGCCGGGTCGTGCTCGGCAGCCCGGACGACGATCAGCGCCAGCGGCTGATCGGCGAGCGTCAGGTCGACGGGGG
>JBBSIC010000010.1:0-74698 GCA_038232275.1 Solirubrobacterales bacterium | reverse complement strand
GATCGGGCACATGCGCCCGTAGTGCGTCGGGTGCACGTCGCGCACCTCGATCGGCGCGCGCTCGCGCGTCAGGCCGCCGGCGCCGAGGGCGCTCAGGCGGCGGCGGTGCGTCAGGCCCGACAGCGAGTTGGTCTGGTCCATGAACTGCGAGAGCTGCGAGGACCCGAAGAACTCCTTCAGCGCAGCCACGACCGGCCGGATGTTGATGATCGTCTGCGGCGTGATCGTGTCCGCGTCCTCGGTGGTGAGGCGCTCGCGGACGACGCGCTCCATCCGGTACAGGCCGATGCGGAAGGCCTCCTGGATGAGCTCGCCCACCGTGCGCAGGCGGCGGTTGCCGAAGTGCTCGTACTCGTCGAGGTGGTCGGCGACCGGCTCGCGCGGCATCGTGATCGCCTCGGCGGCGTAGTCGCGCGCGACCTCGCCGTCGAAGTCCTCGGGCATGCCCAGGCGCTTGGGCAGCGAGACGAGCTCTGACACCAGGGCGATGATGTCGTCGTGGGTCAGCGTGCGCGTGTCGATGTCGATGTCGAGGTCGAGGCGCTTGTTGAGCTTGTAGCGGCCCACGCGGGTCAGGTCGTAGCGCTTCGGGTCGAAGAAGAGCTGGTGCAGCAGGGCCTTGGCGTTGTCGACGGACGGCGGCTCGCCCGGGCGCTGCTTCTTGAACAGCTCGATCAGCGCGCCCTCCTCCGTGCGCGTGACCTCGGTGTCGGTGTCGATCGTGTTGCGCAGGTAGAGCGAGTTGTCGAAGAGGTTCAGGATCTCCTCGTCGGACTCGTAGCCCATGGCGCGCAGGAGCACGGTGACCGGCAGCTTGCGCTTGCGGTCGATGCGGACGAAGACCTTGCCCTTCTTGTCGATCTCGAGCTCGAGCCAGGAGCCGCGGGCCGGCATCAGGTTGCCGACGAAGACCTGCTTCTCGGAGTCCTTGGGCTCCATCAGGTAGGCGCCCGGGGAGCGGACGAGCTGCGTCACGACGACGCGCTCCGTGCCGTTGATGACGAACGTGCCGCGCTCGGTCATCCAGGGGAAGTCGCCCATGAAGACCGACTGCTCGCGGATCTCGCCGGTCTCGCGGTTGATGAAGCCGACCGTGACCGTCAGCGGGCGCGCGTAGGTCAGATCCTTCTCGCGGCACTCGTCGAGCGAGGCGACGGGCTCGTCGAACGTGAACTCGCCGAACTGCACGGCCAGGTTGCCCGTGTAGTCCTCGATCGGGGAGATGTCGTCGATGGTCTCGCGCAGCCCGCCCTTCTCCAGGGCGACGAGCCAGTCGAAGGACTTCTTCTGGATGTCGATGAGGTTCGGGACCTCGAGCACCTTCTCGAGGCGCGCGAAGGTGCGGCGGGTGCGGAGAGCATCGGGGGAAGCCAAGACGGGGCGACTCCTCGCTGAAGAGCGGACGTGAACGATCGGGAGAGGACGCTGAGACCGTGCGGCACGGCACCAAGCGCGACCAAACAATGTAGCACAGGGGTATTCAGTACCCCCGGCGGGGCGGATCGGCGCTCACGGACCCCGTCCTGGGCTCGTCGTATGTGGCGGCGAGCGGGTGGCGGACGGCTGCGACTATCGGCTGATCGAGGGGGATTCTAGGGGAGCGGTCAAGCTCGGCTACGCGGGGTCGCGCAGGTGCAGGCTCCGAGCGGCTGCCTCGGCCGGGGTGACGAGCGCGTTGGTGTTCTGCATCAGCTCCAACACCCGATCCCGCTCGGTCCACTCGATCAGCGACGTCCAGCGCTGAGCGCGATCGATCATCCGCCAGAGCGGCGTCGCGGTGTCATTGAGGCTCAGCGCCCGCAGGGCGCTCATGTACTCGTCGCGGTAGGACGGCGGGATCACTACGCGCGCGAGGCTGACCGACGAGAGCTCGGCGTTCATGAACAGCCGCGCGACGCGCCCGTTGCCGTCGGTGAACGGGTGCACTTCGGCCACCAGGAACATCGCGAGTATCGCCCGCGCCAGGCCGGCAGGCAGCGCGTCCATGATCTCAAAGCCTTCACGTAGCGTGCCGCGGACCAGATCGGGATGAACGAAGTAGGTCGACCCCGCCCGGTTGGGCTGTTGCTTGTACTCGCCGGGCCCGGCCTCAGGACGCCCGCCCATGACATGTCGATGGGCATCGCGCAGATAGTCTTCGAGCTCGTCGGCCCCGCGCGGTGCGCCCGCCCGCAAACGCGGGTCGGTCACCGCGTCGAACGTTCCCTGTACGTCATGGGCATCGGCAAGGCGCTGGTTCGGGACGTGACCCTCGAAGACGATCCGCTCTGCCTCGTCGACCTCGAATACCGTGCCCTCGATCCAGTTGGAGAAGTAGGCTTCGAAGAACGCGAGGAGCCGCCGGGGATCAGCTGGCTCGCAACGCTCCGCGAACGTCTGCGAGGCCAGTTCGGCGCGCAACTTCTCGAAGCGTGCCAGGCGGTCTGCGTCATACCCGATCCGCGCACCGCGAGCCCGACCTGCCGGAGTCTGCAACCGCGCACCGCGAGTGCCGAGCAGCGCGCCGATCAGGCGGTCGAGATGCATGAGCTCGGCTTCGGCACCGAGAGCCGGCGCGATCGCCCTCGCCTCGTCACGCAGTTGATCGAGGGCCTGCTCACCGCGGGTAAGAGCGAGCCGATCGAGTCGTTTTTCCAGTTCCTCGGCCGTGAGCGTCCGGCGCACTCCGCTGCGCGCGCGTGAGGGGCGGACGTTGTCCAGAGCGATCCGGGCCGGACTCGACATGTGCAGCCCCATGAAGGGCACATCGCCGGCAACGGGTCCGGGCCCATTGCGCGGACGCAGGGTCAGCCCGGGAAGCTGCACCCGTCGCGGGTTGACCGGGCGCACGCCGACATCGAGGAACAGCGAGCCGTCGGGGGCCGGGCCGGAAGTGGCTGCGCTGCGGTCGACGATGACCGAGCCCGGGAAGTACAGCGACGCCGCGACGTACCAGCGGCGGCGCACGAGCTGATCGGCCGGCTCGTCGAGATTGGTCGAGTACAAGGCCCGAGCGATGCGGCGGATCTCTCCGCGCGCAGCCGCGCGACTGGCCCACCGGCTGTCATCGGGAACGAAGAGCTCGGAGGGGTTGTGCGAGTTAGCGACTGCCCATCACCGGTCCTGGGTGGAAGAGCCGCTATCTAACACGACGCTTCGGCGGAAGAACGCGTCTTTAAGCAGGCCCCTGCCCGCTGTCGCCGGGGGCGCGTCGAAGGTCAGGAGAGGTCAGGTCGCGGCGGAACGTCGAGCTCGCACCCGCGAAGCTGGTCATCCATCCCATCGATGAGCTCGGGCTTCACACGCTGCCGTCTCCGTCCCGGCTGAGGAGGGCGGCAACGGTGATCAGCCGTCTCGATCATCGGCGCGGCGTCAACGAGCCCCGCGCTGGCGAGGCGGTCGTGGAGGCCGGCGACCCAGGCGCGCAGATGATCGTCGCTGAGGTCATCCCGCTCTGCATCCATGTTGAGACAGTCGTCCGCCCTCCAGACCTGGGCAGCCGGGTCGCCATCGATGGCACGGCCGCTCAAGAGCCGCTCCGCCGCGGTTGCGTCCGCATCGCGAGAAAGCTCCCACCGGGCGTGGATGCGGCGGCGGCGCGCGACGCGGCGACCAGCGCGGTTAGTGAGTGTCGCAACGTCATCGAGGTCCTGGCGCCTCCCGGCTGCCAGCTTCATCCGGACGAGGTCATCGATGCCGGCCACCCGCACCTCGTGCTCCATCACCGAAATCCGCTTGCTGCGGCGCAGCACGTCGCGATAGAGCGCGCTGCCGTCGGGCCGGTAGAGCACGGCGAGCTTGCCGTGACGGGTCATGAAGAGCAGCGTCGGATAAGGATCATCGGGTTCGGGCGCCTGGCCATGACCGCCCTGCGTGCCGATCAGCTCAGCGTCCAGCCGGCGCAGGGCCTGCTCGAGGCGCCGCCGGTTGGCGTCCTCGCCAGTCGGGACCATGATGTCGATGTCGGCCGTCGCACGATCGGTGACGTAGCTCGCCACGGCGATGCCGCCAATCAGCAGGAAGTCGACCTGCTCCTCGTGCAGGACGCGAAGGATCTCCAGCGGGGAAAAGCCGCTAGGCGCCATCTGCGTCGCGCAGCAATGCCTGGAACTCGTGCGCGGCGGCGGAGCGCTCGATGCGCTCCTCCGGAGTCAGCGCCTCGAGTCGAGCCAGGGTGTCCGGGTCCGAGCGCATCGGCATCGGACGGGCGGAGAGGTCGAGCTCATGGCCGAGGCATGCGAGGAGCCGTCCGGCCCGTCGGACGCTGACAGCGATCCGGCCCGTCTCGGCGCCGGAGACGTAGGCCTGGCTCGTGCCGGCACGGATCGCCAGGCGCTCCTGGGAGATGCCCTGCTGTTCGCGCACGCGCCGAAGAAGCCGTCCGAAGCCGCTGTCGCTCATATCAGATCGAGCATAAGGCAGGGCCGACGGCGCGCGAGCCGGGTCGACGAACTGACCGCAGATGATCTATCTGACGTCGACGGCTCCTCGCGCTCGCGCCCAGCTTCCAGGTCCGCGCTCGGACGCCATTGGACCATTCTTGTGGAATCCTGTAGATTTCTGGGTGTGACCTTGCAAGCGGACATGGATGTCTACGAAACGCCGAGCATCCGAGACTTCGGAACGCTCCACCAGGTAACTGCCACCGCCCTGGGCGGGGCGCTGCACTTCTCGCAGGCGCCGGTCGGCTCCATGCCCGGCGGAGGCGTTGGGGGTCCCGGGCCTCAGGGCCCTCCCGGTCCGCAGGGTCCTCCGGGCGCCTCGGGTCCCCCCGGTGACGCGGGTGCACCCGGACCCGCTGGATCACCCGGTGACGCGGGCGCACCCGGTGACGCGGGCGCACCCGGCATGGCGGGGCCGAGCAACCAGGTGTTGGGCGAGTCCCACTCAGGGGGATCCGTTCCTGACACCCCGAGCCCCGGCGGGTCGGGCTCCGTTCCGCCTGTCGACCAGGTGCTCGGCTCCAACGGCTCCGGTGGGAACGGGTCGACGCCCGGCTCGGCCGGCGGGGGCTTGGCGCCATCTGCGTCCGGCAACGGCGGCAGCGGCGCCGCAGGCGGCGGCGGCAAGCTGGCGTTCACCGGCCTCGCCGTGGCTCCGATCGCCGCGGTCGGCGCGGGACTCGCTGGCGCAGGCGCCGCACTGCGGCGCCTCGTGCGAAGGCTCTGACCCGTATCAGCGCATGATCGCCGCGAGATGGGTGCTGGGTTTGCGGCCGTCGCGGCCGTCCTGGAGCTCCGCGGCCTGAGCAAGTCCTGGCCCGGGTCCTCGGTGCCGGTGTTCCAGGACGTGGGCCTGTTTCTGCCCAAGGGGACGCACATCCTGATCGAGGGCTCCAACGGCGCCGGCAAGACCACGCTGTTGCGCGTGATCGCCGGGCTGCTCAGCCCCGACACCGGCGAGGTGCGCGTGTGCGACACGACCGCCGAGGCCGGCCGGGTGGCCTTCCACCGCGAGATCGGACTGGCCTCCGCCGGGAACAGCGGGTTGTACGCGCGGCTGAGCGCGCGCCACCACCTGTCCTTCGCCGCGCGCATCGGGCTCGTGGAACGCCGGCGGCGGACACCGCTGATCGAGCGCGCCGTGGAGCGCTTCGCCCTGGCGGAGTTCGCGACCCGGCGCGTCGATCGCCTCTCCATGGGCCAGCGCCAGCGGCTGCGGCTCGCCATGGCCTTCCTGCACGAGCCTGCGCTCGTCCTGCTCGACGAGCCGCTGACCAGCCTCGATTCGGCTGGCCGGGAGATACTCGCCGAGGCCATCGGCGCACACCGGGAGGCCGGCCGCAGCGTCTTGTGGTGCGGCCCGTCCGGGGAAGCTCCCGCGGTCAGCCCCGATCTGCACATGGCACTCGCGGACGGGACCCTGAGAGCGGCTTGACCTCCCGCCTGGGGCTCCTGGACGGCGTGCTCGCGATCGTGCGCCGCGACGCCGCCATCTACTTCAGCTACCGCTTCCGCGCGCTGTCGCAGGCACTGATCGCGGTGTTCAGCCTGACGCTGTTCTATTTCGTGTCCCGCCTCGTCGGCGTCCGCCGCTTCCCGAACCCGGAGGACTACTTCGCCTACGTCGTCGTCGGCCTGGTGATCCTGCAGGCGCTCACGGCCACGTTGGCGCTCGTCCCCAACAACCTGCGCACCGAGTTGGTGGCCGGCACCTTCGAGCGCCTCGTGGTCTCGCCGCTCGGCCCCGCGGCCGCGGTGGCCGCCATGACGATCTTCCCGGTCGTCGCGGCCTTCGCAACCGGCGTCGTGACGCTGTTGATCGCCACGACGCTGTTCGGGCTGTCGCTCGCGGGGACGTCGGTCCTGCTGGCGATCCCGGTCGCGGTGCTGGCGATCCTGGCCTTCCTGCCGTTCGCGCTGCTCGTGGCGGCCCTCGTGCTGCTCTCCAAGCAGGCGGGGAATATCGGCAACCTCGTCGTGGTGGGCCTGTCGCTCGCGGGCGGCGTCTACTTCCCGCCCGAGCTGATGCCGAGCTGGATCCGCTGGGTGACCGAGGTCCAGCCCTTCACGCCGGCCCTCGAGCTGCTTCGCCACCTGTTGATCGGCGCCGACACCACCGACGCGCCGGGGGTCGAGATCGTGCGACTGGCGGCCTTCGCCGTCCTCATGACCCCTCCCGCCTACTGGGTGCTCACGGCCGCCGTGGGCCTGTGCCGCCGGCGCGGGACGCTGATCGAGTACTGATGGGCGAGCCCCACGCGGTCTACGGGCTGCGCGTGTCCGGGCTCGATGTCGAGCCGGCCGGCCCAAGGCCCCCGGAAAGCTGGCCGCACTGGACGATCGCTCAGGTCGTGGGACCGGCCGAGGACGGCCCGGGCATGACCATCTGGGAGGCGGAGGCCCGCATCGGCATTCCGGGGACCGGCGAGCTCCGGCTCGACCGCTCGCGCCAGCGCATCACCCTCTTCACGGAGACGCAGTGGTCCGGCGAGGCCCTGCTGCACCCCGGGCTCAGCCCGGCTGCCGCCGTCGTCGCGCACTGGATGGGCCGGTCTTCGCTGCACGCCTCCGCCGTCGTGCTCGACGGGCGGGCGTGGGGTCTCCTCGCCGAGCGCGGGGGCGGCAAGAGCACCCTGGCCGCCCTGCTGGCTGCCCGCGGCTGCCCGCTGCTCACCGATGACCTGCTGGTCGTCGAGCAGGAGACGTGCTTCGGCGGCCCGGGCGCCGTCGACCTGCGCGCGGACGCGGCCGAGCGACTCGGCGGCCGGGCCCTCGGCAGGCTCGGCAGCCGCGAGCGGTGGCGCAAGCCCCTGCCGATCGGTGCGCTGGAGGCTCCCCTGGCCGGCTGGATCGAGCTGCGGTGGTCAGACGGTCCGCCGGAGGTGACGCGCCTGGATGTCGGCGAGCGGCTGCTGGGTCTGAGCCGCCACGCCGGTCTCCCGGTGTCCGGCGAGCACCTGCTGGCTCTGGCGGACCGGCCGATGCTGCGGTTGCGCCGGCCGCAGTCGACGGCCACGTGGTCAGCCGGCGTGGACCGGCTGCTGGAGGCGCTGCGCGAGAGCGCGACCGCCTAGTGATGTGACGCTCGACGGATGTCCAGTCGCGAGCTGGCCGCCTGGCGATGGCGCTCATCGCGGTCCCGGCGCCGTCCACGCGGCGCGAACCTCGGTCACGCCGGGCCAGCGTCCCCGCACCAGCTCGCCGACGGCGGTGACGCGCGACCCGAGGCCGGGCAGACCGGGCGCCCCGTCGGCGCCGGCGCGCGGGAGCTTGAGGTTGACGACGCGGACGCCCGCGATCACGATCAGGTGCGCGTCACCGTCGCCGTCGGGGTCCACGTGCTGGCGCAGCACCACCCGGCCGACGACGCGGGCGCAGGGCGGCGTGTACGCGTTGTGAAAGGGCGGGCGGTTGCGGCGCCAGCAGGGCCGGCTCCAGGCAGGAGCGTGGATGGAGGCAGGGCCCTGGACGAAGCCCGGGCCGACGTGCGCGTAGGAGGTCTGGGTCACGGTCCAGCCGGCGAGCGCCAGAACGACCAGCGCGGCGGCGCCGAGGACGAAGGCGAGCGCGCGCCGTGCCGGGTGACCGTGTCGCTTGCGGACCGGATCGTGGCTCAGCACGGATCAGCGACGCCGGAGGTGCAGCTTGACCACCTGAAGCGCGCTCCACGGGAAGCCACGCATGACCGGTCCGGCCGACCCGTTGAGCGGCGCGGGGCCGCTGAAGATCCGGCGGTACACGCCGGGGTCGTCGGCCGGGGGCGCCTCGGCCGAGAACTGCACGTTGTAGTGCGTCTGCTCGCGCACGACGAGCCCGTAGCGCTGTGCGGCGCGGGCAAGCGCCTTGGTCACCGCGGGCACGCGGAGCTTGTCGACGTCGACGGCAGGGTCGAGCCGTAGTCGCGCGCCGTACATCAGGGCGTTCGGGTCCCTCGAGACCCCGTCCGTCCGCTGCGCCGGGGATGACCAGACACCCGCGGCCGCCTGCGGCACGCTCAGGGCGAGCGCGTGCTCGATGTTCCCGCTCTGGAGCTCCTGTGATGTCAGCAGGCCACCGACGAGCCTCAGCGAGCTCGCCGAGGCCCCCCAGTAGCTCATGGCACCGGGCCAGTCGTCCGGTCCGAAGACGCCGTCGTCGTCGTAGAGGTGCCGCGTCGCTCCGCCCCAGTCGGCCTGCCATCCGTCGGCGGTCTTGCGGGCGTGCCAGAGCTCCCACATCCGGTTGGTCGAGGGCTGCTCGACCACCAGGCTCTGGTCGTGACAGGCCGAGCCCACCGCACCGGCGGGCAGGGGAACCGCGTCCAGGGCGGCCTGCAGGGATCGCCGGGCCGGCCGGTCGCCGTTGAGCAGTGCCACGCGCACCTTGGGTTGGTCCGCCGGGGCGGTGTAGACGCGCGGCGCGCAGTTCTTCGTGTCGATCCAGGTGGCGCGGTGCGCGGCGTCGCCGGCGGCGACGGTGCCGGCCAGTGCGCTGACCAGCTGGGAGGATCGTGGATCGAGCGTCACGTCGCCGGCCAGGGGCGAGGTCCAGAGTGTGCCCCTGTCGCGGTTGGCGGTGGGCGGCTTCGGCGCCGGGCGAGTGCGTGCCTGGGTCGGGGAGGGCTTGGCCCGATGAGGCTGGCGCGGTGTGCTGGCGCAGGCGGCCGGACCGGCGACGAGGCCGACCAGGGCGATGGCGGTGGTCGCACGTCTCACGGCGCACAACCTAGCGACGACCCGCGAGCGTCCGCCCGGGACGAGAGACGAAAAGGACATGCAAGCTCCTTCGGTGGCTGGGCTGCCTCTGAGAGGCCCCTGGCTTTGCGACCCCGCCTCACGACGGGTGTGCCTTTGTCGGGGTTGATCCGGCGGCGCCTAGACCCTATCGGCGGCTCCCCGCGCCACCTTGATCGGGCGGCTTCATTCGAGGCGCGGCAGCGGCTCCTCGGTCCGACGCAGCGCGACCTCCACCATGCCGATCATGAGGTCGTCGAAGTCATTCGTCCTGCTCTGAAAGCACGACGGATAGTGCTCGATCAGACGCAGGCCCCGCGACTCCGGAACCTCTCTGTAGAGCTGAGGAGGTGCCGCAGCCCGGACTGAGGTCCACAGGTCGCGAAAGCTCTGCAACCTCCATTCGTTGAGCGTGGCCCAGGGAATCGGGCGGAGGCCTTCCCGACTCACATAGTCGTCCAGCACCTCCCGCTCGAAGAGGTGATGACAGAACGGGACCGTCACCGACATCATCGAGTGCGGCCCGTATGCCGAGCGATAGAGGGGCCCGAAGTTGAAGTAGGCGATCCCGCCCGGTCGTACCACACGGAGCATCTCGCGCAGCACGGCATCCGGCTCCGCGAAGCGCTCGAAGGCGTTGTATGAGAAGACCAGGTCGACGCTGGCATCGTCGAACGGCATGCTCAGAGCGTCTGCTTCGACGAACCTCACTCCTGCCGAACGCGCCCGCCCGTCGAACCCGTCGGCGGAGAGATCCAAGGCCGTGGCGTCCGCCCTCGCGCGACAAGGTGACGGCTGACCATGGCGTCCTTGGCACCGACCTCGAGCGTCTGCGCCCGATCGCCGTCCACGAGCCGCCACAGATCACGCGCTCGGAGCTGGCCCCGGAGCGAGATGGCCTGGGGTCCGGGCGTGTAGGTGGGCGCCCTGGGATAGTGCACCATGAGCCTCTCGAGCATCTCGGGGCCAAGCCAGACCGGCTCCGCCGTCGCGCGCTCGAACGCCTCCCTGGCGCGACGCGCGGCGATACGCGAGAACAGCCGGCGTCCGACGTACATCGTTTGCGGCGGCACGGCGCGCCGCACAACCCGTTTCGTCAGAGACAGAAGCGCCATACGCCTGACCGCTCGCCATGGTGGGTTGCGGGCCCGCAGCGTACGCTACCAGCGACTCCTGGCCCAGCCGGCGCACCCCTGCCCGGGTAGCATGCCGCCCCGCATGCACACTCGTGCCCTGCGCCAACCGGATTCCACCGCGACGCGCCCTGTCCGGCTGGGTCCGTACCGAGCGGGAAGGCTGACACCGTTTTTCCCGTGGAACACGCCATGGCGTCATTGAACATCGTCTTGGTCGTCGTGGACTCGCTCCGTCGCGACAGCCTCGGAGCGTTCAACCCGGCCTACGGATTCACGCCGCGGCTTGACGAGCGTCTGGCAGGTTGGCACAAGTTCGACCGCTGCTACGGCTCAGCGCCGTGGACCCTGCCCGCGATCAGCTCGATTCTGAGCGGGATCGACGCCTCCCGCCACGGCCGGTACTTCCACGAAGGCAACGGGTTTGAGGTCACTCACCTGCTTCCCGCCGGCTATCGCAAGATCGGGGTGGTCAACAACCCGAACCTGGAGCCCGGATCCCTGGGATTCCAGAGCGGCTTCGACGAGTATCACTACCTGCCTCCGGCCGACTGGGAGGCCCCTTTCGCGAGGGCCTGCGAGGCGATCCGCGGAGGCTCCGACGGCAACCCGTTCTTCCTGTTCTTCCACACGAACCTTCCGCACGACTACATGGCGGCGAACTGCAAGGAGCACTACGAGGCCTGCTTTCCCGACCGGCGCGACTGGTTTCGCCTCGGCAGTGGCTATCTGGCGTGGACGGACCAGACGGCATCCGAGCGGCGCAGGATCCGCTCCCTCTATGACGCGTGCGTGCACCGCCTCGACGCCCAACTCAGCCGCCTCGTCGACGCCGTCGACCGCGATTCGACCGTGGTCTGCATCACGGGCGACCACGGAGAAGGCTTCGACTACGACCTCGGGCGCATCCATCACGGCGGTCGGGTCCACGACGACCTGATCAACGTGCCGTTGTGCTTTCACTTGCCGCCCTCCACGGCGCCGGCGCTGGTGGAGCGCATGGGTCGGCGCCGGTCCGATCCGGTCGCCTCGACGGACATCGTCCCGACGCTCTTGGAGCTCGCCGGCCAGCCGCAGGCCAGCGCGACCGACGGGCGCAGCATCGCCTCGACGCAGTTCGACCCGAGCCGCGTCATCACGAGCGAGGACCGCAGGTACCTGTACCTGCCGAGCCGAGAAAGGCTCAACGTCAACCGCGACGGCAAGGGGACGACCCGAGCGGCCCGGATGCGCAACCGTGTCCTCGGACGGACCGCGGCGCGACACCACAACCTCAAGGCCTTCATCCAGGGGCCCTACAAGCTCATCGTCACGTCGTTCTCGCCCCCGTCGAGCGCCTCGTCGCTCGTCGCCCCGGCGATCCGTCGCATGGTGCCTGTCGGGTCGACGCTCCTGCGCGTCGGCCCCGCGTGGGTTGCCTTGGAGCTCTTCGACGTCTCGGTGGATCCGGAAGAAGTGCACAACCTCTTCACGGGCCGGACCGGCACGGAGCTCGTGACCTTCCTGGCCGAGCGCATGCCGATGCTGCAGGACATGACGGTGTTCCTCGGAGACCGGGAGCGAGGGATCGCCGGGGTCATCGAGAACGCGGTCGACGGGAGCTGAGAGCCGATGCTCAAGAGCAACCTCATCATCGACGTCGGCATGCATGATGGCCAGGACACCGCCTTCTACCTGGCCAAGGGCTTTGACGTCGTCGCCGTGGAGGCCAATCCGGACCTCGTCCAGGCGGCCGAGGAGCGCTTCGCGCCCGAGATCGCCGGTGGCCGGCTGCGGATCATCGGTGCCGCGGTCGCCGAGAAGCAGGGCACGATGCCGCTGGCGATCGCGGATTCCATGACCATCTGGAGCTCGCTGTCACCCGAGTTCGTCGAACGCAACGAGACGCACGCCAACGTGGAGCACCGGTACGTCGACGTGCCAACCGTTCCGTTCGGCGAGGTGCTGGCAGAGACCGGCGTTCCGTACTACCTGAAGATCGACATCGAGGGCTACGACATGCTTTGCGTCCGCGCCCTCGCTGACTTCGCCGACCGTCCCGCCTACCTGTCGGTGGAATCGAACGTCACGGCGAACCATGCGCCTCTGCGCCTCGTCCTGGACGAGCTCCGCACGATGCGGCGGCTGGGCTACGACTCGTTCAGCTACGTCGACCAGCGCCGGCACCCATCGATCAGGCTGCCCGATCCGCCACGCGAGGGCCACTACGTCGATCAGCGATTCACGAGCGACGGCAGCGGCCCGTTCGGAGAGGAGCTGGCGAGCCGGTGGCTGTCACTGCCCGCGGCGATCGCCCGGGCTCAGGTACTGCGGATGCAGCACAACCTGGGAGGATATGGCGGCCGGTGGCGCGGCACCCGGATCGGACACCACTACGTTCGGTGGGTGCAGCGCGGGGCGCACTCCTGGTACGACCTGCACGCGCGTCTCGGCTGACATGCGGCTGAACCTGCCGCGCTAGCGCGAGCCCAGAGCGGCCGGGACGGGTCTTTGGCGCCTCACCTGCTCGAGCAGATGCACGAGGCGCTCGGTGTTCCGCCGGGCATCGAAGCGCTCCTCGGCCCGTGCCCGGCCATGGTGCGCCAGGTCCGACCGCAGGGCCGGACTCTCGAACAGCTCGTGCAGCGCCTCTCTGAGCGCGGGCACGTCCCCGGGATCGACGAGGCGGCCGGAGCCAGAACCCATCATCTCCGGAATGGAGCCGATTGCCGTGGCCACGATCGGCACACCACAGGCCAGGGCCTCCACGATCACCCAGGGAACCGCGTCCGCGTAGCTTGGCAGGCAGAGGACGTCCGCGTGCTGGAGGAGATCCACGATCTCACGGCTGCCTGGTTGCGCTGCGTGGGCGATCATCCCGTCCTGGGGCGGCGGCGCTACGGAGGTGACCACGTGCAGCTCGACGGTCCTCCCGAGATCGGCCTCGAGGGCGGCGACGAGATCCGGGCCTCCCTTGTCGACCCACCGACCACCGATGAACAGCACCCTGAGCGGGCCGGATTTCCGCGGTCCGGAGCGCGGGCGGAACTCCTCGAGATCGATCCCCGGATGCAGCGTGGCCACGCGGGCCCTCGGGGCGAGGTGACCAACCCGCTCGGCCACGGTGTCGGTCCACGCGATCGACAGCGGCGCACGATGCAGCGCTCGGCGCTCGAGCGCAAGCAACGGGCGAAGGTCGGCCGGCACCTCGCCATCCTCGGGAAGTCGGCGCAGCAGCCGCAACCAGTCGTAGGTCGTGATGTCGAGGGACAGCACACACGGGACCTCGCGCTGAATGCGCCCCAATAGCAGGGACACCTGGTCCGTGGTGACGTGCACGACGTCTGGCGCGTCGTCTCTCAGGCGCTGCTCGAGCAGGCGCCGGGCCGCCCATCCGCGGGCCAGATGCCAGCGCAGGGTCCAATAGCCTCGATCCCTGAGCCCCGGAACGGCGCGGATGAACACGCGTTGCGCCAGCGAGAACCGCGGAACCGTGGCGTGTAGGGGACGTACCCTCGCCCCCGCCGCCCCTGCGAGGCCGACTCTCAGCGCATGCTCGACACGGACATGGCCCATCGCCGTCGACGCCGACGCCCGGCCCTGGCTCAGGAAGAGCACCTGCGGCGCAGCACGGTCACCCTGCTGTTGAAGGAGCGAAACGTCTGCGACGGAGTTCATCGAAGTTCCTCGAGTGCGGTCCTGCCGCGGATGACGTGCGCAACACTTCCCAGCAGCGCACGGGATTTCTCCGAGCATACCTCCGAGACATCGATTATCGTCGCCGGAGTGCCCGGGGGACCGCACTTCAAGCGCGTCACGACCATCGCGTGGCGCGTCCTCGTCCGCGCCGATCGCCTGCTGGGCAGCGACCTCTACTGGGGCCTTGCCATGGGACGCCGGCTTGCGCCCCGCATCGCCTCGGGCCGTGCCCGGGCGGGTGTCGTGGGCGCAGGATTGCTCTTCGGCTCGTTGCGCTGGCACCGGCCGCTCACGTTGAGGCTCGATGCACCGGGCGGTCCGATCCGGTTCGTCGTGCCCGACTACTCGGCATTCAAGGTCCTGCACGAGATGTTCGTGCTGCGCGAGTATGACTTTGCGCTCGAGCCACCTCCGCGGCGCATCCTCGATCTCGGCGCCAACATCGGAGCCAGCGTCCTCTTCTTCCGTCGCCGGTGGCCCGATGCGCAGATCGTGGCGGTCGAGGCCAGCCCCCGCCTCGCCGCTGTGCTGGACCGCAACGTCCGCCACCTGGCTGTTGACGTCCATCATCAGGCCGTGGCCGCCCAGTCGGGGACGATCGAGTTCCACGAGAGCGAGCACAGCTGGGCCGGTACGACGGCCGCAGGCACGGGCCCGACCATCACCGTTCCGGCCGTCGCGCTCGATGAGCTGCTCGACGAGCAGGTGGACCTCGTCAAGGTGGACATCGAGGGGGCGGAGTTCGACGTGTTCGCGGCTGCGAACCGCCTTGACCGGGTGGGCTCGATCTTCGGCGAGGCTCACGCGCTCCCGACGGCTCCCGAGACTCGCAGGCTGCTCGAGTCCTTCGCCGGCTTTCAGGTCTCCGCCGAGCCGGCCAAGGGCGTGTTCACGCTCTTCTCGGCGATTCGTGACGACGCTGCCGCCGGGGTCGACGAGCGGCTGCAGGGCTGACGCCAGGGCGACAGATCACGCAGCGGTCGGCGCCGCCCGCCCGGTGCCGCGCCGCGCGGCGCTGCGGGCGTACCTCAGCGCCTCGTCGAACGTCCTCGGCCCGAGGAGCCGGAGGGCCGCGACGTACGCCGCCAACCCGACGCCCATGAGGACGAGAAGCCGCACGCCCTCCGGTGCGACCTCACCGAGCGCCGGCTTTACGGCGAAGACGGCCGCGACCATGGCGCCGGTGCTCAGGGATGGCGCGACGAGGCCCGCGATGGTCTTCCGTAAGGTGCTGTCGAGCTCGCGGGCGGCCATGATCAGGCCGACCGGGGCCACGAGGTAGGCGCGGATGACGTAGGAGGCCGCGACCCACCGGATGCCGTATTGGACCGCGATGGCGAACGCCGGCAACTGCAGGATCGTGCTCAGCAGGGTGATGCGGAACACCGCCCGGGCGCGGCCGACGCTCTGCAGCAGGGCGCCGTTGAACTGGAAGACCACCTGGAGCGCACCGAACAGGCACAGGATGCGCATGATGGGGACGCTGCGATCCCACTGTCCGCCGAAGACGACATGGACGATCTCCGGCGCCGCCGCGAGGGCGAAGAAGAAGGCCGGAAAACCGACGACCGCGGACATCCGCATGGCCGACGTGTAGGCCCGCAGAAGCCGCGGCTTGTCGTCCTGGATCCGCGAGAACACCGGAAACGCGACCTGCCGCACGCTCATCGCCAGGACGTCGGTCATGACGGTCAGGATCCGGTAGGCGACGGTGTAGATGCCGAGCAGCTGCGCCCCGAGCACGCTGCCGATGAGAAAGTCGTCCGTGCGCTGGTTGAAGAAGGTCATCAGCGTGGTCCCGAGGAAGTTGCGGCTGGAGTCGAAGAGCAGCCGAAAGCGGGCGAGCGAGACGGACCGCCCTGGCCTGTAGCCGCTGCGCATCATCACGCCGAGCGACGTGAGCGCCGAGCCGACGACCGTCTGGACCACGAGCGACCACACGCCGAAGCCGAGCACCGCGAACGTGATGCCGACGACCGTGGCGACGACGTTGGCGAGGATGCTTACCTGAGCGATCCTGCGGAACTCCAGCCGACGTTGCAGGACGGCCTGATTGGCGCTGCCGAGCGCAATGAACACGAACGTCACCGACAGGACCTGCAGCACCGGACGCAAGTCCGGTTCGTGAAACGCCGCCGCAAGCGGCCAGGCGGCGCCCACCATCACGAGGGCGAACGCCACGCTGGTGGCGGTGCCGATCCAGAAGACGGTGTCCAGATCCTCTTTGTAGAGCTGCGGGCGCTGGACGAGCACCTGGCTGTAGCCCGAGGCGACGAAGATGGCAAGCAGCAGGACGAACACGTTCGCAAGGGCGACGACGCCGTACTCGTGCGGAGTCAGCAGCCGCGCAAGCACGATGAAGCCGACCATGCTCAGTCCGCGGTTGACCAGCGCCTGCCCGCCGGTCCAAAGAAACCCGCGGGCGGTCGACTCGCGCAGCGGCCCCAGCTCGTCGTCCTTCGTGGGCTGGGGCGTTTCGCTCATCGTCTCACCAGGTCGCCGAGCATCCTATCTGCGTCACGTGCTCGTCGGGCGCGATCGCGGGTGGCTAGAAGATGGTGCGCCCATCCCCCAGCTGCCCTCCCTGGCAGTTGTGCGGAGACTGCAGGCAGCGCTGGTTCCAGGTCTTCTCGACATCGAGGTTCCAGCCGTTGACGAAGTCGCCGTGGCCCGACAGGCCGCCGGGGCGGTCGGCTGGGTACTCGTCGGAGGCGAGCCGCCAGCGGCGCAAGGATCCCCGGGCCGGCGCCTGATAGACGATCTTATAGGAGATGAGCGGCAGCGGCACGGGGTGGCTGGCCGGACAGCCTGCGCGCGCCACGGCCATGTGGCTCTTGTGGTCAGGGGAGTCGAGATTGCGCCCGTCCCAGCACTGGGGGAACATCAAGCTCTGGATCACCAGCGCGCCGGGGGGGCAGGACCGGGGGATCGAGGCCTGGTGATAGCGGAAGTAGCGGGCTCCGGGCGGTGACTGGCAGTCCCATCCAGCCGCGCTCTGCGGAGCGCTGGCGCGCGCATCGCCGGCGATCATGCGCAGGCCCCGCGGAATCGGTCGGACGATTGCCGGGGGGACCCCCAGGTAGCCCGTCTTGTAGTACACGCGCTGGTAGAGCGGCAGGATGGCCTGCTTGCGGGCGGGGTCGACCACCGCAGGCACCCAGTACGCGGACCTGTCCAGGATGCCGCCGGCGCAGGTCGACGCGCCGGAGGACTCGATCGACCGCGTGGTGGAGTCGGCGTCGACGCGCGTGTTGCCGAAGAACAGGTGCAGGTGACTCGCCCCCGGCTGGCCGGCATGGACGATGGGGTCGTCAAAGGCCATGTGCGAGTACAGGCAACGAATCCTGAAGGCTCCGATGTCATATGGGGCGGCTGGCACCGACGTGGCACGGATACGCATCGTTCGATGTCCCGGAGCCCCCCGCGGCACCCGCACACTGCGTGCGGAAAGCGTCATCCCGACCATGGGATCGGCGAGCCTGACCGTCTTGAGCGGTCCGTAGGCGCACCTATCGCTCGGGCGACCGGGACGCTTGAGCCCGAAGGCCCGAGGCGAGCAAGGCGCGCCGCCGTAGAACGCCTTCTGCGCCTGATGGCCGGGGCGGCCGTACCGGACGGAGCGCAGCCCCTCGAAGCGGCAGGTCTCGTTGACCTTGAAGACGGCACAGCGCGTGAAGCGGACTTGGTGACGACGCGCCATCCCGCCGGCCCCGGTCGCGATGGCCGCAGCAGCCACCGCCACCGCCACCGCAGCGAGCGCGAGCACGCGTTGCCGGTGGCGCGTCGACTGCACGTCCCCAGCGTACCGTCGAGCTCGTCGGACGGGGACGCCAAGACCGCCACATCGGTCATCATTGGCCCGCATGTACCCGAATCTGTTCGTCATCGGGGCGGCCAAGAGTGGGACGTCCTCGCTGCACTACTACCTCGGGCAGCACCCAGAGGTGCACATGTCATACGAAAAGGAGCCGCACTACTTCTCGCGCTCCGCGGACGGGACGTGGCCGGCGACGCGGCCCCTGACGCAGCGACAATACGAGGCCCTGTTCGAGTCCGACAGGCCCGTCCGCGGCGAGTCCTCGGTCACCTACTCCTTCTGGCCCTACCCCGCGGGGATTCCGGAGATGATCCATGCCGTCGCCCCCGACGCGCGGTTCATCTACCTCGTCCGCGACCCGGTGGCGCGCGTGCTCAGCCACTACTTCCACCGGATCGGGCTCGGAACCGAGCAGCGCAGCATCGCCGAGGTCATCGCCGAGCCGCGCGAGCCCCAGGAGCGGTACCTGGCGGCATCGAGCTACGCCACGCAAGCCGAGCAGTACCTCAAGGTCTTTCCCGCCGACCGTCTGCTGGTCGTCGACCATGCCGATCTCCTCAGCCAACGTGAGGTGGTCCTGCGCGAATGCTTCGCGTTTTTGGGTGTGGACCCGAGCTTCACGTCGCCCAACTGGGACCTCCGCATCAACGAGAGCGCCGATCAGCGCCGCTTCTCGCCGGTCGCCCAAACGATCCGAATGTCGCGCGGGTATCGGCGGGCGACGGGCTGGATCAGGCCGGACGTGCGCCAGCGCCTGATCGGTCCCGTGCGGCGGGCGCTGTCCTCGGAGGTCGCGACCTACGACGTCGGCGACGATGTTCGGGCGCACTTCGCCGAGCGCTTGGCGCCTGAGGCGCAGCGCCTCCGCGCGCTCACGGGAAAGGCTTTCCCGACCTGGTCGGTCTAGCGGCAGAAGCGACTACCTGACGTAGCCGGCGCGTCCGGCCAGCTCCTCGCGCATCTGCAGCTTGCGCGCAATTGTGGCACCGCCGGGGACGGAGTACTCGCGTCCGTAGCGAGGTGCGTCGGCGAGCATCTCCTGGTGGCGCGCGACGTACTCGGCGGTGGTCGCGACCGCCCGCGCGGGGTTTCCGGCGACGACCGTGCCGATCGGGACGTCATGACGGACGACGGCGCCGGCGGCGACGATCGCGTCGTCCCCGATCGTCACGCCTGCAAGCACGATCGCGCCCGCGCCGACGAACACGCGCGCGCCGATGGTGACCGGCGCCACTCGCGTGTAGCCGGTGAGACGCTTGGTGCTGGCGTCGTGAGCCAGGACCGTGGCGTGCGGCGCGATGATGGTGTCCTCCCCGATCGAGATGAGCCATGCCCATGCCCAGTCGATGAGGACGCCTCTACCCAGGTACACGCCGGGGCCGAGCTTCAACCCCCGCTCGGCGAGCGCATACACGTTCACCGTCGACGTCAGGCGGTGCTTGATGCGCTGCCACTCCCGGTAGAGGCGGCCGCGCCCGTTCGGCTCGACGAGCAGGTCAAAGGCGGGCCAGCGCGGAGGGTACATGGGCGCGTGCCGGGGCGCATCGGCTGGCATTGCCGGCGGGTCCATGCCGGACGAGTATGGCAGGTCGACAGAGCGCGGAAGCATCACCCGCGCTGCCCGAGCAGGCATTCGAGCGCCCTGGCCGAGGCTTCGCCGTCGTCGAGTCCGCAGAAGCGCTCGCGGAACCGCCCGTAGGCCTCGGCGTGCTGCCCCGCCAGGTCATCCACGGCGCCCAGAGCGTCCACGAGCTCGTCGAAGTGCCGCACGAGCGGTCCGGGGGCGTCGCGCTCGAGGTCGAGATAGAAGCCCCGCAGCTCGTCGCGGTACCAGTCGAAATCGTAGACGAAGAAGAGCATCGGCTTTCCGGTGACGGCGAAGTCGAACATGGCCGACGAGTAGTCCGTGACGAGGACGTCGGCGGCGAGGTAGAGCTCGCGGACGTCCTCCCAGGCCGTGACGTCTCTGAGACCGGCGTCGCTCGCCGGAGGCCGGCCGGCCGCCGCCAGGGGGTGCAGCCGCAGCAGCACCATCCACTCATCGCCGAGCCGCCGGCAGAGCTCGGCCGGATCGAGCGTCATCTCGAAGACGCTGCTGTCTCGCCACGTGGGCGCATAGAGGACGAGGCGGCGACCGTCGGCGCCGAGGGCGGATCGGACCCGCTCGCGGATCGCCGCGCGGTCCGCCGATGTGAGGAGCACGTTGCGCGGGTAGCCGGTCTCGGCTATGCGACCGGAGTAGCGAAACGCCCGACGGAAGACCTCGGCGCTGAAGTGGTTCTGCGCGAGCAGAACGTCCCAGTTGGCGACGTCTCGGCTCAGCGCACGCAAGTAGCGCCGGGTGACGCCGACGGAGGGCTGCCGCACGTCGAACGCCAACCGCTTGAGCGGGGTCCCGTGCCAGGTCTGCAGGTACGTCGTCGTCGGGCTCTTGCGGAAGTAGGCGGGGAGGTTGTTGCTGGTGACGATGTAGCGGGCGCGGCTGAGTCGCCTGATGTACTCGTAGGTCCCCGGCCGCACCACCTCGGCCCAGGGGGGGCCTTCCACGCCCTCGTCGAGCACCCAGCACTGCCGCATGGGCGGCCCTTCGTGCGCGAGGTGCTCGGAAACCGCGCGCGGGTTGTCGGCGAAGCGTCCCCGCCAGCTTTCGAACAGCACCAGATCGTCCTCGACCGTGGACGTGACCGACGGCACCCGCCGTAGGAGGGGAAAGCGCTCTGCGCGACGCATCGAGCGCCGAGGCTAGCGACGGCGTCCAGTGGTCCCCAACACCCTGACCGCCGCTGAGAGAAGACAGAGACGCGAGGGCGCATTACGAGGGGGCTCTCTCTTGCCGTTGGCGCAGGGCGTCGAGCACCACCCGCGGCACGAACGGCGGCGCCTGCACGAGATACCGCCCGGCCAGCCGCCGGGGCTCCTGGAACAGCCGGTGCAGCCACTCGAGCCCGAGGTGCTGCACCATGGGCGGTGCCCGGTGCACCTCGCCGCTGAGAAAGCTGAAGCCGATCCCGCAGGGGACGAACCACGTCTGCGGAAGGATCGCGCGCAGCTCGACCATCAGGCGGTCCTGCTTCAAAAAGCTGAGCCCGACGAACACGATGTCGGGCTGCGCGCCGGCCAGGGCGGCGTCGATCGCGGCGCGCTCGCGAGCGTCGTGCTCGAACCCGAACGGCGGACACCAGGTCCCGGGGATCCGCAGGGCAGGCGAGCGCGCGCGCAGGCGCGCGGCCGCCCGCTGAGCGGTGCCGGGGTTGCCGCCGAGCAGAAAGACGGAGCGGCCGGCATCGGCGGCGGCGGCAGACAGGCCGGAGATCAGGGTGGAGCCGGCGATGCGCTCCGGGAGCCGCTGCCCGGCCAGCCGACTGGCCCAGATGAGCGGCATGCCGTCGGCGACGACGAGGTCGGCGCCCCGCACAAGCGCGAGCACCTCGACATCCTGCGCGCACTGGCGCAGGATGTCGAGGTTGACCGTGCACACCCGACCACCGCGGCCGGCGTCCAACCCGCCGAGCACGTGCGCGATCGTCTCCGCCTCGGTCACGGCGTCGATCCTGACCCCCATGAGGGTCACGGGCGCCGCGCACGCCGCGCCTCCCGCACCGGCCAGCAGCCCGTGCAGCCGCTCGACCTGCTCGCCGACGTCGTAGGCCTCGACGACGCGGCGCCGGCCCGCCGCGCCCATCGCCGCCCGGCGGGCCGGGTCGGCCGCGAGCTCGGCGAGCGCGTCCGCGAGCGCGTCCACCCGCCCCGGGGGCACGAGCAGCCCCGACACGCCGTGCTCCACCAGCTCAGCCACCCCCATGATGCGCGTCGTCACCACAGGGCGCTCAACGGCCATGGCCTCCATCAGCACGACCGGCACGCCCTCCGCGAAACTGGGCAGGCAGAAGACGTCGGCGGCGGCGAGCCGCTCGCGCATGCGATCCTGGCCCAGCGCGCCGGCGAGGGACACGGCGTCCTGGAGCCCCCGCCCCCGCACCAGCGCCTCGAGCTCGCCCCGCTGGGGGCCGTCGCCGACGAGCTCGAGCTCCACCGCCTCGCCGCGGCGGCGCAGCTCGTCCACGGCCTCGACGAGCAGCGCCTGCCCCTTGTCGGGCACCAGCCGGCCCACGCACAGCACGCGCAGGGCCCGGCCGGCGGGCGGCGGCGGAGCCGCGGAGAAGGCGTCGGGATCGAGGCCGCAGCGCACGATCGTGAGCTTGGGCCACTGCTCGTCCTCGACGAGCTTCATCAGCTGCGAGCGGCAGAAGTCGCCGATGCAGGCGACGAAGCGCGCGCTGCGCACCTTCTCCGCGAGCCGGAAGCGGGTGACGTCATCGAACTCCGTGGGCCCGTGCATCGTGAAGCTCCACGACCAGCCCGGTCCGCCCAGCTCCGCCGCGAGCAGCGCGATCATGCTCGCCGCGTTGGCGAAGTGGACGTGCACGTGACGGATGCCGCGGCGCCGGCACCAGCTCCACAGCACCGCGGCCTCCAGGACATAGAAGAGCTGCCACAGGCCGGCGCGCGCGCCACCCGGGCTCAGCCGCAGGGCGAGCCCGAGCGTTCGCAGGTAGCGACACGGCGCGGCCGCGAGCGCCGCGAGCTGGGCGCGCAGCACCTCGCCGGGGCGCGGCGGCTGGATGCTCGGAGTCTCCGCGGCCGCCCGGCGGTCGACCTCGGTCAGCAGCTGGTCGGCGCCAGGGCGGCGAACCGAGAAGGTCTGGACCTCCATGCCGCGCGCGCGCAGGCCCTCCACCTCACGCATGATGAAGGTGTGCGAGACGGCCGGATAGATTCCAACGAGGTACGCGACGCGGGCGGACAGGGCGCGGAACGCTAGCGGCTCCCCGATGCGCCCTGCGCAGGTAGCATGGCGCCCGGATGCCCGCTCGGCTCTGCGCCAACCCGATCCCCGCGTGACGCGCCGGCTGGCGCACGCCGCGCTGAGCGTTCCCGCCGCCTACGCCGCCGCGAGCTCCGGCTACCTGCTCGCCCTGCTTGGCGCCGCCGCGGCGACGCGATCGCGCTCATGGGCCGGCGGCGAAGCGCGCCTGTCCCTGGCCGTCCTGATCCCCGCCCACGACGAGGCCGCGCTCATCGCGCCGTGCGTGCGCTCGCTCGTGGAGGCGCACTACCCGGCGGGCCGTCACGAGGTGATCGTGGTGGCCGACAACTGCAGCGACGCCACCGCCGAGCTGGCGGTCGCGACGGGCGCGACGGCCTGGGAGCGCGACGACCCCGGGCATCCCGGCAAGGGGCAGGCTCTTGCCTGGGCGCTCGAGCGCCTTCAGCGCGAGCGTCCCGGCGTCGAGGCGGTCGTGATGGTCGACGCCGACTGCGTCGCCTCGCCCGAGCTGCTGCGCGAGCTGGCGGGCGCGGTGGAGGCGGGCGCCGACGCCGCCCAGGCGGCCTACGTGATCGCCAACCCCGGCGCCTCGACGCCCGCGGCACTGCGCTTCGCCGGCTTCGCGCTGGTCAACCTGGTGCGCCCGCTCGGCAAGGAGGCCCTCGGCCTGTCGTGCGGGCTGCTGGGCAGCGGCATGGCCTTTCCGCGGGCGACGCTCGCCGCGGTGCCCTGGGACGCCTTCTCGGTCACCGAGGACCGCGAGTATCACCTGCGCCTCGTGGACGCGGGACGGCGCGCCCGCTTCGTCGCGCGTGCCTCGGTGAGCTCGCCGGCGCCCGTGAGCGCCGCAAACGGCGAGGTCCAGCAGGTGCGCTGGGAGACGGGCAACATCAGCCTCGGGCGCCGGTGGATGGGCCGGCTGGTACGCGGGGGCATTGCGCGGCGCGACGCCCAGCGGCTGCACGCCGGCCTCGAGCTGACCGTCGGGCCGCTCTCGCTCCTCGTAGCACCGGCCCTGGCGGTGGCCGCGGGCGGCCTGGCCCTGCGGGCGCCCCGGCTCGCGCGGACGGGGCAGCTCGCCCTGCTGGGGCAGGCGACCTACGTCCTCGGCGGCCTCGCGCTCGCGCGCGCGCCCGCGAGCGTGTTCCGGGCGCTGCTGGCCGCGCCGACCCTCGTGCTCGCCCGGGTGTGCCAATACGCACACATCGGCCGGGGCGGCGGCGCAACCGCTTGGATACGCACCGAGCGCGAGAGCTGACATAGGATCATGGCTGGTGGCCCTCACCCCCATCTTCCTGTTCTCGCTGCCACGTAGCGGCTCCACCCTCACGCAGCGCGTCCTGGCGGCGCACGACGGCGTCGCGACCGCCTCGGAGCCGTGGGTGCTGCTGCCCCTGCTGGCGCCCCTGCGCCCGGGTCTGGTCCTCTCGGACGGCTGGCAGAGGACGGTCAGAAGGGCACTGGGCGACTTCAACGCGCAGCTCCCGGGAGGCCAAGGCGACTACGAGCAGCTCGCCCGACGGTTCGCGCTGACGCTGTACGAGCACGCCGCCGGGCCCGAGGCCCGCTTCTTCGTCGACAAGACCCCGCCCTACCACCACATCGCCGCCGAGATCATCCGCGTGTTTCCGGACGCGCGGTTCGTGTTCTTGTGGCGCGACCCGCTCGCGGTGCTCGCGTCGGTCGTGGAGACGCTCTGCGACGGCCGGTGGAGGGTCTATGACTTCCGAGCCGACCTCTTCCACGGGATGGCCAACCTCGCGGGCGCGTTCGCGCGCCATCGCGAGCGCGTGCACGGCGTCCGCTACGAAGACCTGCTCGACGGGACCGAGGCATGGGAGTCCCTCGGCCGCTACCTCGGCCTGGAGTTCGATCCCGAGGCGCTCTCGCGCTTCGGGGCGGTGCGGCTCGAGGGCCAGATGGGCGACCAGACCGGCGCGCATCGCTACGCGGCCGTGAGCCGCGAGCCGCTTGACAAGTGGCGCGCGACGATCGACAACCCGGTGCGCCGCGCCTGGGCGGCGCGCTGGCTGCGCTGGATCGGTCGGGAGCGCCTGACCCTCATGGGCTACGACCTCGACGAGTTGCTGGCAGCCCTGCGGTCGACGCCGGCGAGCCGCGCGCGGCTCCCGCAGGACATGTGCGAGCTCGGGGTGGCAGCCGCGCGCGAGGCGGCGAGGAGCCGGGCCCGCGCCGCCAACGGCCTCGTCAGCACGTGGCGCCAGCTCCTGGCCCCGCTGCCGCACTGATCCAGCGCACCTGCCCAAGGTCGCCCGTATCCGCGCCGCTGGGTACAGTCGGCCGTTCTCGCGCGATGCCCGGCGATCCCGCCATCCCGATCCGCAGTCGCGCCCAGGACATCCTCAAGGGTGTGGCCATCATCGGTGTGCTGATCCAGCACGCGGCGCCCCGCGACGACCTTCGGGCCGTCTACACCCCGCTGCACCTCGGGCTCGCGGTGCCGGTGTTCATCGTCTTGACCGGCATGAACCTGGCCGGCTCGATCCTGCGCCACGGCGATCGGCCGCTCAGGCGCCTGTACTCGCGCGAGTACGCGTCGCGTCGCCTTGGACGCCTGGTTCCGCCGCTGGCCGTCGCGTGGCTGGCGTCGCTGGCGCTCGGGGCGGCCCTCGGCCGGCTCTGGTTGACGCCCCAGCTGCTCCTGCTCTCCTTGCCCATGCCTGGCCCGGGCGGCTACTACATCGCCGTGCTGTTCCAAGCCGTCCTGCTCGTGCCGCTGGTCGCCTGGGGCATGGCGCGCCGGCCGGTCGTGACGATCGTCGCGTGCTTCGCCATCGATCTCGCCTTTGAGCTGGCGGCCACCCACATCGACCCGGTGCGTCACGTCCTCTTCTCCGGCGACGCCTTCCGCTACGACGTGGTCGGCCTGCGCTACCTCGCGGCGATCGCCGTCGGCGTCTGGCTGGCCGGCAGCGTCCGCCTGCTGGGGCGGCGCAACCTCTGGCTCCTGCCGCTGGGGCTCGCAGGCGTGGCCTACCTGCTCCTCGAGCACGGGGAGGCCATGAGCGTCTTCGGCTTCGCCCCAACGTTCGAGCGGCGGACCAACCTCCTGGTCGCCGGGCTCGCCGCCGTCTACGTCATGCTCGCCCTGCGGCTGATCGGCGCTCGCAGTCAGCGCGTCCTGGAGCCGCTGGCCGTCCTCGGCCGCGCGTCGTACCACGTCTACCTCGTGCAGATCGTGTGGTTCAGCGTCTTCACCGGCGTCTCCTGGGCGGCGTTCGCCTGGTCGGTGGTCGGCTGCGGCGTCGTCGGCGTGCTGTTCGAGCGCCTGCTGCCCGGATGGCCGTGGTCGCGCCGCGATCGTGGCGCGGCGCAGGCCCCTGCCGAACCGGGTTGACGGCCGCCTCAGCGCGGCGCCGCGGGCACCGGCTCGCTCGCTCGCCGCGGTTCGAGCACTTGGCGGGCGAGCTCGTGTCGCGCCCCCTCGCGCCAGAATCGGGGCGCCGCCACGACCGCCGGCAGCAGCCACACGAGGACGTTCGAAAACCCCTGTCCGGGTTGGAAGTTGATCACGATGACCACGAAGACGAAGAGTCCGAGGGCGAGCGATCGCCACGCCTCGAGCCCGGGCGGCGGCCGGATGGCGGCGCTGAGCCCCGCCCCCAGGAACAGCCCCGCCGTCCACAGGAGCCCCCCCACCAACCCGAGCTGAGCTAGGTAGGCCAGGAAGGCGTTGTGGATATCGATGCGGCTCGATGCCCGCGTGAGGGGGTAGTTGTCCGCCTGCGTGAGGTACTGCGGCCCCTTGTCCAGCCACGTCTCCCAGCCGACGCCGAAGAGCGGGTGGGTCTCGAGCGCAGCGAGGCCGGCCCGATCGACGTTCCCGCGGTCCCAGAGCGACCGCTGGTCGGACTTGCGCTGCTGCACGGTCGCCGCGAGCCCGGGCACGGCGCCGAGCGCGCCCGCGACCGCCAGCGCCGCGACGAGGAGCATCGGCACCAGCCAGCGCCGCAGAGCCGGCAGCACCAGCGCCGCAACAATCGTCGCGACGACGCTGGCGAGCCATACCTGCCGCGTCAGGGTGAACAGCAGCCCGACCACGCAGAGCAGGGCGATCGACAGGGCCGCCAGCCGCGCGGGACGCGAACGCCATTGAGAGAAGCCCATGGTCGCGGCGCCGGCGCAGACGAACAGCGCGACTCCCAGGCCTACCGGGTCCGCGAAGGGACCGCGCGCGCGCGTCGGCAGGATCCCGACGTTCGGATCGAGGATGTAGCGCGGGAACACCAGCGCGTGCGGCCCCACCGTCTCGAACAGGGCGGTGAGGCCCAGGTACGCCCCGAGCCCCACCAGCGTCGCGAGCAGCACGTTGCGCTGCCGCTCCGTGCGAAACGCCACGGGAGCGCACAGGAAGATCAGGAACGGGATCACCCCGAAGCGCTCCACCAGCGCAGCGGCGTGGGTGACGTCGAGGAGGGTCCCGGCCGCCACCGCCGAGCACAGCGCGTACAGCGTCACGACGAGGAGCAGCCAGTGCACGGGCCGGAAGAACAGCGGAGGGCGCTCGCGCGACCCGGGGGCCCGCAGCATGATGGCCAGCAGGCCGCCGGTCAGGACAAGACGGTCGGGCGCGAGGACGGTGGGGACCCCCATCTCGTCCCAGTAGCCGCTGAAGCACGCCAGGACGAGGCCGATGCTCAGCGTCCAGGCCGGGTCGCCGTGCCAGATCAGGTAGGCCGCCCCCGCCAGCATGGCCACGCCGCAGATCGCCGCGAAGACCGGCAGCCCGTGCCCGCGTTGCGCCGCCGCCAGCGCGACGATCGCCAGCCCGGCCGCCGCGAGCGCCGCGACCATGGGCCAGCCGGGGCGCCGGAGGCCGATCATGGCCTAGCCGGCGAAGTGCCGGCGCATCGCGCGGTTCCCGCGCAGCGCGGCGAGCGCCACGCCGGCCAGGGCCCCCGCGACGGCTCCGATGACCAGGAAGATCAAGAAGTAGTTGAAGCGGTCGCTCGACGCGTCGACCGCGGTGGTGAGCGGCTGCACGCTTGCCACGTCCACCCGGCCGCTCGCCGTCTGAAGGTAGTTCTGGCGGAGCCCGTCCAGGCTCAGCTGGGCGGTGAGGAGACCAGCGCGCGCCCGGGCCAGCTTGCGGCCGTTGGCGGCGGACTTGCTGGCGCCGTAGTCGCTCGCGGCGTTCTGCTCGTCGATCTGCCGGGACTGGAGGGTGGCGGCGGCGTCGCGGTAGAGGTCGTAGAAGTGCTGAGAGTTCTGCCCGCTTCCCCCGCCGAGTGTCTGGATGTAGTCGCGCAGCGCGACGGCGGCGGCGTTGGCCATCTCGCGTGACAGGCCGGGGCGGCCGGTCTTGGCGATCACCCGGAACACCGGGCTCGTGGGCACCGGCGTCGCCGACAGGTCGGTGAGCACCTCGCTGGAGCTGACCCTGAGCTTCTTGGCGACCTGATCGACGACCGGCTGCGCGGTCACCGCGCGGCTGTAGGTGTCGGCCAGCGATTGCGAGGCCAGAGCGAAGCCGCTGAGCGCCCCCGGCGCCGACAGGTCGACGCCGCCGATGGCGAGCCGGGCCTCCGACGTGTACACCGGCGCCCGGCTCGCGGCCAGGGCGACGGCGACGGCGACGAAGGCCAGAAACGGCAGCAGAGCGGTCAGCCGGTAGCGGCGCACCGCTTCGAGCGCGGTCATCCGAGGGATGAGCACGCCGCTGTACTCCGAGGGATCGGCGCGGGGGTCGGCGTCTTCGAGCAGTGCGGGATCTTGGGGCATGGGGTGCATTCCGCTGCTACACGAGCGGAGCCCGGGCATGATAGAGCGTCCCGGCTGCCCGTGCACCCGGTCACCCGGAAGGTCGGGGTCAGAGCATCCGCTGCGCGAGCGCGCAGAAGTGGTCTAGTCTCCGGGGATGAAGCTCCTTCTGCGCGCCCTCGTGGCCGGATCTGTCGCCCTCGGATCAGGTGCCGGTCCCGCCGTCGCGCTGCCGGGCTACACGCCGGTCACCGGCGATGCCTTCTCCGGGCCGCAGAGCGTGTGGCGCGCGCCCGTGCCCGCGAATGCTGCGGCCGATCCCGCCTCCGGCGCGCTGGTCGCGCGGGTCGCGGCCTGGGGCACGACGAAGCTGGGCGCGATCAACCGCACGATCCCGATCGTCGCCGTCCCCGACGACCAGCCGACCGTGCGCGTCTGGCTGGACAGCGACGCGCGCGGGCTCGGCTCGGCCTTTGCGTCGGTTCCGCTGCCCGGCGACGCGCAGGCCGGCCCGTCGAGCGACGCCCCCTTGATCCTGCGCCAGCCGGGAACCGACCGCACGTGGGAGTTCTGGCATCTGCGGCAGGCGCTCGGCCCGCCCCGGACCGCGCCCATCGCCCGGTGGGCGCCGGGCGGCCTGCTGGGCGCGGGCACCTACGTGTACCGCGTCACCGCGTTGTCGGCCGCCGGTGAGACGCCGGCCTCCGCCGCCGTCACGTCGAAGGCGAGCCTCCCCGGCGGTGCCGTGACGGTGACCTGGGACGGCGTGGCCGGTGCGACGGCCTACCGCGTCTATCGAGGCGCGACGGCCGGCTCGGTCGCGCTGCTGGATCAACTCGACCAGCCGACGGCCGGCTACGGAGCCAAGCTGACCTTCTATGACCTGGGAACGAGCACGGCGAGCGGTCCGGCGCCGCCGGCCGTCAACACGGCGGCGACGCCCGGCGTCTGGCACGCCGGGTGGGGCGGTGCCATCCAGGCGCAGTCCTCGCATCCCGGCTACTACCGCAGCGTCGTCGATGCCCAGGGCGGGCTGGTCGAGGATCCGCTGTGGGGCACGACGGCGTCGAGCCTCCCGCTCGGGGCCGGGACGATCACGCAGGCAGACCTCGCGCAGGGCCACATCGACCACGCGATCCGCATCGCGCTGCCCAACACCCGCTGGAAGGTCTTCAGCTGGCCCGCGCAGCGCAGCGACGGCAACAGCGTCGCGTCCGACGCGGTCCCCGAGGGGGCCCACTTCGTCCTCTCAGCCTCCTATGGCTGCGCGGCCCAGCGCACCGCGTTCATGCGCATGGTCTGCGAAGCCGCCAAGACCTACGGCTTGATCGTCACCGACAAGACCGGCTACGGCGTCTCCATGGCGACCGAGAGCGTCGCGGCGCTCGTGGCCGGCGGCGCCGCCGATCCGCTCCCGGCGCTGTACCGCGACACCGTCACCGGCGCGGTCCAGCGCCACAACCTGATGATGCAGGCGTTCCCCTGGAGCCAGTTGCGGCTGCTGACCATGGAGATCCACCAGCGCGGCGACTTCCATCCGTAGGGCCGCCGGGCCGGTCAGCCGATGGTGAAGCGGTCGACGCCCACGAGGGACCCCGACGCGGCGCCCTGGTGCGTCCCCAGGACCGTCACCGTCACGGTGTGGATGCCGTCCGGAACGGAGAAGCTGCGCTTGACCTTGTAGGTCGCCTTCGCCGCGTAGGTGTCGATCGTGGCCACCGTGGCCCCGTCGACGCGCACGTCGGCCATGCCCCCCGCGGGCCGGTTGGTCGTGAGCAGGTCCACGCGCGTCCCGCGGAAGGTCACGCCGATGCGGTCGCCGGCCTGGTCGCTCAGCGCGTAGGCCCCGCCGGCCGCCGCGGGGACCGAGACGGTCTGCCATTTCGCGGTGATCGTGGGCGACGGGTCCTGCGCGCCGTTGGCGTCGAAGCCGTCGACGGCCACCGAGCCGGTGGAGCGAACGACGATGCGGATCGTGTGCGGCCCGCTGCCGGAGGCCGTGAAGGTCCGCTGCACGCCGTAGCCCGCGGTGGCCGCCCGCTGGTCGTAGGTGCCGCGCAGCCCCCCGTCGATGTACACGTCGGCGCTCCCCTGGCCGGGGCCGGTCACCGTGTACCAGGTCACGGACGCGCCGCTGAACGCGTACGTCGCCGAAGCGCCCGGCAGCGCCCCCGTCACGTAGTCGCCGCCCAGCGCCTGCGGGTCGGACACCGTCGCCCAGGTCTGCGCCGCGGCCGGGTTGCTCTCGTCGATCGCCAGCTGGGCGCGGAAGGACCTGGTGAGCGACGGGAGGAGGTTGCCCGCCAGGTCGCTCAGCCCCGGCGTGCCCGAGGGGTTCGCGGTGAACGTGTACCGCTGCCCGGGCAGGAGCGTGGACGTCGGGGTCAGCGTCACCTTGGCGACCGGCCCGGCGCCGCAGCTCACGGGCTGGTTCGCGCTCGTCCGGCAGTCCTGGGTGGCGGGGAGGGCGGCGCGCGAGCCCGTCACGCCAACGGAGACGTTGGCCGGCGTGACCTGCGCGACGGCCTCGCTGAAGGTCAGGACGATCGGGGCCGACACCGTGCCGGGCCCGGCGTACGTGGCCGACGGCGCGCGGGTGTCCACGGTCCAGGCCGCGGAGGCGGGCGACGCGTCGGTGCCGCCGGCGTCGGTCGCGCGCACGTCGAAGGCATGGGCGCCGTCGGCCAGGCCGGTCAACGGGGCCGGCGAGGAGCACGCCGTCCAGGACCCGCCGTCCAGCCGGCACTCGAACGTGGCGCCGGGATGGTCCGACGTGAAGCCGATCGAGACCGAGGAGCGGTTGACGAGCCCGCTGGGCGCCGCAGTGATCGTCGTGTCGGGCGGCGAGGTGGCGCCGCTGATCGTCCACGCGTACGTGGCCGGCGTCGCGTCGCTGACGCCAGCGAGGCTCGTCGCGGTGATCGTCAGCGTGTGGTTTCCGGTCGCGAGGCCGCTGTAGGCCTGCGGCGACGCGCAGGGCGCCGCGGCGGCGCCGTCCAGCGCGCAGGTAAATGACGAGCCCGCGCGCGTGGAGGTAAACGCGAAGGATGCCGCCGTCGAGGTCGACACGGGCGCCGGGCCGGAGGTGATGGCCGTGTCGGGCGCGCCGTCGCCGAACGCGGAGACGTCGACCGCCGAAAGGCCCCCGTGCTGCGCCGGGTCGCAGCTTCCGCTGACCTTCGGGCAGTACGCGGCGACGTAGGCGGTGTCGCCGGCGAGGTCGAGGCCGATCGGGTTGGCGAGCTTCACCGGGTCGCTGATGGAGGCGACCACCTGTGGCGAGGCCGGGTTGGCCAGATCGACGACCGTGAGCGCGTTGGCGCGCGGGGCGTCGACGAAGGCGAAGCGGCTGTTGATCTGAAGGCGGTAGGCGTAGCTGAGGTTCGTGTTGTCAAGCACGGACCCGAGGATCGGCATCGTCGTGGGATTGGACACGTCAACGACCGTGAGCCGCGCCCCGGTCGTGCTCTGGTCGACCACGAAGGCGCGCTGCCCCTGCACCTGCACGTCGTTGGCAAACGTCAGCCGCGCGTCGACCCGGCTGCCCAGGATCGCCGGGTGCGCCGGATCGCTGACATCAAAAGACGTCAGCCGCTTGGTGTAAAAGGCGGTGCCGTACGCGCGGTTGCCGACGACGGTGATCGAGTCGAGGTGCTGGGTCTGCGGGAGGCTTGAGACCGACGAGGTGATGCGCGGCCGCGTCGGGTCTGACACGTCGAGGATGGTCAGCGCGTTGCCGCCCGGGTAGCTGCTCACGCAGCCGACGCCCCCGACGCAGCCCTGGGCGGCGATGTAGGCGGTGGAGCCGATGACCTGCAGGCCGTATGCCCCGTACAGGCGCTGGTCGTTGGTGACCGACCCGACGAACGTCGGGTCCGTCGGGTCTGACACGTCATAGACCGACAGGCTGCTGCCCGCGAGGTCGGCGTTGCTGGCGCCCTTGCTGGCAACGTAGGCCAGGCCGCCCTGCACGACGATCCAGGTCGGCGTGTCCATGTGCGCCGAGTCCTGCAGGGAGCCCGCGACGACCGGCTGCGCCGGGTCGCGCACGTCGACGACGCTGATCCGGTCAAGCGTGGCCTCGACCGTGTAGGCATAGTCACCCACCACCGCCACCGAGGACATCGTGTGCAGGCGATAGGCCGGAGCGTCGTCGGTATAGCCAAGGAGGCTCGGGCCATACCAGGGCGGAGGCAACGTGCTCCACGTCGTCGCCGCCGACGCAGCCGCCGGGACCACCAGCAACAGGCCGAGCAGGGCGAAAAGCAGGCGGAGGCGAGGGAGTCGTGGCATGTGGTCTGCGCGGGATCGTACTGTCGCGCTCATCCATGCAACGCCGGTCGACCCGCGATTCTTTCGCTCCCGCTCCGGCTGAAGCTCAACCCGCGACGGCCGCCAGGCCGTCCCGCAGGATCGCCAGAGCGCGATCGAGCGTCCCGCGCGAGACGTTCAACGGCGGCAGCAGGCGCACGACAGCATCCTGCCTGCCCCCCAGCTCGACGATCAGCCCGCGCTCTAAGACCGCGCGCTGGACGGCGATTCCAGCGTCACCGGCGGGCGCGCCGGTGGCCGGATCGACGAGCTCGAGCCCCAGCATCAGGCCGCTCCCGCGGGCCTCGCCGGCGGCCGCGTAGTCCTGCACAAGCCGCTCGAGCTCTGACAGCGCGTGCGCGCCGAGGGTCCGCACGTTCTCCAGGATGCCGTCGCGCTCGATGATGCGGCCCGCCGCGACGCCGGCGGCGAAGGCGAGCTGGTTGCCGCGGAACGTCCCGGTGTGCGCGCCGGGCTGCCAGACGTCGAGGTCGCGGTTGTACAGGATGATCGCGATCGGCATGCCCATCCCGCCGAGCGCCTTGGACGCCACGACGACGTCCGGGACGATCCCGTGCTGCTCGAAGGCAAACCACGTGCCGGTCCGCCCGCAGCCCGTCTGGACCTCGTCGACGATCAGCGGGATCCCCAGGTCCCGGGTGAGGCGGCGGACGCCCTGGACGAAGTCCGTGGGAGCGGGGATCACGCCACCCTCGCCCTGGACCATCTCGAGGATGACCGCGGCGGGCAGGCACACGCCGCCGAGCGGGTCGGCCAGCGAGCGCTCCAGGTACTCCAGGCAGCGGCGGCCCACCGTCTCCCTGTCTCCCGGCAGCGGGCAACGCAGAGCGTACGGATACGGGAAGAAGTGCACGCCGGGCATGGTGTTGGCGACCCGCGCGCGCTGGGAGACCAGGCCGCTGACCGACATCGCGCTGTGCGTGCTGCCGTGAAACCCGCCCTGGAACGCCACGACCTCCGCGCGCCCCGTGGCCGTCTTGCAGAGCTTCAGCGCCGCATCGACGGCGTTCGCCCCCGCCGGCCCGCAGAAGTGGATCTTCGTCTGCTCGCGCATGCCCGCGGGCAGCCGCGAGAGCTGGAACTCGACGAACTCGTCCTTGATCTCCGTCGGGAAGTCGAGCCCGTGCGCCAACAGCGGGAGCTGGCGCTGCACGCTGGCCATGACCTCCGGGTGGCCGTGCCCGAGCGACAGGACGCCCGCGCCGGTCAGGAAGTCGATGAAGACGTTGCCGTCGAGGTCCTCCACGAAGGATCCCTCGGCGCGACGGACGGCGATCGGCAGCCGCCGCGGATACGTCCTGGCGTTGGACTCGCGGCGGGCTTGACGGTCGAGCAGCCGGGCGGACTCGGGGCCGGGCAGCCGCGTGCGGACCACCGGCTCGGCGAGCGGCGCCTCGGAAGGAACCTGGAGCATCATGGGCCTCCGTTGGGATGTCTGGTCTCACCCGCGACCGGCCGCAGGCCTCTGCGGCTGCGGTCGAGCCGGACGAGCTGCGGCTCGGGATCGGCCTTCGGCGCGGCGTCGGCCGCCGCGGCCAGCCCCGCGACGGTCGGCGTGTCGAAGATCGCGCGCAGCGGCAGGGCGATCTGCAGCTGGGGCCGGATGCGCGAGACGACCTGCATCCCCAGCAGCGAATGGCCGCCGAGCGCGAAGAAGTTGTCGTTGACGCCCACGTCCTCGATGCCGAGCACCGCGCTCCAGATCGCCGCGATCGCCTGCTCGGTGGGCGTGCTCGCGGCCCGGAACTCGCGCGTCACGGCCGAGCGGTCCCACGTCGGGTCGGGCAGCGCGCCGCGGTCCACCTTCCCGTTGGCCGTCAGCGGCAGGGCGGCCAGCGTCACGTAGGCGGCGGGGACCATGTAGCCGGGCACCTGCGCGCTCACGTAGTCGCGCAGCTCGGAGGCGTCGAGGGCGCCGGCGCCCTCGACGGGCTCCAAATACGCCGCGAGCCGGGCGTCGCCGTCCGGGTCGCGGCGATCCACCACCGCGGCCGCCCGGACGCGCGGATGGCGCTCGAGCACGGTCTCGATCTCGGCGGGCTCGATGCGAAAGCCGCGGATCTTGAGCTGGCGGTCGGTGCGGCCGAGGTACTCGATCGTGCCATCGGGAAGCCAGCGCGCGAGGTCGCCCGTCCGGTACAGGCGGCCGCCCGGCTCGGGCGCGAAGGGGTCCTGGACGAAGCGCTCGGCGGTCAGCTCCGGGCGGTTCAGGTACCCCTGCGCCACCGATACCCCGCCGATGCACAGCTCGCCGGGCAGGCCCACCGGAACGGGGTCCAGACCCGGCCCGAGCACGTAGACGCGCGAGTTCGCCAGCGGGCCGCCGATCGGCATGAAGCGCCCGGGCACGAGCTCGGCGCCGGGCGGCGGCTCGAACCAGGTCTGGTCGATCGTCGCCTCGGTGACGCCGTAGGCGTTGACGATCCGCGTGTCGGCGCCGCAGCGCCGGCGGAAGAGCTCGTAGCGGTCGGTGCGCCACGCCTCCGAGCTGACGACGATCAGCCGCATGAAGTCCAGCAGGCGGCCCGTGCGCTCGGCGAACTCGAACAGCGGCACGGCCACCGCGGGCACGAACTCGGCCGCGTCGACGCCCTCGCGGACCATCAGGTCGAACAGCTGCGGCGGGTCCACCGTCGTCTCCAGCGGGCACAGCACGAGGCTGGCGCCCGCCAGCAGCGAGCGCACGAGGTCCCCGGTGAAGACGTCGAAGGAGAAGCTCGCCATCTGCAGGTGGCACGTCAGCTCGGGCAGCCTGTAGGCCTCCTCGTAGGCGACGTACGCGCTCGCCAGGCTGCGGTTGGAGACCATCACGCCCTTCGGCCTGCCGGTCGAGCCGCTCGTGAAGATGATGTAGGCGAGGTCGTCGTCGCCGGCCGTCGTGGGGGGATCGGTTGCGGGCAGTGCCGCGAGCGCGGTCCAGTCGACGGGCACGGCCGGCGCGTCGGTGGCGGGCAGCGGGCCGCTCGGGCGGGCGTCGGTGAGCAGGAGCCGCGGTGCGGCGTCGGCCAGCATGAACTCGAGGCGATCGAGCGGGTACAGCGGGTCCAGCGGCACGTACGCCGCACCGGCCTTGGCGACGGCGAGCACGGCCGCGACCAGCTCGGCCGACTTCTCCATCAGCACGCCCACGGTCGCGCCGGGCCCGACGCCGTCTTCCAGCAGCCGCCAGGCCAGCCGGTTCGCGCGCCGGTTGAGCTCGGCGAACGTCCAGCGCTGGTCGCCGGCGACCACGGCGAGGTCGTCCGGCCCGGCGCGCGCCCGGGCCTCGAAGCGCTCCTTGAGCGACCCCCCGCCGGGTGCCGGCCGCGCCCTGGGGTTCCAGCCGTACAGGACCTGGCCGCGCTCGGTCTCGCTGAGCATCGCCAGCCGCGATACGGGGCGATCGGGGTCCAGCGCCGCGCTCTCGGCGAGCGTGCGGAAGTGCCCCATCATGCGCCGAACCGTGGCGGCCTCGAACAGCTCGGTGCTGTACTCCCAGGTCGTGTTCAGCCCGCCGGTGCGCTCGCTGATCCCGAGCAGCACGTCGAACTTCGCCCAGCCCTTCTCGTGCACGAGCTCGGTGGCCCGGATCCCGGCCGGCTCGAACGTCGGGCGGTCGGTCTTCCAGGCCGGGTTGTGCAGCACCATCATGGACTGAAAGACGGGCGTCTGGCTGAGGTCGCGCTCCGGGTTCGTCGCGCGCACGACCATCTCGTAGGGCACGTCGGCGTGCGCGAAGGCCCCGAGCGTCGTCTCGCGGCAGCGCGCGAGCAGCTCGTTGAAGGTCGGGTCGCCCGAGAGGTCCACGCGCAGCGCCAGGGGGTTGATGAAGTAGCCGACCATCTGCTCGAGCTCGCGGCGGTGGCGGCCGGCGAACGGCGTGCCCACCACGATGTCGTCCTGGCCGGTGTAGCGCCCGAGCAGCGTCGAGAACGCGGCCAGCAGGCCGACGAACAGCGTGGCGTCCTGCGCGCGGGCGGCGGCGCGCAGCCCCTCGCGGGTGGGGATGTCGACCAGCACGCTCATGTGGTCGCCGACGTAGGAGCGCACCGGGGGTCGCGGATGGTCCGTCGGGAGGTCGAGCCGCGACGGCGCGCCGGTCAGGCGCTCGCGCCAGTAGGACAGTTGCGCGTCGGCGATCCCGCCGTCGAGCCAGCGCCGGTGCCACACCGCGTAGTCGGCGTACTGGACGGGCAGCGGCTCCAGCGGCGACGGCCGCCCGGCGGCGAGCGCCTCGTAGAGCACCGTCAGCTCGCGGAACAGCGCCGCCCGCGAGTAGCCGTCCGTGGCGACATGGTGGAGCACGAGCATGAAGACGTGCTGCTCGGGCCCCAGCCGCATGACCGTCGGGCGCATGATCGGCCCGCGCTCGAGGTCGAACGCGAAGCGCGATCGCGCCTTGAGCAGGCGGCGGACCTCCGCCTCCTGGGCGTCGGCGCCGAGCGGGCCGAGGTCCACGAGCTCGAGCTCTGAGGCTGGCCCGTCGCCCACGACCTGCATCGGCGTGCCGTCGATGACGGCGTAGGTCGTGCGCAGGATCTCGTGGCGCTCCGCGAGCGCGGCCAGCGCGGCGTCGAGCACGTCCACGTCGAGTGGGCCCTCGAGCCGGAAGGCGCCGGGCGCGTTGTAGGCGACCCCGTCGTCGAAGACCTGGCTGAGCAGCCACAGCAGCTCCTGGGCATGGGACAGCGGGACCGGTCCGGCTCCCTCCCGGCGGGTGAGCGGTCGCTGCCGGGCCTCCACGGCCCGGCCCGCCATCAGGCGGCGCTCGAGCAGGGCGCGCTGCGCCGGGCTCAGGTTCTTCAGGCGCTCGGAGAGGTCTCCTCCGGGCGGGGGCGACGCGCTCATGACTCGGCGGCCTCCACCTCGGCGAGGGCCAGGAGCAGGTCCTCGTCGCCCGCCTCGCTGAGCAGCCGATGCGTGACGGTCTCGGCCAGGCCGCGGATGCTCGGCGTCTCGAAGATCACGCCGAGGAAGAGGTCGACGCCGAGCTCGTCGTGGACGCGCGCGAGCATGGCCACGGCGCTGAGGGAGTGGCCGCCGAGGCCGAAGAAGTGATCGTCGACGCCGACGCGGTCCAGACCGAGGATCTCGCGCCAGATGGCGGCCAGCGCCTCCTCGACGGGCGTCGACGGCGCCGCGAAGGCCTGTCCCGTGTCGGGCCGCGCCCCGCTCGGGGCCGGAAGCGCTGCCCGGTCGAGCTTGCGATTGGCGGTCACGGGCAGGGCGTCGAGCATGACGAACGCCGACGGGACCATGTACTGCGGCAGGCGCCCCCGCGCCAGCTGGCGCAGGTCCTGGATGGCGGGCGCCCGCTCGCCCTCCGAGACGACGTAGGCCACGAGCCGGCGGTCGCCGGGGACGTCCTCGCGCACGACGGCGACCGCGGCGGCCACGCCCGGGTGCGCGGCGAGCACGGCCTCGATCTCCCCCAGCTCGATCCGGAAGCCGCGCAGCTTGACCTGCTGGTCGGCACGCCCGGCGAACTCGAGCGTGCCGTCCGATCGCCGGCGGACGAGGTCGCCCGTCCGGTACAGCCGCGCGCCCGGATCGCCGCCGAAGCCGTCGGGCACGAACCGCTCGGCCGTGAGGTCCGGGCGGCCGTGGTAGCCGAGCGCCACGCCCGCGCCGCCGATCAGCAGCTCGCCGGGCACGCCGGTGGGCACGAGCCGGCCGTCGCGGTCGACGACGTGGAACTGGGTGTTGTCGATCGGACCGCCGAGCGGCGGCGGGCCCTCCCCGGCCTCGAGCCGCAGGATCGAGGACCACACCGTCGTCTCGGTCGGGCCGTACATGTGCCACAGCTCGGCGCCGCGCTCGAGCAGCGCGTCGGCGAGCACGCGCGACAGCGGCTCGCCGCCGCAGACGATCTTCAGGCCGGCGCTGCCCGTCCACCCGCTGTCGACCAGCAGCTGCCAGGTGGTGGGCGTGGCCTGCATGAAGGTCCCGGCCGCCTGCGCGATCCGCGCGGCGAGCTCGTCGGGGTCCAGCGTGACCTCGTGGGGCACGACGAACAGGCGGGCGCCCGAGGTGAGCGGCAGAAACCAGTCCGGCACCGAGAGGTCGAACGCCGGGGTGGTCAGGTTGACGACGACGTCGCGCTCGTCGAGCCCGGGCGCGCGCCGCATCTGGGCCATCAGGTTGGCCACGGAGCGGTGCGAGACCGCCACGCCCTTCGGGCGCCCGGTGGAGCCCGACGTGTAGATGACGTAGGCCGCCTGGTCGGCGTCGGCCTCGATCGCCGGGGGCGTGGGCTCGTGCCGCACGATGCGCGGCCAGTCGACGTCGAGCTCGAGCGCGGCGGCGGCGCCGGCGACGAGGCCGTTGAGCAGCCGCCGCTGGGTGATCAGCACCGACGCCCCCGCGTCGGTGAGGATGAACCCCTGCCGGTCGGGTGGGTAGGCGGGATCGATCGGCACGTACGTCGCGCCCGCCTTGAGCACCCCGAGCAGCGCGACCACCAGATCGGCCGAGCGGTCCGTGCAGACGGCGACGCGGCCGCCGGGCTCGACGCCGAGCGCGCCGAGCTCGCGGGCGAGGCGGTTCGCCCGCCGGTCGAGCTCGCCGTAGCTGAGCCGCTCGGCCTCCGAGACGACCGCGACGGCCTCGGGCCGGCGCGCCGCCTGCTCGGCCACCAGCGCCTCGAGGCGCGCCGGGGCCTGGGCGCGGGCGGTCGCGGTGGAGCGCCGCAGCGCCTCGAGCTCGGCCGGCGCGAGCATGTCGAGCTGCGAGAGCCGCCGCGCGGGATCCTGCGCGATCGCCGAGAGCAGCGTGCGCAGGTGGCCGATCGTCCGCTCGATCGTCGCGGCCTCGAAGAGATCCGTCGAGTACTCGAGCTGGCCGACGAGCGACCCGTCCGGGCGCTCGCGCAGCACCAGGGACAGGTCGAAGCGCGCGTAGGCCCACCCCGGCACGGGCAGCTCCTCGAGGGGCACGCCCGCCAGCGTGGGCTCCTGCGCCGCGGCGACGTCGAAGCCGAAGAGGACCTGGAAGATCGGGGAGCGGCTCGGAGACCGGGGCGGGTTGAGCGCCTCCACCACCAGCTCGAAGGGCAGCTCCTGATGGATCTGGGCGCCGAGCACCGTTTCGCGGACCTGGGCGAGGAGGTCGCTGAAGCGCGGGTCGCCCGCGAGGTCCGAGCGCACGGCGAGCGTGTTGGAGAAGTAGCCGACGAGCGGCAGCGTCTCCTCGTGGTGGCGCCCGGAGACGGGCACGCCGACGACGACGTCCTCCTCCCCGGTGTAGCGGTACATGAGGGTGTCGAAGGCCGCCAGCAGCAGCATGAACATCGAGACGCCCGACGACCGCGCGACCGTCCTCAGGCGGGCCGCGAGCGCCGGGTCGACCCCGAGCTCCCGTATGGCGCCGCGATAGGTCTGCGTGGCGGGCCGGGGGCGATCGGCGGGCAGCGCGAGCGCGGGCGGGGCGCCGGTCAGCTGCTGCGTCCAGTAGGCCAGCAGCTCGTCGCGCAGCGGTCCGGCGAGCTCCTCGCGCTGCCACGCCGCGAAGTCGGCGTACTGGACCGGCAGGTCGGGGAGCTCGGCCGGCTGCCCCGCCGCGAAGGCCGAGTAGAGCGCGTCGAGCTCGGAGATCAGCACCGCTCCTGAGGAATGGTCCGAGGCGATGTGGTGGGAGACGACGAGCAGGCGCGCATCGTCGTCGGCCATCTGCACGAGCGCGGCGCGCAGCGGCACGTCGGCACTGAGAACGAACGGGCGCGTCGCCAGCTCGGCGATGATCCGGTCGCCCTCCCGTTCGCGGTCTGCCTCCGGGTGGTCGGACAGGTCGACCGCGACGAGCTCGACCCGCCCGTGCGCGGCGACCTCCTGAACGGGTGTGCCTCCCTCGAGCCGGACCCGCGTCCGGAGGATGTCGTGGCGGCCCACGATCGCGTCCAGGGCCCGCTGGAGGGCCCCGGGGTCGAGCGTCGCCCGGACGCGCATCAGTCGCGGCACGTTGTACGCCGGGACGCCCGGCATGATCCGGTCGAGCAGGAACAGCCGCTCCTGCGGGTAGGAGAGGGCCGCCGGCCCGGCCTGCGTCCGCGGGGAGATCGTCGCCGTCATCGCGTCAGCCCTCGTCGAGGGAGGCGTGCTCGGAGAGCAGCCGCTCGACCTCCTCGTCGGACAGGTGCTCGAGCTTGGCGAGCAGCCGCGCGGTCTCGCCCTCGTCGACGGATCCCATCAGGCGCCCGATCTCCTCGGAGAGGCTCGCGACGGTCGGCATCGTGAAGAGGCTGTGCATCGGCAGCTCCACGGCGAAGTCGCTGCGCACCTGGGCGACGACCTGCGCGGCGAGCAGCGAGTGGCCGCCGAGCGCGAAGAAGTCGTCCTGCACGCCGACCCGCTCGACCCCGAGGACCGCGGACCAGATCGCGGCGACGGCCTGCTCCAGCGGGGTGCGCGGTCCGACCCACCCGGCACCCCCGGCGCCGCCGGGCTCCGCCGGCTCGGGGAGGGCCCGCCGGTCGACCTTGCCGCTGGGCGTCAGGGGGAGCGCGTCGAGCGACACGAAGACCCCCGGGACCATGTAGTCGGGCACCAGCTCGGCGAGGTGGGCCGCGAGCTCGTCCTGGGAGACGGCCGGCTCGTGCGCGGCGTAGGCCACGAGGCGCGGGCTCCCGTTGACGTCGTCGCGGGCGACGACGACCGCCTCGCGGACCCCGGGATGCGCCCGCAGCGCCTCCTCCACCTCGCCCGGCTCGACGCGGAAGCCGCGGATCTTGACCTGCTCGTCCGCGCGGCCCAGGTGCTCGAGGGTGCCGTCGGGCAGCCAGCGCGCGCGGTCGCCGGTGTCGTACATCGAGCCGCCGTCCGCCATGAACGGGTCGGGCGAGAAGCGCTCGGCGGTCAGCTCGGGCTGGCCGACGTACCCGCGCGCCACGCCCGCCCCGGCGATGAACAGGGCACCCGGCGCCCCGATCGCCGCCGGCTCCCGCCAGGCGTCGAGCACGTAGCAGCGGGTGTTGGCGATCGGGCGCCCGATCGGCACGCTGGCCGGCGCCATCGGGCCTGGCCCGTCGGGGACCGTCGACATGCACGATCCCACCGTCGTCTCCGTCGGGCCGTAGTGGTTGAGCACGGCGCAGCCGCCGAGCTTGCGCACCCGCTCCACCAGGTCCCAGCCGAGGCGCTCGCCGCCGACGACGAGCGTCCCCCGCGGCAGGACGCGGGCGTCGCCGCCCGCCAGCAGCGCCCCGAGGTGCGACGGGGTGATCTTCATGACGTCGACCGGTGTGCGGTCGAGCCGGCGCGCGAGCGACGCGGCGTCCGCCGCCTCGGCGGGCGCGACGAGCGTGAGCGTCCCCCCCGAGCCCAGGGCGCCGAACACCGCGGTGTGGCCGAGGTCGGTCGAGAGCGCGGTGACCATCGCGAAGCTCAGGGGCTGCGCTTGTGCATCCAGGCGCCGCACGAGGTGGTCGACGTAGTTGGCGAGGTTCGCGTTGGTCACCCCGACGCCCTTGGGCCGCCCGGTCGAGCCGGACGTGTAGATGACGTACGCGAGGTCCTCTGCGCGCACCGCCGGCGGCGGCTCGGCGCCCGCGGACTCGACGGCGAGCGCGTCGGCGTCGAGGCTGACGATCTCCAGGCCAGCGTCGGGCAGGCGGGACCGCAGCCCCGGCTGGGTCACCAGCACCCGGCATCCGGCCTCCGTCAGCTGGTGGGCCAGGCGCGCCCGCGGGTGCTCGAAGTGCAGCGGCAAAAAGCCGGCGCCGGCATTCAGGATGCCCAGCAGCCCGATCGCCATGTCGACGGAGCGATCGGTGCACAGGCCGACGACGGCGCCGGGCTCGACGCCCAGCCGCCCCAGGTGCCGTGCCAGCCGGCCGGCCCGCGCCGCGAGCTCGCCGTAGGTGATCGACGTCACCCCGTCTTCGACGGCCACCGCGTCCGGGCGCGCCAGCGCATGGGCGGCGAAGCGCTCCTGCACGCTGGGGGCGCCGCCCTCGGTGCGGGTGTCGCTGAAGTCGGCCAGCACCCGCCGGCGCTCGCCGGGCGAGAGGACCTCAAGGCGGCCCGTGGCGGTGCCCGGCTCGCTCGCGGCGCTGCGCAGGAGCCGTCCGAGCTGGTCGGCGAGGCGCTCGGCCGCGTCTTGGGCGCAGTCGCCGGCGATCTGCACCCGCGGCGCCCCGGCGAGGTCGTGAGCGATCAGCCACAGCCCGGGGCCCGGGGCGGCGGCGACCGTCTCGAGCTGCAGGCGCACGGCTGCACCGTCCGCCTGGAAGCCGGTGCAGGAGGCGAAGCCCACCCGCAGCCCGTCGTCCCCCGAGGCAGGCGCGTAGTCCTCCCAGGCGAGCGCCTCGGAGCGGGTCCGGTGCAGGCGCGCGATCAGCTCGGCGAACGTGGCGTCCGCGGCGACCGGTGTCCGCACCGGCACAGCGCGCGCGGTCGGGCCGATCAGCCCGTCCAGGGGGTCCCGCCCCGGCCCGCCGTCGACGAGAACGGTGACCACCTCCTCCGTGCCCGTGAGCCGGGCGAGCAGGGCGTGCCAGCCGGCGTGCACGACGGCCTCGGGCGTCGCACCGTAGCGCCGCGCCAGCTCGAGGACGGCGGCGGCGAGCGCCGCGTCGTAGGGCACCTCGACCGGCCCGGCGGCGGCCTCCGCCGACGCCGCCCCGGCGAACGGGGGACCCGCGGAGCGCAGGCCCTCGCACTCCGCCCAGTACCGGCGCCCGGCCACCGCGTCGTCGTCCTCGCTCCCGGCGAGCTCGTGCTGCCACTCGGCGTAGTCCGCGTACTGCAGCGGCTCGTCCGCCGGCTTCACGTCAGCGCCCGTCCGGGCGGCGATCTCGGCCAGCAGCGTGGGGACCGTCGCCGCGTCGAGGCACAGCGCCGACGCCGTGACCACGAGCACGTGGCGCTCGGGGCCGAGGACGGCGTGACGGACGCCGAGCAGCGGGCCGTGCTCGAGGTCCAGCGCCGCGTGCCGGTCCTCGCGCGCGAGCTCCGCGACGCGCGCCTCGCGGGCCGCGGGCTCGAGCGAGCTCAGATCCGACGTCGCAAAGGCCGGCGGCAGCTCGTCGTGGACGACCTGGAGCGGGATGCGGATCCCGGGCCGGCGGGCGAAGGTCGTCCGCAGGATCTCGTGGCGCTCGGCGATCCGGCCGAGGCCGGCGCGCAGGGCTTCGGGGTCCAACGCCCCGGACAGGGCCACCACCGCCTGCGTGCGGCCCGCGGGACCGTCCGGGTGGACGGCCCACAGCCGCTCCTGCTGCGGAGAGGGTCGGAAGGCGGCGTGGTTGCTCATCGGTGGTCGGGCTCCCGGTCGGCGGGCCGGCGGCCGCGCGTGGGTCCCGGCCTTCTGCCGGGACGCCTGTGCGTCCCCCGGGCCACGGAGGGCAGGGCGACGTCCAGGATGTCGATGTCGGGATCGGCGAGCACCTGGTGGAGCACTTCGTCGAGCGCGTCGACGAATGTGCCGATGGTCTCGGCGTCGAAGAGATCCTGGTCGAACTCGAAGTACCCGGGGAGCTCGTCCGATCCGCCCTGGAGCTCGAGGGCCAGGTCGAAGCGGGAGTATCCGATGTCGACGGGGACGAGGCTCGTCGACAGACCGGTCAGCGCGGGCACGGGCGGCCGGGCCGCGTGCGCGCGGAAGTTCACCTGAAAGACCGGGTTGTGGCCCGCGTCGCGCGGAAGCCGCAGCGCACCGACCACCTGCTCGAAGGGCATCTCGGCATGGGCGAAGGCGCCCAGCGCGGCCTCCCGCGTGCGGCGCACCACCTCGCGAAAGGACGGGTTGCCTCCGAGGCGCACGCGCAGCGCCAGCGTGTTGCTGATGAAGCCCACCACGCCGGCGAGCTCGGCGTGCGTGCGGTTGGCGATCGGGCTGCCGACGACGACGTCGTCCTCGCCGCCCAGGCGGTAGAGCAGGGTGACGAACGCCGCCAGCGTGACGATGTACAGCGTCGAGCGCTCCTCGCGGGCGAGCGCGTTGATGCCGTCGGTCATGCCCTCCGCGAGCGCGAAGTGCCGGTGGGCTCCCTCGTGGCGCTGGACCTCGCGGCGGGGCCGGTCGGTCGGCAACGCGAGCCGGGCCGGAGCGCCCTCGAGCTGCCGGACCCAGTAGTCCGTCAGATCGGCGAGCAGCTTGCCCTGCAGGCGCCGGCGCTGCCACACGGCGAAGTCCGCGAACTGGATCGCGGGCGCGGGCAGCGCATGGGGCCGCCCGGCCCGGTAGGCGTCGTAGAGCGCGCCGAGCTCGGAGAACATGACGGCGGTGGAGGACGCGTCCGCGGCGATGTGATGCAGCCGCAGCGCCAGCACGTGCTCGCGCTCGCCCAGCCGGATCAGCGTGGTGCGCAGCATCCGGTCGGCAGCGAGGTCGAAGGGCTCCCGCGACAGCTCGCGCAACTGGACCTGCAGCCGGTCCGGGGGCTCGGCGGAGAGGTCGAGCCGGGGCAGGTCGATGCCGTCATGGCCCAGGACCACCTGGTGCGGCTCGGCGCCGCCGTCTGACTCAAAGACCGTGCGCAGGCTCTCGTGGCGCTCCACGAGCGTGCCGAGCGCGCGGTGGAGCGCGTCGGCATCGAGCTCGCCGCACAGGCGCAACGCGCGGACGGCGTTGAAGGTCGGGGCCTCCGGCTGCCATTGCGCCAAGAACCACAGCCGCAGCTGGGAGAACGACAGCGGAGCCGGCTCGGAGCGGTCGCGCGGCCGGGGCCCGGAGGCCGCCGTGACCGCTCGGCCCCGCCGGAAGGCGTCGGCCAGGAGGGCCCGCTGGGTGGGCGACAACCGCTCCACAGTCAACGTGGGCCCCATCCTACGCGTGCCGGACCGCGTCGGCCAGCGCAGCCACCGTCGGGGAGGCCAGCAGCGCGCGCAGAGGCACGGCGCCGTGGCGCCGGCGGATGGCCATGATCGCCTGCGTGGCGAGCAGCGAATGGCCCCCGATGGCGAAGAAGTCGTCGTGGACGCCGACGCGGTCGAGCTTGAGCAGCCCGGCCCAGATGCCGGCGATCTCCTCCTCGAGCGCATCGCGGGGGGCGACGTACCCCGCCCCCGGCTCGACGCTCGCCGGCTCGGGCAGCGCCCGCCGGTCCACCTTGCCGCTGGGGGTGAAGGGCAGCGCGTCCAGCGTCACGAACGCCGGCGGCACCATGTGCTCGGGAAGCGCCGCGGACAGCGCGGCCCGCAGCTCGTCGGCGGCAGGCGCCGGCGCGCCCACCACGTAGGCGACGAGCCGGAGCCCGCCCCCGTCCGCCTCCCGAGCGGCGACCGCGGCCTGCCGGACGGCCGGATGACGCAGGAGGGCGCCTTCGATCTCGCCGGGCTCCACGCGATGGCCGCGGATCTTGAGCTGGTCGTCGAGCCGGCCGAGGAACTCGAGCTCGCCGTCGCGCAGCCGGCGCACGCGATCGCCGGTGCGATACAGCCGGTCCCCGGCGACCGGCGAGAACGGGTCCGCCACGAAGCGCTCGGCGGTCTCCTCGGGCCGTCCGACGTAGCCCCGGGCGACGCCGCTGCCGCCGACGCACAGCTCCCCCGGCACCCCGGCGGGGACCGGCTCGAGGTGTGCGTCGAGGACGTGGACGCGGTCGCCCGCGAGGGCACGGCCGATCGGCACCGTCGCCGCGCCGGTGCTCCGGGCGCTGTCCGCGCGCAGCTCGAAGGCGCAGCAGCCGATCGTGGACTCCGTCGGGCCGTAGTGGTTGAGCACGGCGAGGTCCGGTGCGAGGGCGCGCACCTGCTCGACGAGGCTCCACGGAAGGGCCTCGCCGCCGAGGACGAGGCAGCGGCGGGGAAGGACCCGCGCGGCGTTCTGCGCGCCGAGCAGCGTCCGCAGATGGGACGGCGTGATCTTCAGCACGTCGTAGGGATGCTCGGCCGCCGCGGCCGCCACCCCGTCCGGGTCCATGGCGACGTCCGGGGCGATCAGCTGCAGGCACCCGCCCGACGCCAGCGCGGGGAACACGCACGTGTTCCCGAGGTCGGTGCTGATCGCCGAGATCAGCGCGTAGCGCAGGCCCGCGTCCGGATCCGGATCGCTGCCCGCGAGTCGGTCGACCATGCCCTGGGCGTACGTGCTCAGGCTCCGGTGGGTGATCGCCACGCCCTTCGGCAGCCCCGTCGATCCGGAGGTGTACATGACGTAGGCGAGATCGTCCGGCCCGGCGGCCGGCTGCGCCTGGGGGACGGCTGCGTCCGCCGCCTCGCCCCCGTCGACGCACACCACGGCGCCGCCGAAGGCCGGGAGCCGGTCCTTGTAGGCCGGCTGCGTGACCAGCGCCGCCGCGCCGGTCTCCTCGAGCTGGTGCGCGAGGCGCGCGGCGGGATGCTCGAAGTTCAGCGGGACGTAGGCGCCCCCGGCCTTCAGGATCCCGAGCAGGCCCGCGAGCATCGCCGGCGAGCGATCCAGGCACAGGCCCACGCAGCGGCCGGGAGCCACGCCCAGGGCCCGCAGCCGGCCCGCCACCCGGTCGGCGGCGCCATCGAGCTCCGCGTAGGTCCACGTCTGCTCGCCCGCGCGCACGGCGACCCGCTCCGGTGCGCGCCGGGCCTGGGCCTCGAAGCGCGCGTGCACCGGCGTCGCGGGGTCCGCGCCCGCCGGGCCGGCCGCGGCGGCCACGAGGCGCGCGCGCTGCGGATCGGTCGTGATCCTCAGGCGGCCGGTCGCCCGCGTGCCGGCGAGGGCGTCCTCGAGCAGCGCGACGAAGCTGCCGGCGATCGTCGCCACGTCGCGGGGGTCGTACGCCGCGGGGTCTGAGACCAGCTCCGCGGCCAACCGCCGGCCGTCGTCGCGAATCGCCAGCTGGAGCGCCGTCGGCAGCGGGCGCTGCGTGAGCGCGACCACCTCCGCGCTCGCTGCCCCCGCGGGTGCCGGAAGGCGGACGTCGGCGAAGGCGAAGCCGATGGGCACCCGATCGGCGAAGCCCGACAGCTCGTCCGCCGCGGCATAGTCCTGCAGGCGCGACGCGCGCGACCGCGAGCGGGAGATCTGGTCGACGAGCTCGGCCAGCGAGGCGCCGTCCGGGTGGCTCGTATGCGTCGGCACCACCTGCGCGTAGGGGCCCACCGCGTCGGTGAGGTCGGCCTGCCGGCGCCCGGACTCCGTCCGCCCGAGGGTGAGCTCGGTCTCGCCCGAGAGCCGCGCGACCGTGGCGTGCCAGCAGGCCTCCAAAAAGACCGCCTCGGTGACGCCGTGCTCGGCCGCGGCCCGGCGGATCCCGGCCGGCGCCGTGGCGGCGAGCGCGATCGGAGCGCGCGCGCCGGCGCCGTGCTGGGACTCGGCCGCCTGGCCGAAGAGCAGCCGCGGCGCGGACCACGGCGGGTCGTCCGCGCTCCAGAAGGCCCGGCCCGCCGCCAGGTCCTCGTCCGCCTCCTCCCCGGTCAGCAGCGCATGCCGCCATTCGGCGTAGTCGGCGTACTGCAGCGGCTCGCCGGGCGCGTCCGCGGCGGCGAGCTCACGCAGCGCGATCAACAGGGACTCCCCGTCCGCGCAGGCGGCGGCCGCGGTGATGACCAGCAGATGGCGATCCTCCGCGAGCGCGCGCAGGCTGCAGGAGAACAGCGGGCCCGCGGCGAGGTCCAAGGGCCGGCCGGCCTCGCCCGCGAGCAGCGCGTCGAGCGCCTCCGGGTCGCGCGTCAGCCCGGCGTCGGCCCCGGCCTGGTGCCACGGGATCGGCTGATGGGCGTGCACCACCTGCTGGGCGACGAGCACGCCGGCCGGCCGGGCGAAGGTGGTGCGCAGGATCTCGTGCCGGCCGACCAGGCCGCCAAGCGCCGACCGCAGGCGGGCGGCGTCCAGCGCGCCGTGCAGCACGACCGCGCACTGCGCCGCCCCCGCGCGCTCGCCGCCCGCGAGCAGCGCCTGCTGCTGGGGCGATAGGCGAAAGCTGACGAGTTCGGGAGTCACTTGGGGCTGCGGCACGGGCTTCGCGGTTTAACGTCCGACCTTCGACCGATCTTGCGCGGCGCCTCCGGACCGTGCGGCCGACGTCATCCGAAGTCCGGGCGGCACGCCGCGGCGACGGACTCGCGCTCAGCGAGCTCGAGCAGCGCCTCCGGCAGGCTAGAGGACGGCGCACGCCCGGCTTGGACCCCGAGCCGGGCCTGCATCAGCAGCGGGGCGACGTGCGCCCACCGCGCCACCAGCGGGGCGAGGTGGTCGGCCACCCACCCGGCCCGCGCCGGATCGCGGGCCGCGGCTCCGGCCTGCCGCGCGAAGAAGGCTCGATGCCGGGCCACGGACCACAGGTCGTCGGCCTGTCGATAGGCGTCCGCGTGCGCTCCGTGCTCGCGGAAGTGGCGCGAGAGCCGGCGCAGCGCGTCCGGGCCCGCCGTCCCGTGCGCGGGGCGCGGCGGGTCGCCGGGCGCCCCGGCCGAGAGCCAGGCGATGCGACGGCCCGGCAGCGGCCGGTCGTCGGCGCCGAGGGCGAACGCCTCGCGCAGCGTCAGGACGGGGTCGTCGCCCGGCAGGCCCGCGACCAGGTCGGGCAGCTCCTCCCACGACAGCGACCGGCGCGTCGGGCGCTGCCAGCCCAGCTCGGTCCGGCACTCGAAGGGGTCGACGAGCGCCGGGGCGTCCGGGCTCCCGACGAGCGTGAACCAGTGCGGCACGTGCCGGCGCCCGCAGGCCACGTGCCAGGGCAGGCGGAAGCCGTCGCCGCTCACGATGACGCGGCCACGGGCCTTCAGCTCCTCCCGCAGCGCCGCCATCGCCGCACCCGCGTCGTCGGACCCCCGGCGCGCCAGCCCGAGAGTCCGACCGAGCCCCGGCGGGAAGTGCGAGAAGCCGAACAGGCCGCCGCCCTCCTCGGTGAGGACGAGGTACAGGCCGGCCCCCAGGGTGGCGGGCCAGTCCGCGTCGTCGGTGGCCGTCCATGCCGCCAGAGCCGCGCTGTAGCACGTGAAGGCCTCCCCGCAGGCCGCGAGCTCCTCCCAGTACCCGGTCCTCATGCGGGGGCCGGAGGGTCGACGACGTTGAAGCCGGGATGGAGCGCGTCCCCGGCGATCCGCCCGACGAGCCAGTGCGCGACGGCGTCAGCGGAGACGGCCCCCATGGCGCCGCTCGGCGAGCTCGTGAGGTCCGTCTGCATCTTGGGCGCGCGGAACACGACGACCCGGGCGTCGGGCCGGGCGGCCGCCGCCCACCGGGCCAGGCCCTCCATGGCCCCCTTCGCGGCCAGGTAGTGCGGCCACTCGAGCGGCGGCTCGGCCATCGCGGCGGTCGAGCTGAACAGCATCCAGGCGCCCTGTCGCCCCAGCAGCGGGAGCAGGCCGCCGAGCGGCACCGCGACCCGGCCGAGGCTGTCGGAGACGTAGTCGGCCAGCTCTTTAGCCGAGGCGCTGGTGACGCGCATCCCCAGCGGCGGCGGCGCCGCGTTGAGGACCACGCCGCGCAGCGGCTCCCCGCTCTCCCGCACCGCCGCGGCCACGCGCTCGACGCCGCTCGCGTCGCGCGCGTCGACCTGGTGCAGGCTGAGCCGGGCGACGTGCGCGCCGGCGGCCGGGCGCAGCTCCTCGGCCGCGTCCCGCGACACGGCGTAGAGCGCGTGCACGCCGTATCCCGCCTCCAGCAGCGAGAGCACGAGCGCCGCCCCGAAGCCGCGGCTGCCGCCGACCACGACGACGGCTCCCTGCGCGGCGGCGGTCGAGGAGGCGGCGATCGGCGCGCGGGCCACCGAGCGCGGCCGGCCGAAGGCCTCGATCGACGCGACCGCCCGCGGACCGGCCGGGCCGGCGAGCCGCCCCTCGAGGAGCAACCGCCCCGTGCGCGGATCGGCCTGCACGACCCGGATCCGATGCCGCGCCGGGCCTGGTGCGGCGCTGCCGGGGCTCGACAGGCGCAGGCCGGCGAGCAGGCTGCGAAGCCCCGGCAGCTCCATCCCGACGACGTAGCTCGACCAGGCCAGCGCCTCCAGCAGCCCGGGATCGAGGGCCTGCGCGTCCCAGCGGCGAGCCAGCTCCGCCAGCTCCGCGCCCGCCCCGTACTCGCCGGCGACCTCGTCGCCCGCGGCCACCGCCGCGAGCTCGACGTCGGCCGGCGTGTCGCGCATCGGGCCCCCGCCCCGGCCGACGTCGAGCCAGCGGGGCTCCGGCGGCGCCTCGCCCCCCGACCAGGCCTCCAGGCGCAGCAGCTGCTTGCCGCGCGCCGACAGCGTCCCCCACCACCTGTCCGGGCGCCGCGCGTCGGGGCCGACCGCCGCCGCCACCGCCACACCGGGCAGCACGGGCCCGGCGAACGACACGCGCAGGCGGCGCAGGGCGGCCAGCGACCCGGCCGGGAGGCATCCGAGCAGCGCCACGGCCGCCAGGGCGCCGTGCACGACGGGCTGCCCGAACGCGGTGCGCCGGGCGAACACGGGGTCGAGGTGCAGGGGGTTGTGATCGCCGCTGGCCGCCGCGAAGCGCTCGACGTCGTCGGTGGTGATCCGCAACGCGCGCTCCGGCGCGGGCGCGCTAGGCCGGCTGCGCACGCTCACGCACCAGCGAGCGAAGCGAGCCGACGGTCTGCTCGCCGAGCAGCGCGTCGTCGGGCAGGCGCACGCCGAAGCGGGTCTCGAGCTCGTGGACGAGGCGGACCTGCATGAGCGAGTCCCAGGCCTCCACCGTGCGCGGCCCGTCGTCGTCGGCGAACGCCACGTCCCACCCGAGGACGTCCTGCAGGACCTCCTCGAACGTGGCATCGAAGTCCGCGAGCGTCACGGGGCATCCTCGATCCACCGGCTCTCGAGCGGTCCATGCGCGGCCAGGTCGCGCTCCCACGCCCGGCCGGCGGACCCCGGCACCGCGGTGAAGCCGAGCTTGGGATACAGCTCGGCGACGAGGCCGTTGCGGGGACCGGGGACGTACACGCCGCGCAGCCGCGCGAACCCCGCCGAAAGCGCAGCGCGGGAGAGGTGCGCCAGCAGGTGGACCTCCGCCGTGCGCCCGATCACGCGGCAGCTGAGCAGCAGCGTGTCGACGACCGCCGTCCGCGGGTCGTCGGGGTCCGCGACGGCGAGCGCCAGGCCGATCAGGCCGTGGTCGGCGAAGCGATCGGAGAGCGCGAGCGTCTTGGCGAGCACCGCCCCGGGCTCCAGCAGGCCGCGCAGCTCCTCCCGGGTCCTGCGCACGAGGGTCAGGTTGAACTGGTTGGTCTTCTGGGTGAGCTGGGCCGCCCGGTCCAGCGCACCGTGCGCGTCGAGGTCGCCCACGACCGCGCGCATGCGCAGCGAGCTCCAGAAGGCCTCGAGCGACCCGGCCCGCCCGCGCAGGTCCTCGGCCTGGGCGCGACCCTGGTAGGACCGCCGGCGGCCGGCGTCGGCGGCGGTCAGCGCCGGCGCCTCGAAGCGGGGGCTGGCGGCCAGCGCGCGCACGAACGTCGAGGGCGACCCCGCGAGCGCGACGGTGTCGACCGACGGCAGCGCGGCGGCGACCTCCGCGCACTCGGCGGGGTTGTCGTCGGCGAACACGAAGGACTCGAGCGGCAGGCCGAGCGTCCGGGCGATCTCCTCGACCTGCTCGGGCTTGCGCCGCCAGTCGGCGACGAAGACGGCGAAGTCCTCGAGCCCGAGCCGCATGCGCACGTTGGTCTCAAACGGGCCCCGGGCGGCCTCGAGGTCGTTCTTGGAGGCCACGGCCAGCAGGACGCCGCACCGGGCGAGCCCCTTGAGGTACTCCTGGAAGGCCGCGTGCGCCTCGCCGTCCGGGCCCTCGCCTACGACGACCCCGCCGGGCCCCTCCTCGGCGACGATGCCGCCCCAGAGCGTGTTGTCCAGATCCACGATCACGCAGCGGGCCCCGAGCCCGAGATCGCCCGCCAGCACGGCGGCGGTCTCGCGGGCCAGCAGCGGAAGCGCTGCGTAGGAGAACGGCTGGCGCGCGGAGTACCACAGCCGCGGGTCCGACCACCTGTCCTTGCCCAGCCGCGAGGCCAGGCGGTCGCAGTCCACCAGCAGGACGTCGGATCCGGCGGCCGCCCCGAGGCGGTCGTTGACCCGGCGCACGAGCGACGGACGGCTGTCCGGGAGCCTCAGGGCCAGATGCCCGAGCGGGGTCTCGTCGGGCACGACGAAGCTGTGCTGGAGGACCCGGGCCCCGACGCCGGCGAGCCCGGCCCACAGCGAGCGCCACCGCCGCTCCTGCTCGTCCACCCGCGCGCCGCCGTCGTCGGCGAGCTCGGGGAGGCCGAGGTCGGCCGCCGTCGGCGCGACCAGGACATGCGTCGGCTCGAACGCGGCCAGCGGCGTACCGGAGGCGAGCACCTCCTGCTCGAGCTGCCCGTAGGGCGCGGCGTAGAGCTCGACGTCGATGTCCAGCGCGCGGCAGGCGATCTCGAGGTGGTCGGCGAGGTCGGCGCCCGTGTACGTGCACAGGATCCCCAGGCGCGCGCTGCGGCTGCTCGGCGGCGACCACTCGTTCCGCGCGCCGGCGCGGAGCACGTTGCGCGCCGCGCTCCAGACCCACGCCTCGTCGCGCGTCCGCAGGAGCGGACGCAACAGGCCCCAGGCCTCGGCGAACCGGCCCGCGGAGACGAGGGCGCGGAGCGCGGACCGGCCGTCCCCGGTGGCGGCGCCGCGCTCGAGGGCGGGCGGCACGGCTGTCAACTGGCACCCGGGGGCATCGGCCTATGAGTACCACGTCGCGGCGGCTAGGATCGGCGCGTGGCGACGGAGACGCCCTCGGGTTCCATGGTTGGAGGCACGCCGTTCCCCCGGGATCAGACGCTGCACGGGCTCGTCCTGGCGACGGCCCGGCGACGGCCCGGCGCCGTGGCCGTGGAGCTCGACGGCGGCGGCCGGCTCACCTACGCCGAGCTCGACGAGCGCACGCGCCGGCTCGCCGCGCGGCTGCGCGCGAGCGGGATCGGCGCGGGGTCCGTGGTCGGTATCTGCCTCGACCGCTCGCTCGACCTCGCCGTGGGACTGCTCGGCGTGCTGCGCGCCGGCGCGGCCTACGTGCCGCTGGACCCGGCCTATCCGGCGCAGCGGCTCGAGCTCATGCTCGAGGACTCCGGCGCGGTGCTCGTGCTGGCGCACGCGGAGACGGTCGCGGCCCTGCCCGACGCCGCTCCGGCGGTCGTGCGCCTCGACGTCTCAGACGATCTCCCGGCGCCGGAGCCCGTCGGGGCTGCGGCCGAGCCCCGCCCCGAGGACCTCGCCTACGTGATCTACACGTCCGGCTCGACCGGCCGTCCGAAGGGCGTGATGGTCCCCCATCGCGCGCTGTGCAACTTCATGTGGACGATGCGCGAAGTGCCGGGATTCGGCGAGCAGGACACGCTGGTCTCGGTGACCACGCCGTGCTTTGACATCTTCGGGCTCGAGCTCTTCCTCCCGCTCGTCGCGGGGGGCCGCGTGGTGCTCGCGTCGCGGCCGACCACGGGCGACGGCGTCGCCCTGGCGGCGCTGCTCGACGCCTGCGGCGCGACGGTCATGCAGGCCACGCCCGCGACCTGGCGCCTGCTCGTCGACAGCGGGTGGCGCGGCCGGCGCGAGCTGCGCGCGTTGTGCGGCGGCGAGGCGCTGCCCGCCGCGCTGGCCGCCGAGCTGCTGGCGCGCTGCGGCGAGCTGTGGAACATGTTCGGTCCGACGGAGACCACGATCTGGTCGACGTGCCTGCGCCTGGAGTCCGCGCAGCCGCCGATCCCGATCGGCCTCCCGATCGCCAACACCGACCTCCACGTCGTCGACGACGACGGCACGCCCCTTCCCGCGGGCGCCGCGGGCGAGCTCTACATCGGCGGCGAGGGCCTGGCCAGGGGCTACTTCCAGCGCCCCGAGTTGACCGCCGAGCGCTTCGTCGAGCTTCCGGGGATCGGCCGGCGGCTGTACCGGACAGGGGATCTCGTCCGGCAGCGGCCGGACGGGGTGCTCGAGTACCTCGGGCGGCTGGACCATCAGGTCAAGATCCGCGGGTTCCGGATCGAGCTCGGAGAGATCGAGGTCGCGCTCGAGCGCCTGCCCGCGGTCGCGCAGGCCGTCGTGGTCGCCCACCCCTCGCCGGCGGGCGAGGCCGAGCTCGTGGCCTACGTCGTCACCGCGAACGGCGCCGCCCCGGACGGATCGGGCCTGCGCCGCGCGCTGCTCGAGGTCCTGCCCGACTCCATGGTCCCCTCCGCCGTGGTGGGGCTGGAGCGCATGCCGCTGACCCCGAACGGCAAGGTCGACCGCAAGGCGCTGCCCGCGCCGTCGCGCGAGCGCCCGGACGACGGCGCCCGCGTCGCGGCCCGCACGCCGCTCGAGCGCCGTCTGGTGGAGATCTGGGAGGCCACGCTCGACATGCGCCCGATCGGCGTGACCGACAACTTCTTCGACCTCGGCGTGAGCTCGCTCATGGCGGCGCGCCTGTTTACGAGCATCGAGCGCGAGCTCGGCAACCGGCTTCCGCTCGGGGCGCTCTTCCAGGCGCCCACCGTCGAGGCGCTCACCCGTCTGCTCGAGGACGGCGACGCGCCGCGCTGGACCTCCCTCGTGCCGATCCAGCCGAGGGGCTCGCGGCCTCCCATCTACTGCGTCCACGGAGGCGCGGGAACGATCCTGCTGCTGGAGCCGCTGGCCCGGGCGCTCGGCGAGGACCAGCCGTTTTACGGCCTGCAGTCACGCGGACTCTACGGCCGCACCGCACCCCTGACCACCGTCGAGGAGATGGCGGCGCACTACCTCTCCGAGATCCGCACCGTGCAGCCGCACGGGCCCTATCACCTGGCCGGGTACTGCTTCGGGACGATCGTCGCGTTCGAGATGGCGATCACGCTCACGCGCGAGGGCGAGGAGGTCGCGCTGCTCGCCATGCTCACCGGCCCCAGCCCGACGTGGATCCGCACCTGGGGCTGGCGCGGCGCGCAGCCGTCCCTGCGCAGCCGCTTCGAGGCGAGAAGAGCCGCGAACGGCGTCGCGCCCGCGCCTGCGCCGATGAGCGCCGGAGCCCGCGCCGCCCGTGCTCTCCGCGAGCCGCGCCGTTTGGTGGGGGCCGCGCGGCGGCGGGTGACGCGTGCAGCGGTGCGCGTGGCGCTCGCCAACGACCGCCCGATCCCGGAGGAGGCGCGCGAGCGCTTCTTCCTCGGGCTGCACGGCCGGGCGGAGCGGGCCTACCAGGAAGGCGTGTATCCCGGCGAGATCGTGATGCTCTACGGCGAGGGGCTCTACGAGGACCCCGAGCTCGGATGGGGGCCGTTCGCGTCCGGCGGGATCCTGTCGTATCCCGTCCCCGGAGACCACCTCGACAACCGCCCGTTGATGGCCGAGCCTCATGTGCTCGTGGTGCGCGACCGACTCCAGGAGTACCTGGGCCAGAGGACGCCGGACGCCGCCGGACGCACGTCGCCTTGAGCCGGACGGTGGTCATCACCGGCGCCGCGCGCGGCATCGGCCGGGCGACGGCCCTGGCCTTCGCCGGCACGGGCGCCGACCTGTTGTTGACGGACATCGGCGCGGACATCGAGGAGTGCCCGTATCCGCTCGGCACCCCGGAGCAGCTCGAGGTCACCGGCGAGCGCTGCCGGGGTCTCGGCGTGAAGGTCGTGACCGCGCTCGCCGACGTGCGCGACGCCCGCCAGGTCGAGGCGGCCATCGGCCGCTGCCGCGCAGACCTCGGCCCGGTCGACGTGCTCGTCAACAACGCCGGGATCGTCGGGCCGGGCGGTAAGCTGGCCCACGAGCTCTCCGAGGCCGAGTGGTCGGCGCTGCTCGACGTCGATCTGAGCGGGGTCTGGCGCTGCTCGAAGGCGGTTCTGGGCGAGATGGTCCGGCGGCGCTCGGGCACGATCGTCAACGTCAGCTCGACGGCGGGTCTCGTGGCGTTCCCCTACTTCGCGAACTACGTCGCGGCCAAGCACGGCGTGGTCGGCCTCACGCGGGCGCTCGCCCTCGACTACGCGCCCTTCTCGATCCGCGTCAACGCCATCTGCCCGACGTCCGTGCGCGACGATCCGCGGCTGGACTCCGGGATGCTCCAGGGCGTGGCCGGCATGCTCGAGCTCGAGATCGCCGACTACGAGGCCCTCTCGATCCAGCACCATCCGCTCGGGTCGCTGGTCGACGCCGAGGACGTCGCCGCCGCCGCCGTGTGGCTGAGCTCGAGCGGCGCCAAGTCCCTCACGGGCGCCGTCATCCCGATCGACGCCGGCTTCACGAGCCGCTCGGCGGGCCCGAGGCCCGGAGAGCGTTTCCGTGCCATACGACCGCCGTCAGGCGGTCAACGGTGGTGCGCTAGGCGTCAGGCGCGCCGGCGCCGGAAGCTGCGGATGTCGGCCCGGTGGCCCGCCAGCTCCTCCGGCGAGCGCAGCGGGATCGCCAGCAGGCGCGTCTCGGTCGCCCCGGCGACGTGCTCGAGCAGGGCCTCGAAGTCGCCGGCCAGCGACGCGATCGTGTCGGCCTCGAACAGCTCCGTGTTGTACTCGAAGATGCACTCGAGGCCGTCCTGTCCCACGTGCACCTCGAGCGCGAGGTCGAAGCGCGAGATCCCGATGTCGGCCATGGTCCAGCTCGTGGTCGTCCCGGAGAGCGCCAGCTCGGGCGCCGTGCCGACCCGCGCCCGGAAGTTCACCTGGAACAGCGGGTTGGCGCCGGGGTCGCGGCGGCCGCCGACCGCCTCCACGACCTGCTCGAACGGCAGCTCCTGGTGGTCGAACGCCTCCAGCGCGATCGCGCGGACCCGATCGAGCAGGTCGGCGAAGCCCGGGTTGCCGCCGAGCCGGAGGCGGAGGACGAGCGTGTTGGTGAAGTAGCCGACCAACGGCTCGAACTCGGCCGATCCGCGGTTGGCGCTCGGCGTGCCCACGAGGATGTCGTCGTGGCCCCCCGCCCGGTACAGCAACGTCGCGAAGGCCGCGAGCAGCACCATGTACGGGGTGGCCTGATGGGCGCGTGCGACGTCGAGCACGGCCTGCGCCAGGCGCGGCGGGAGGGTCACCACGAGGTTCTCGCCTTCGAAGGTCTGCTCCGGCGGCCGCGGCCGGTCGGCGGGCAGCGGGGGCGTGTCGCGCGCTCCCGCGAGCTGCCGGCGCCAGTAGGCGACGTCGCGATCGCGCCGGGCGCCGCTCACGCGCTCGCGCTGCCAGCGCGCGAAGTCCGAGTAGCGGGCCTCGAGCGGCGCGAGCGCCGGCGCCCGGCCGGTCCGCTCGGCCGCGTAGAGCTCGGAGAGGTCGGAGAAGAGGATCTCGACGGACCATCCGTCCACGGCGATGTGGTGCGGCTGCAGCAGCAGCACGTGCCGCCCGGGGCCGAGCCGGAAGACCGTGGCCCGCAGCATCAGGTCGCGGGCGAGATCGAAGGGCCGCCGGGCGTGCCCGCGCTCCAGCCGGCGCAGCTCGGCGTCGCGCGCCGGGCCGTCGAGGTGGCCGAGGTCGACGACCTCGAGCTCGACGGCCCAGCGCGTCAGGACCACCTGGCCCGGCTCGTCGCGCTCCCACGCGAACACGGTCCGCAGCGGCTCGTGGCGTCCGACGACGCCGTCCAGCGCCCGGCGCAGCGCCTCGAGCTCCAGCGGCCCGTCGACCTCGACGGACAGCGCGGCGTTGTAGACGGGGGTGCCGGGCCGCAGGACGTCGAAGAAGAGCAGCTGCTGCTGGCCGAACGCGAGTGGTTGGCGGTGGTCCGGATCGGCCACTCCTGCCGGGGCTCCCGCGGACGCCTCAGGGGTCTCTGGCGCCCGGGCGCCGTCGACGCGGGCCGCGAACGCGGCGAGCGTCGGGTGATCGAACAGCGCCCGCACGGAGAGCTCGATCGCGAAGCGGTCGCGCACCTTGGTGGCGATCCGGGCGGCCAGCAGCGAGTGACCGCCGAGGGCGAAGAAGCTGTCCTGCGCGCCGACCCGCTCGATGCCGAGAACCTCCCGCCAGACCTCCGCCACCGCCTGCTCGGTGGCGCTCTGCGGCGCGACGGACGCCGCGGACCCTCCCCCCTGCACCCACGCCGGCGGCGGCAGCGCGCCGCGATCGAGCTTGCCGTTGGCCGTCAGGGCGAGCGCGTCGACGGCCACGATCGAGGCGGGCACCATGTGCGCCGGCAGGTGCTGCTCGAGGTGCGCCCCAAGCGCCGCGGGCAGGCGGCCGGCCTCGGGGCCCGCGCCGGCCGGGACGACGTATGCGGCCAGGCGCGTGTCCCCCTCGCCGACCTGCAGCGCGATCACCGCCGCCTCCGAGACGGCGTCGTGGCCGAGCAGGGCGCTCTCGATCTCGCCCAGCTCGATCCGGTACCCGCGGACCTTGACCTGCGCGTCGCCGCGGCCGAGGAAGTCCAGCCCGCCGCCGGGGAGCCGGCGCGCCAGATCGCCGCTGCGATACAGCCGCCCCTCCCCGAACGGGTTGGCCACGAAGCGCTCGGCCGTCAGCTCGGGCCGGTTGAGATACCCGCGCGCCACGCCCGCGCCGCCGACGTGGATCTCGCCGGGGACGCCGACGGGAACCGGCGCGCCCAGTCCGTCGAGGACGTGGAGCTCGAGGTCGGGCAGCGGCGCCCCGATCGGGCTCCCGCCGCGCTCGACGGCCGCTGGGCCGATCGGCAGGTAGGTGACGTGGACGGTCGTCTCGGTGATCCCGTACATGTTCACCAGCGTCGGGCCGCCGTCGCCGAAGTGCTCGAACCACGGCGCCAGCGCCGCGGGACGCAGCGCCTCGCCGCCGAACACGACGACGCGCACGGCGAGCTGGTCGGCCACCCACAACAGCTCGTCCATGGCGGCGGTGAACAGGCTCGGCGTCGCGTTGAGCACCGTCACCCGCTCGAACGCCAACAGCCGCGCCAGCGCCTCGGGCGAGCGGACCGTCCAATGCGAGGGGACGACCAGCCTGCCGCCGTGCAAGAGCGCGCCCCACATCTCCCACACCGAGAAGTCAAACGCGTAGGAGTGCAGCAGCGCCCACGTGTCCGCGGGTCCGAAGCCAAACCACCCCTCCGTCGAGCTGAACAGCCGAGCGACGTTGCGATGCTCGACCTGCACGCCCTTCGGGGCGCCCGTGGAGCCCGACGTGTAGATGACATAGGCCAGATCCTCCGGGACGGAGCCCGCCTCGGGGCTCGTCGTGGGCTCGCGCGACAGCGATGCCGCATCCCGATCCAGGCAGACCACCGCCGCCTCGTAGCCCGGCAACCGGTCGAGCAGGCGCTCGTGGGTGAGCAGCACCGGAGCGCCGGTGTCGCCCAGCACGTGGCCGAGACGCTCCGCGGGATTCTCCGGGTCCATCGGCACGTAGGCCCCGCCCGCCTTCAGGACGGCGACGACCGCGACGATCATGTCCAGCGAGCGCTCCAGGCACAACGCGACCGGCACCTCGCGGCCCACGCCCAAGGCGCGCAGGCGGTGCGCCAGCCGATTGGCCCGCCGGTCCAGCTCGCCGTAGGTGAGCATCACGCCCTCGTGCACGGCCGCCGGCGCGTCGGGCGTGCGCGCCGCCTGAGCCGAGAACAGCTCGTGCAGGCAGGCCACCGGCTGGTCCGGCGCGGCGGCGGCCGATCGGACGGCCAGCTCGCGGCGCTCGTCCTCGCTCATCAGCGCCAGCCGCCCGATCGGGACGTCCGGGCCGGCCAGCGCCGCCTCGAGCAGGTGCACGTAGTGGCGATCGAGGCGCTCGGCCGTCGCGGCGTCGAAGAGGTCGGTGCTGTACTCCCAGACGAGGGTGAGCAGGTCGTCCTCCTCCACGGACAGCACGATCTCGAAGCGCGCGCCCGGGAGGCTGACCGGGTACGGCTCGGCGCCCTCGATCGGGAGCGGCGCCGGGGGCGTCTGCGCGAAGAAGACCTGGAAGATCGGATGGCGGCCAGCGTCGCGCTCCACGCCGAGGTCGGCGACGAGCCACTCCAGCGGCACCTGCTGGTGCGCGACCGCGTCGCGGACGACGTCGCGCATGCGCCCGACCAGCTCGGCGAACGTCGGGTCGCCGCCGAGCTCGGCGCGGAGCACGACCGTGTTCGCATAGAACCCGACGGCGCTCTCGAGCTCCGCGCGGTCGCGCCCGGCCGTGGTGGAGCCGACCATGACGGTCTCCTGGCCGCTGTGGCGCGACAGCAGCGCGGCGTAGGCGGCGAGCAGCGCGGCGAAGGTCGTCGCGCCCGCGGCACGGGCGAGCGCCCGCACCCCGGCCGTCGTGTCCGCCGTCAGGGTCGAGCGCCGCGTGGCCCCGTGCTGAGTCAGGACGGGCGGACGCGGCCGGTCGGTCGCCAACTCCAGCGCGGCCGGGCCCCCGGCCAGGCGCTCGCGCCACCAGGCCCGCTGCCCGGCCAGCGCCGCCGGCTCGAGCGTCGCGCGCTGGCGCCGGGCGAAGTCCGGGTACTGCACGGCCGGCGCCGGCAGGACCGGGTCCTCCCCGCGCGCGTACGCCGCGTACAGGGCGCCGAGCTCGCGGAACACGACCGCGTGCGACCAGCCGTCGCAGATGATGTGGTGAAAGGCCAGGGCGAGGACGTGCTCGTCTTCTGCGAGGCGCAGCAGGGCGGCGCGCAGCAGCGGCCCGCGCTCGAGGTCGAAGGGCGTCGCCACGAGCGCCTCCGCGCGGCGGCGCGCCTCCGCCTCGCGCTCGGGGTGGGCGCGCAGATCCTGGCGCTCGAGCTCGGTCGGCATGTCCGGGGCGACCACCTGCACGGGGGACCCGTCCTCGCCGGCGATGGTCGTCCGCAGCGCCGCGTGGCGGCGCACCACCTCCCGCAGGGCGCGCGTCAGCGCGACCTCGTCGAGCGCGCCGCGCACACGCGCGCACAGCGGCAGGTTGTACGCGGCGCCCGCCCCGGCCTGATCGAGGAACCAGAGCCGCTCCTGGGCGAGCGTGCACGGCACGCGCGCGGCGACCTCCGCGACCGGCGCCGGCGCCGCGTCGCGGGAGCCGGCCCTGCGCCCCTGGCCGACGGCGGCCGCCAGGCCCGCGACGGTCGGCGCCTGAAGGAAGTCGCTGAAGGGCACGTGGGCGAGCAGGACGTCCTCGACGTCCGCGAGCATCCGAATGGCGGCCAGCGAGTCCCCGCCGAGGGTGAAGAAGTTGTCGTCGAGCCCCACGTGGTCGACCTCGAGCGCGTCCTGCCAGAGGTGCGCGAGCGTGGACTGCAGTCGGGAGCGCACCGGCTCAGCGGTCCCAGTCGACATCGAAGCCCAAGAGCTCGGACAGGCGCTCGTTGCGCGGACGGAAGTAGTCGACCAGCCAAGCGCGGGTGGTGGGCGCCATCGGGTCGTAGCTGGCCGTGTGCAGGTGCGGCAGGTCCGCCGCGCTGTGCGGCGGCAGGCCGAGGAACGCGTGGATGCCGGCCAGCGTCTCCGCCGGAGTCTCGGCGAGATCCTCCGCCCGCACGACGTGGAGGCGCTCGCGGTCAAACAGCCGCAGCCAGCGCTCGACCTGATCGTCGTAGTGGCTGCGATGCAGATAGGAGTGCTTGGCGAGCGGATCGCTGCGGTAGTGCCGGTCGCGCCGAGATCTCGCGATCTCCGGCGCCAGCCGGTGCTGCTCGCACTCCAGGGCCTCCTCGAGGGAGAGATCCTCGAGCTCCTCGCGGATCGACATGTTGTACTGCGAGTACGCGCGATCGACCGGGTTTCGAAGCGCCAGGAGGAACCGCGCCCCAGGGAGGGACTGGGCGATCCGATCCGGCGCCCAGCGGTGCGACAGGTACGTCGGGCTCGACTCACCCGTCAGAAACGGCCGTCCGTGCTCCTGCGCGAAGGCCGCGCGCTCGGCCTCCTGCGGAAAATGCGAGCGATACCAGTCTTCGCCGCGGTAGAACTCGTAGTCGAAGTAGTGCACCTCCTTGGTGGTCGGCGGCGCGACGTAGGGATGAGCCGCCAACCAGGCATGGAGGGTCGTCGTCCCCGACTTGGCCGCGCCGATGAGGAGGAAGTCGGGAAGGATTCGGTCCCTTCCCGGTCCCCGGCCCGCGCAGGCCCGGAGGCGGTTGTAGCTGTGCAGCAGGTGGTGGTATGCGGGTCGGGGCAGCGCCCCGCCCATGCGAATACGAGACCGCTGACGCCAGCTAGGCGGATGAGCTGGCGGCACGCGTCAGGCCTCCTGCACGCCGGGCCCGGCCGCGAGCAGCCGCCGTCGCGCAGTGCGACGAGCACCCAGATCATGCGCCCGGACGGCCGTCAGACGCTGGTAGCCTGCGAGCCGTGAGCAAGGATGCGCTCCCGGGTCCCTCCAGGCTGGGCCTCCTGCTCCGTTGCGCCACGGTTTGTCTCGTCGGCGCGACGGCCTCGGTGCTGATGGCGTGCGGCTCGGAAGCAGCGCTTCCGGACGCCTCGCCAGCGAGCGGCAACCGCTCGCCGCAGGCGCCTGCGACGTCGCCGCTCGGACGGGGCAAGGCGGCCAGCCGAGCCGTCTGCACACCGAGTCCGTGCCGGCCGGGCGGCTCCGTGCTGCACTCGATCGACGTGGACGACGGCGCCGGAAAGACCGTGACGCGGACATACAGGTTCTATCGACCCCTCGGACTGACCAACTCGCTCAACAATCCGGTCCCCCTGGTGGTCACCATCACGAACAGCGGCTGGTTCAAGGTAGCGGTGAGCAACGGCTTCGCCGTGCTGGTCATACCGAACGACGTCCACTGCAATGGTACCTCCAGCGCCTGCCAGTACGCGAGCCTGGCCACCAATCCGGATCCGCAGACCCTCGGCGCTCGCGATTGCGGGCCGGCTGGGAACGCCTCCTGCGACGATGCCCCGTGGATCAAGGCCATTCTCGACGCCGTCGAGTGCTCTGGCGCGAGTCCCTGCGAGAACATCGACCCGACACAGGTCTTCGCCTCCGGAAGCTCGAAGGGCGGCACCATGGTCGAGGATCTCATGTGCGATCCGCAGACGAGCGGGCGGTTCAGCGGATACAGCGCCGTGAGTGCCCCGATGATCTCCCCTTCGCTCAACAACGACCCGAGCGTCCTGCCGCGCTGCGCGGCGGTGCTTGGCGCCCATCCGAACGTCAACTTCTCGGCGCAATGGATCTTCGGCGATCAGGACACCATCTGGAGGAATGCATGTCCCTCTCATGTGGCCTGTCTCGAATCAGGCTTCACGGATGCGCGGAATCGCTGGACGTTCGGCGCCGCGCAGCTCGCCGGCGACAAGAGCTTCGGCCAGCGCGTCTTCGGCGCGGCGCTGGGCTGCAGCGACACGCCGGACACCACCCAGGTCAGCGCACACCTGATCCGCAAGGTCTACGGATCCTGTGCCGTCGCAGGAAGTGCCACGAGCTCCTTCAAGGTCATCGGCGGCGGTCATGGAGAGCCCGGGGTCGACGGGATCGACGGCTTCGACGCCGACGCCGAGAGTTGGAGCTTCTGGCAACGCAACCTGCCCGCCCCTTCTACGGCAGGCGGAAGCTCCTCAGACACCGTGGCACCGGCGGTGAGCATCTCGAAGCCCCGGGCTCGTCAGGCCCTCAGATCGGGCAGGAGCCACCGCCGCCGGACACTCCGCTTCGCGGGCACCGCCTCCGACGATTCCGGCGTCGCGACCGTGTCCTTGACGGTGCAACAGCTTCGCGACGGGACGACGAAGTGCCGCTGGCTCGATCCCGCGAGGGATTTCGTTCGTCGCCGCTGCAGCCGACCGGTGCGCCTCACAGCGAACCTCGGCAGGCACGGAACCTGGATGTACAGGGTTTCGCGGCGGATCCGGTTGGCGACCGGCAGCTATCGCGTGAGGGCCTTCGGGACCGACCGCGCCGGGATCACCGGCAACTCCGCGCCCGCGAGAAGACGGCGCGTGAGGTTCAGCGTGCGCTGATCTACGCCCACCACCGTCGCACGGGACGGTCGCCTTGCCCTCCGATCGGCGCGGCCTGTAACATCAGCATGTGAACTGTTCGTTCGACGGTCGGCAGAGCACGCTGACCGCTGGTGTTCGAGAGAAGGACGCATAGGCATGGCAGACATGGATGTCGTCGCGGCGCCTCAGGTCGAGCCGCTCGTGTTCCCGGCGTCCTTCGGACAGCAGCGGCTCTGGCTGCTGCACCGGCTGGAGCCAGAGAGCACCGCCTACACGATCCCGTTTCTGATCCGGCTCTCGGGCCCGCTCGCGGTCGGCGCGCTGGCGGATGCCCTCTCGAAGCTCATCGGCCGGCACGAGGTGCTGCGGACGACGTTTTTTGAGGAGCTCGGGGAAGTGTTCCAGCGGGTGGCTCCCGCCGAGGCTGTACGGCTCGACGTGATCGACGTCTCGAAAGAACCCGATTCCGAGCTCGCGGCGCGTGAGCTGGCCTCGGGGGTGCTGGCGGAGCGCTTCAGCCTCGCCGAGGGCCCGCTCCTGCGGGCGAGCCTGGCCCGCCTCGACGAAGACGAGCACCTGTTGATCCTGGCGCTGCACCACAGCGTCGCCGACGGCTGGTCGATGGGCGTGTTGAAGCGAGATCTTGCCGAGCTCTACAACGCGGGAATCGAAAGGCGTCCGGCCGTGCTTCCTGAGCTCCCGGTGCAATACGGCGATTTCGCGGTCTGGCAGCGGGAGACGCTGCAAGGGTCACGACTCGACGGCCAGCTCGCCCACTGGCGACGCGCGCTCGAAGGGGCGCCGAGCCTGCTCGACCTGCCGACCGACCGCCCTCGCCCGCCGTTTCAGGGATCGAGCGGCGCTCATCGCCGGCTCTGGCTCGATGCGGCCTTGACCGCCCAGCTCAAGGCGATCGGCCATGCAGAGGGCGCCACGCTTTTCATGGTCCTCCTCGCTGGACTCACTGCGCTTCTCTCCCGCTACAGCGACCAGGACGACATCGTCGTCGGCACGCCGGTGGCTTCGCGGAGCCGCGTCGAGCTCGAGGACCTGATCGGGTTCTTCTCGAACACGCTGGCCCTGCGTAGCGACCTGAGCGGGGACCCGACGTTCTCCGAGCTTCTGCGCAACGCTCGGGACGTCACGCTCGACGCGTATGCCCACCAGGACATGCCCTTCGATCGACTGGTCGCCGAGCTCAACCCCGAACGCGGGCTCGGCCATGCGCCGATCGTCCAGGTGCTCTTCGCGCTGCAGCACGCCGGCGGGCGGCCGTTGGAGCTCTCGGGGCTGAAGACGAGCATCGTCGAGCTGGAGCGCAGCACCTCGAAGTTCGATCTGGCGGTTCTCACGCTCGAGAGCGACGAGGGCCTGCGCCTGTCCTTCGAGTACTCGACGGAGCTGTTCGAGGCGGACACCATCGACCGCATGCTCGAGCACTACGAGATGCTTCTGAGAGCGGCGCTCGAGGATCCGGGGCGGCGGGTCGCGGAGCTGCGGCTGCTGGGCGAGCAGCAGCGTGACGAAGCACTGGGGATGTCCGTGGCCGTCGCGCCGGGCGAGCCCGCAGGCTGCCTGCACGAGATGTTCGCCGATCAGGTCGCACGTGCTCCGGACGCGCCGGCGGTGGTGCACGAGGGTGTGATGCTCACCTACGGCGAGCTGGACCGACGGGCCAACCAGCTAGCGCACCGCCTGCGTGCCCTGGGCGTCGGCAGGGACTGTCTGGTCGCGTTGTGCCTGGAGCGCTCGTTGGACATGATCGTCGCGGTCGTCGCCGTCCTGAAGGCGGGCGGGGCCTACGTGCCGATGGACCCGGACAATCCTGCGGAGCGGCTGGGCTTCGTACTGAGCGACACCGGCGCTCCGGTGCTGCTCACGCATGAGCCGCTGCTGGACCGGTTGCCGATGCACGAGGCGTCGGTGGTCTGCCTGGACGCCGAGGCCGCGGCGCTCGCGACGGAGCCGATCACGGCGCCGGAGGTGGGCTCGGTCCCGGGGGATTTGGCGTATGTGATCTATACGTCGGGGTCGACGGGCAGGCCGAAGGGTGTGCTGGTGGAGCATCGCAACGTCGCGCGGTTGTTCAGCTGCACGGAGGCGTGGTTTGGCTTTGGGGCGTCGGATACGTGGGCGCTGTTGCATTCGTATGCGTTTGATTTCTCGGTCTGGGAGATGTGGGGGGCGCTGCTTTACGGCGGCAAGCTGGTGATTCCGTCGCATTGGACGGTCCGCTCGCCGGAGGCGCTGTCGCGGCTGTTGGCGTTTGAGCGGGTGACGGTGCTAAACGCGACGCCGAGCCTGTTCAGCGGGGCGATGGGTGAGCTGTTGTCGGTCGCCGACAGGCTGTGCGTGCGGGTCGTCGTGTTCGGCGGCGAGGCGCTGCGACCGGTGGCGCTGGCTCGGTGGTTTGAGCACTTCGGCGACGGCGGCCCGGTGCTGGTGAACATGTATGGCATCACCGAGACGACGGTCCACGTCAGCTACCAGGTGGTTGCCGCCGAGGCCGTCGCGCGCGCGGGCAGCCCGATCGGGGTGGCGCTGCCCGATCTCGAGCTGCATGTCCTTGACGCCGCGGGGGCGCATGTGCCGACGGGGGTGCCCGGTGAGATCTACGTCGGCGGCGCGGGCGTGGCGCGCGGCTATCTCAACCGGCCCGAGCTGACGGCCGAGCGCTTCGTGGCCAACCCGTTCGGCGAGGGCCGCCTGTATAAGAGCGGCGATCGGGCGCGGCGGCTGCCCGGCGGCGGACTGGACTTCCTCGGCCGGGGCGACGCGCAGGTCAAGGTCCGCGGCTACCGCATCGAGCTCGGCGAGATCGAGAGCGCCCTGCTTACCCACGACGCCGTCTCAGAGACCGCCGTGACGGCCCTGCAGGTCGCTCCCGACGACACGCGCCTCGCCGCGTACTTCGTGCCTGCCGCCGGCTCCTCCGGTACCGCCGATCTGCCCGCGGTGCTGCATACGCACGTCAAAGGCTTCCTGCCGCCGCACATGGTGCCGGCGTCGATCATGGCGGTGGACAGCCTGCCCCTCACCTCCAACGGCAAGCTGAACCGACGCGCGCTCCCGACTCCGACCTGGGGGGCACGAAGCGTGTCGATGCCGCCGCGCACGCCGACCGAACAGGAGGTCGCGGATCTGTGGCGCGAGATGCTCGATGTCGAGCGGGTCGGCGCCGAGGACAGCTTCTTCGCCCTCGGCGGTCACTCCCTGCTCGCTGTCCGGCTCTTCGCCGAGATCGAGGAGCGTCTCGGCGTCAAGCTGCCGCTTGCCACCCTCTTTCAGGGCGACACCGTCGCGGAGCTCGCAGCCGCGATCGTTCGTGAGCGCGCATCGTCGAAGCCCTGGTCTCCGATCGTGGCGCTGCGGTCGGAGGGCTCGCGAGCGCCGCTCGTCGTCATCAGCCTCGCCAACCTGAACAGCGACTTCCTTCCGTACCGCCAACTGGTCGAGCAGCTCGGCTCAGACCAGCCCGTATACGGCCTGCAGTCCCCAGGGATGGACGGGCGGACGTTGCCCATGGGGACCGTCGAGGAGCTCGCCGCCCACTACGTGCGTGAGCTGCGGGCGTTCCAGCCGGGGGGCCCCCACCTGCTGCTGGGCCTCGCGTTCGCCGGCATGGTGGCGTACGAGATGGCCCGACAGCTCGATGAGGCCGGAGAGCCTCCGGTGCTGCTCGCGATGCTGAACTCGGCACCGTACGGCCGCCGATCGGAGCCGCCGCTGCACGCCGGCGACGCGCGGACGTGGCGCCCATGGCTGAGCCGACGCAGAAAAAACCTCAATCACAAGCTCGGGATGGCCTACTACGAGCACCTGCTGCGCCACGGACGCAAGCGTCCGCGGCGCAGCCTCTGGGACCTGCATCTCATGGCCAGTTCCCGCGCGCGCCAGAGCTACGTCGCACCTCCGACGCGGGCGCGCATCGACTGGTTCGGCGTAGCATCGGAGCGGCATGAGCAGTTCGCGGCACGCTGGGCGCCGCTCGCGCTCGGCGGCGTGAAGTATCACCCGGTCGTGGGCGGACCGGAGGACACTTGGAACCTCAGATTCCTGACGCGCCCGCATGTGGACTCCATCGCGGCGACTCTGCGCCGCGTGATCGATGCCCGCATGGCGGAGAGAGCCGAGCCGTGACGCCGCCCCATCCAGGGCTTGCACCGGATGAGCTGCACGTCTGGCAGGTGTCGCTGGATCCGCCGCCCGAGGTCGCCCCTGGCCTCGAGAGCCTGCTCGCCGACGACGAGCACGCCCGAGCCGATGACTTCCGCTTCGAGCGTGACCGCCGCCGTTTCGTCGTCGGCCGCGGGATTCTCCGGACACTGCTGGGGCGCTATGTCGGCGCGCCGGCGCAGGAGCTCAAGTTCCGCTACGGCACCTTTGGCAAACCGGTTCTGGACGGCGGTGGCCCGTGGTTCAACCTGGCGCACTCCGGGTCGGTCGCGCTCTTCGCCTTCAGCGCCTCGGTCGAGGTCGGGATTGACGTCGAACGCTCACCTGCGCCGCCCGACGCAGACCTCATCTCGGAGCGATTCTTCTCGCCGGCTGAGGCTGCCGAGCTGCGCGCGCTCCCCGTCAGCGAGCGCGCGTCAGCCTTCCTCGCCTGCTGGACCCGCAAGGAGGCGTTCGTGAAGGCCCGCGGGGACGGCCTGAGCCTCCCCCTGGACGCGTTCGACGTCGGCTTCGCCCCGGGGCAGCCCTGCCGGCTGCTGCGCACCGGGTGGTCGGCCGAGGAGCCCGGGCGCTGGCGGCTCGTGGACCTCAGCGACCCGGCTGAGGGCTACGTCGCGGCGCTCGCCGCCCGCGACGTAGGCTGGCGGGTCCTCACCCGGCACCTCGACACCACCCCCGTTGACGACTGCATGACCCTTCAGGAGACGACATGAGCACAGAAGAGCGGTCCCCGCGGCCGATGCGGGCGATGCGCCGCAAGGCCATCGACACGACCCGGCTGGTCGACACCCGGTTCATGCCGGGCCTCGAGGACTCCCTGCCGCTGGTCCTCGTGCCCGCGGTGGACAACGTCGACCTCGCGGAGTGGGCGTCCTCGCACCGCGCGGAGATCGAGGCGCACCTCGACCGCTACGGCGCGCTGCTGTTCCGCGGCTTCGGGCTCGACGGCGCCGAGGACTTCGAGCGCGTCGCCTCGGCCATCGTGCCCGAGCTGTTCGCGGAGTACGGCGACCTGCCGACGGAGCCCACGAGCGAGCGCATCTACGGCTCGACGCCCTACCCCGCCGACAAGATGATCCTGTTTCACAACGAGAGCTCGCACCTGCCGCAGTGGCCGCTGCGGCAGTTCTTCTCGTGCGTGATCCCGTCGGAGACCGGCGGCGAGACCCCGCTGCTGGACTGCCGCAAGCTGTGCGACGCGCTCGACCCGGAGCTGCTGGAGGAGTTCGCGAGCAAGGGGCTGATGTACGTCCGCAACTTCTCCGAGGGCGTCGACGTCCCGTGGCAGGAGTTCTTCCACACCGCTGACAAGGGCGAGGTCGAGCAGGTGTGCAACGAAGCCGGGATGACGGCCGAGTGGACGTCCGGTGACGGGCTGCGCGTCTCAAACGTCGCCCCGGCGGTCACGACCCACCCGCGCACCGGCGACCGCGTCTTCTTCAACCAGGTCCAGCTCCACCACGCCCGCTGCCTCGATCCCGAGACGCGATCCGCGCTCCAGCAGCTCTTCTCGGAGGACGAGCTGCCGCGCAACGTGCACTTCGGCGACGGCACGCCGATCGGCGACGAGGTCATCGACCGGCTCGGCGAGCTCTACGAGGAGCTGTGCGTGGAGTTCCCCTGGGAGGCGGGCGACCTGATCGTGCTCGACAACATGCTCGTCGCGCACGCCCGGCGCCCGTTCGGCGGCCCCCGGAAGATCCTCGTCGCCATGGCCGAGATGACCTCGGCGGCCTGACGGAGGGGCCGTGATGGCCCCGACCGGGGTCACAACCGTGACACGCTCCAGGTGGATGCGACGTGCACCGGCGAGAGCCGGACCACCGCCCGCGGCGTCTCCGCAAGCCCGGGACCGTGGACCTCGAAGCGCGCGACCGGCTGCCACGCCAGCAGCTGCGCGCCGTCCGTCCAGCCGCGGAACACCGCGGTCCAGGCGTAGTAGCGCCCCTTCGGCAGCGGGAGCCGCGCAATCGAGCAGCGGACGGCCGTATCCCCGGGCTCGATCGCGGTCTCCCGGCCCGGGTTGAGCAGGAAGATGGGGCTCGCGGGCCCCTCGCTTACGCCGACGTAGACCCAGGTCCGGTAGCTCGAGTCGCTGCCGAGCACGAAGTCGATGTCCAGCTGGCCGTCGGTGGTGATCACTCCGCCGGTCGGAGCGGTCAGCTCGACGTCCCGGATGGACAGCAGCCCGTCGATCGGTGCCAGGGACTCGGCGGCGACCTCGACGGAGGCGCGGTAGTCGCCGAGGACGTCTCGAACGGGCCCCGTGCTGCGCACCACCCCGTCGTGCAGCCACAGCGCGCGTTCGCAGGTCGCTTCCACGGCGGCCAGGTCGTGCGACACGAACACGAGCGTCGTGCCCTGGCTGAGCACGTGGCGCAGGCGCTCGAGGCAGCGCTGCTGGAAGGTCGCGTCCCCGACGGCGAGCACCTCGTCGACGAGCAGGACGTCCGGTTCCAGGAACGCGGCCACGCCGAAGCCGAGCCGCATCTGCATGCCGGTCGAGTAGAACTTGACCTGGCGGTCGACGGCATCCTCGAGCTCGGCGAACTCGACGATGTCGTCGAAGCGCCGCCGGACCTCCCGGCGCGGCAGGCCCATCAGCGACCCGGTGAGATAGATGTTCTCCCGGCCGGTGAGCTGGGGCGCGATGCCGGCCCGGACCTCGATCAGCGCGCCGACCCGGCCCGCCACCCCCACGCGACCGGCGGTCGGGTACATGACGCGTGTCAGGATCTTCAGCAGCGTCGACTTCCCGCTGCCGTTCTGGCCAACGAGGGCGACGGACTCCCCGGGCGCGGCTCGCAGGTCGATCTCGCGGAGCGCCCAGCGCCAGGACGGCCCGTGGCGGCCACGCAGCCGGTCGCCGACGCGCGCGATCTGATCCTGCAGGTAGGACGGCCGGGTGTCGGCCCGAAAGCGCTTCCAGACCTCGCCGGCCTCGATCGTCCCGTCAGGCGATGTCGGCAAGCCCGCCCTCCATGCGCTTGAATACGACGAAGCCTACGACGAGCACGATCACCGAGCTCGCCGCGCCGACCAGCGTCGGGATCAACTGCGGGGGCTTGCCGAACAGGATCCCGCGCCTGAGGCCGTCGATGACCGGGGCGAGCGGGTTCAGCGCCGCGAAGATGGCCTGGCCGGTGGGGCCGCTGACGATGGCGTCGGCGCCGTAGCCGACCGGGGTGACGAACAGGCCGAACTGGACGATGAGCGGAAGCAGGACCTGCATGTCGCGCAGGTATACGACGATCACCGACACCGCGAGGGTGAGCCCGGCCGTGAAGCACAGCGCGATCATCAGCAGCAGCGGCGCGTAGAGCGTCTCCAGCCTGGGCGCGTAGCCCGAGAGGGGGAACAGCGCGGCGAGCACCACCGTCGCGGCGATCGCATCGGCGATCGCGAGCGCGATGGACGCCAGCGGGAACACCTCGCGCGGACAGTAGAGCTTGTTGAGCAGCGGGATGTTGGTGACGAGGCTGGTCCCGCCGCGCGAGAAGCCCGACGAGAAGAACGCCCACGGGACGAGACCGATCGCGGCGAACAGCGGGTACGGGACGCCATGAGCGCTCACGTTCGTGAACCGCGTGAAGACGAGGGCGAACGCGGCCATCAGCAACAGCGGGGTCACGAGCGCCCACGCCACGCCCAGCACGGCCTGCTTGTAGCGGACGCGCAGGTCGCGCTCCGCGAGGGTCAGGACGAGCTCCCGGTACTGCCACAGCTCCCGCGCGGCGGACACCACGCCGACGCGCCGCCGGAACAGGATCGCGTCGCGCGGCCCGTCGGCGGGCGCCTCGTACGGCTTGGTCTGCGGTTCGGAGGCGGCGGGGGAGAGGTTTTCGACCACGTCGGGAGGCTACCCGGAGCGCGCCCGCACTGAGGCGGTTACGATCCGCCCGTGCCACGGCGAGCCCGCGAGGTGATCGCGACCGACACCGGCTTCGACGGCGCTCAAGAGGAGCTGCTGGTATTGAGCGACCTCGTGCTGGCGGAGTCCATCCGCCATCTCGGACGCCACGGCGGAACGTTGCTCGAAGAGGATGGGCTACTGCTGTTCCGGGGACCGCATCCGCACCTGAACCCGTTTCGCAACGGGGCCCTGTGCCTGAACACCAAGCTCTCCGCGCCCGAGGTGATCCGTCGCGGTCAGGAGTTCTTCGCCTCTCGTCGCAGTAGCTTCGTACTGTGGTCGCGAGTGCATGCCGATCTCGAACTCGCGGCTCTGGCCGAACATGAGGGGTTCCAGGAGTTGGAGCGCATCCCGGGGATCGTGCTGGATCGCATTCCCGAGAAGCGCGCGGTTCCCGATGGCGTCGAGCTCCGGCGGGCGACCGACCATGCGACGCGGCAGGATCTCTTGCGTGTGACGGCGGCGGCCTGGGGCTTGCAGGGCACGCCGCTGCCCCTCGCGGCCGATCTGCTGTTTCACCCGGACAGCGCGGCAGGACCTCACGTGGTCTCCTACGTCGCATACGAGAACGGCGAACCGCTCTCAGGCGCGATGACGATGGCTGCCTACGGCGTGCTCGTGGGCTGCCAGAGTGGCACGGTGCCGAGCGCCCGAGGCCGCGGGCTCGCACAGAGCACACTCCGGGCTGCGCTCGAGGATTGTGAGTCAAAATCCGGCGCCGCGCTCACGATCGGTCAATCCTCGAGCTCAGGGCTGCCGGTCTGGCTGGACTTCGGCTTCGTGCCCTTCACCGCGTACCGCCGGCATCTCGTCCCCCCGCAGCCGACCGGTTCCGCCGGCCTCTGACGAGCGGGTCGCCACGCAAGAACGAGGCGCCCCGCGGCGTTGTCGTGTCATGGACGATGCACCGGCTACGGTGGAATCCCATGGAGCCTCGTCCAGATGACGCGTAGGCGCCCCCACGTATCGCGCCTCGAGCGGCGCCGCGACGTGCGCCGCCTGATCGCGGCGCTCGAGTTCCGCGACCTGGCCCAGGACGGCTCGCGGCGTCTGATCGACCTCGGTACGGCGGTGCGCGCCGAGGCCGCCGCCGCGCTCGGGCGCCTCGCCGACCCGGCGGCGCTGCAGCCGCTCGCCGTCGCGCTGTCCGACGACCCCGCCGTCCGGCGCAACGCGCTGGACGCGCTGAGCGGCTTCGAGGAGCCGCAGGCGATCGACGCCATCGCCGACGCCGCGCTGCGCTGGACGGCGCCGCAGGACGGGCGGCTGCGCGAAAAGGCGCTGGAGCACCTCGACGCCCGAGCCGCGGTCGACGCCGACGTCGCCCTGCGCGTGGCCACGCGCTACCTGGACGGAGCGCCCGGCGACGACGAGGCCGGCGCACAGGCCGTGCTATCCGTGCTCGACCGCGCACCCGACCCGGCTTCGCGTTCGGCCACGGTGGCGGCGGCGATGTCGGGGCTCGCCGGTCCTGACGCGGTGTGCCAGGAACGCGCGGCCCTCCTGCTGCAGGCCATGCCCGCGGAGAGCGCCGCGGCGCTGGAAGCGGCGCTGCATCAGGACGGTACCCGCGAAGCGGCGGCGCGGGTGCTCGGCGAGCTGCGCGACTCGCGCTCGACGCCCGCGCTGTTGGAGCTGCTGCACCGCGGCGACGCCGCGACCCAGCGCTCGGCGGCCCACGCCCTCGCGCGCATCCGCGACCCCCAGGCCGTGGAGGGGCTGCTCGCGGCCGCGTCGGACCGCGACCACGGCGTGCGCGAGGCGGCGGCAGACGCGCTGCGCGCGCTGGGCCCGGCCGCCACGCTGTACGGCTTCGCCGCTATCGCCCGCTCGCTGCTGCCCGAGCTCGAGCCCGGCACGGGCGCCGAGCGCCTGTCGCGGCTCCTCGGCGCCGCCCAAGACGACCGGGGGTACGTGGATCCCGCGGTGGACGCGGCCGGCGACGCCGGCCCGGCCGCGCCGCCGGTGGCGCCGGTCCCCGCGGCTCCGGCTCGCCCGCCGGCGCCGTCCGTGGCCGCTCCGCCGGTCTCGCAGGACCGCCCTGCCGCGCAGCCCGAGCCCGAGCCCGAGGCCGCGGCCGCGGCGCTTGCCGCCAAGCACCGGCCCCGCCTGCGCCGCTGGGTCCCCGGTCTCGTGCTGCTCACGGTCGCGGCCGCGACCGTTGCGGTCGCCTCGGCCTGGGACACCGGAAGCCCCGCCGGACCGCGGCCCGCGGCCAGGCAGGCGACGTCCACGCCGACCCCCGCGGCCGCCCCGGAGCGGGTCGCCACCCCGTTGCCGACCCCGGCCTCCGGCGATCGGCGTGCCCGCCGCCGCACGCAGCAGCGCGCGCACGACCGGGCGCGGCGGACGGCCGCGCGCCGGGCGGCCGCCGCGCGCCG
>JBBSIC010000009.1:0-77613 GCA_038232275.1 Solirubrobacterales bacterium | reverse complement strand
GGTGATCCGGGCTTCGGCGGACACGATCACGACCGCTAGAGAGTAGCGCTAGAGAGTAGAAATCGCCAGCGAAGCGCAGATTTGGCTCTATGAAAGGTGGGCCGGGGTGGATTCGAACCACCGCGCGACGGATTATGAGTCCGCTGCTCTAACCAACTGAGCTACCGGCCCGGAGCGGGAAGGCTAGGCCCCGCCTGCCCCGGGGCGGCGGCCCAGCCGGACCAGCGCGTCACCGTGATGGCGAGCAATGGCCCCGCTGGGCGCTCAGACGCGTACTGCGGATAGCGCGTCGCCAGGAGGTCGAGGGCGTGGTCGTCGTGATCGACGATCGCCGCGGTGCCGTCCGCGCGCACCCACCACAGGCGCGACCAGTCCGTGTCCTCGTAGTGATCGGCCAGCAGGGCGACGCGCGGGTCGGTTTCGATGTTGCGCAGGCGCTGCAGCTCGCGCGTGCGCTTCGGCTTGGCGTCGACCGCGCTCCAGATCGTGTCGCCGTCGACGGCGAAGCAGACCGGCACGAGATGCGGGCCCGTGGTCGCCAGTCGGGCGACGCGCGCGGCGGCGAAGCGTGTGCGGGCCTCGTCGGCGGTCATCGGAACCGAGCGGCGACCTCGGCAGCGTGGTCGACTGCCTCCTCGACTTCGCCGGCGGGGGCGGTCGGGAGCATGATGAGCGCCTGGTCGACGTCGGCGGAGGCGAGGAACTCGATCTCTTCCGGATCGGCGACCGCACCGAAGTAGGTGACGTCCGGACGGGGGCGCCCACGCTCCTCGGCGCGGGTGCGCAGCGTCTCGATCCGCTCGGCGAGGCCCTTCTTGCGGTTGGGCAGGTAGTGGTCGCCGTAGCGCAGGACCCGCTCGACGGACTGGTCGAGGTTGCCGCCGATGTACACCGGCAGGGGGTCCTGGACCGGCTTGGGCCACGACCATGAGGGGGCGAAGGAGACGAACTCGCCGTCGAAGGACGCCTCCTCCTGCGTCCACAGCGCCCGCATCGCCTCGGTGCGCTCTCGCATGACCTTGAAGCGGCGGTCGAAGGGCGTTCCGTGATGCTCGATCTCGGGACGGTCCCAGCCGGCGCCGATGCCGAAGTCGACGCGCCCGCCCGAGATCCAGTCCAGGGAGGCGACGGCCTTGGCGGTGATGAGCGGATCGCGCTGGACGAGCAGGCAGATGCCGAACCCGAGGCGCAGGGTGGTCGTCGCGCCGGCTACCGCTGCGAGCGCGACGAACGGATCCAGCGACCGCTTGTACTTCTCGGGAAGCTCGCCGCCGGCCGGGTAGGGCGCATGGTCGACGGGGATGTGGGTGTGCTCGGGCAGAAACAGCGAGGCGAAGCCGCGCTGCTCGGCGAGCCGGCCGAGGTCTCCCGGCGGCATCGTGGTGTCGGTGGCGAAGATGCTCAGTCCGAAGCGCAATGGGAAACCTCTATCCGCTGAGCGTCCAGTAGCCGTCGGCGCCGACGTGGCGTTCCTGCGCGACGCGGCCGAGGCTCTCCCGGGCCTCGTCGCGGGAGATCTCGCAGACCGTGGCGACCTCGGCGGTCGCCAGCGGCGTACCGGCCCAGGCCAGGACCTCCTCGACGGCCTCGGGCGCGGCGCGCCGGTCCACGCCGGGGACGAGGTTCGCCAGCACGACGTCGTAGGCGGCGAAGGGCTGGAAGCCGGGCACGGAGATCGTCACGCCGTCGGTCAGGCGCGTGATCTCGTAGGACGGGCAGGTGTAGCGCCGCCCGCCGGACCAGTTGGCGAGGCGGGCGTCGAGGACGCGGGCGGCAGCCGACGGCCGCCGGGCCGCGGCCATGTCCTGTCGCAGCGCGGTCTCCACGGCGTCGTCGGCCATCCAGTCGCTGAGCCGCCGCGGATCCACGCCGGCGTCCTGCGCGGCGAGGTCGAGCGTGTGCGAATCGTCGAGCAGGCCGCCGGAGAAGTGCTGCACGCGCAGGCAGCGCAGCAGGCCCTGCTCGTGCCCGGGGTCGTGCAGGCGCGCCGCGACGACGGCGCGGCAGGCGGGCGCGGTCGCGGCCATGCGCGGCCGCACGCTCGTGTCGATCGGCATGCCGTGATCGTGCGCGATCCGGCGGAAGGCGGCCGTCTGGCGCTCGACGGTGAAGTCCTTGTCCTCGTACTCCGCCGGGTCCTCGGCGAGCACGACCAGGCGTGGGCGCCATTCGACGCGATCGCCGTACAGCCAGTCCAGCCGGCGCCGGAACGGCTCGGCGCTGAACGCCCACGGGCAGCCGGGGTCGGTGAAGTCGGTGATGCGCACGTCGGCCATGAGCGGGACAATCCCCGCGTGCCGCGCCTCGCACTCATCGCCGTCGCCCTCGTCGCGCTCATGACGGGGATCGCCGTGGGCCAGCGCGAGCCCGCGCCACCGCCCCAGCCGGCGCCGCACCGGCGCGCGCCGCAGCCCGTCATCACGGCCGCGCCGGCCCGCCCGGCCCCGGTCCGGACGGTCGAGGACCGCTACCTGGCGGCCGCGAGGAAGCTGTCGCTGACCCAGCTCGCCGGCCATGCCGTGATCCTGCGCTTCGAGGGCAACCCGGCGCCCGCCTACGTGGGCCGGGCACTGCGCGACGGTCGCGCGGCCGGCGTGATCCTGTTCCGCGACAACGCCACGTCCCCCCTCGCCACACGGGCGCTCACGCGCAGCCTGCAGTGGGCCGCGCACGGCCGGGCGATCATCTGCACCGACCAGGAGGGCGGCGCGGTCCGCATCCTCGGCTGGGGCTCGCCCGCCGCATCGCAGTCGGCGACCACCACGCGCGAGGCGGCCCGGCGCGCGGCGCGCGCGGCCGCGCGGGACCTGCGCCGGGCGGGCGTCAACCTCAATCTCGCGCCAGTCGCCGACCGCTCCGGCCCGGGCACGCTGATGCGCGCCCGCGCCTTCCCTGGGACCACGGCGAGGGTGGCGCGCATCGTCGCCGCCGCGGTGCGCGGCTACCGCAGGACGGGCGTCCGGCCGGCGATCAAGCACGTCCCGGGCCTCGGCGCCGCCGGCGCCAACACGGACAAGGCGCGCGTGACGATCCGCCGCCCCGCAGGGGTCATCGGGCGCAGCGACCTCCCTCCGTTCCGTGCGGCGATCGCGGCCGGGGCGCCGGCGGTCATGGTCTCGCACGCGCTGTACCCGAGCCTCGACCGCCACGCGATCGCATCGCAGTCGCAGGCCATCGTGACCGACCTGCTCAAGCACAGGCTCGGGTTCCGGGGCGTCGCGATGACGGACTCGATCGAGGCCTACGCCGTGCGCAGCCGCATGTCGGTCGGGACCGCTGCCGTGCGCTCGCTGCGCGCGGGCATCGACCTCGTGTTGACCACAGGACAGGGCAGCCACCTGCGCGTCGTCCGCGCCCTCGTCGCCGAGGCGCGCCGCCGCCCGGCGTTCCGCGCCCGGCTGACGCACGCCGCCGCCCGGGTCCTGGCGTTGCAGCACGACCTGCCGCGGCGGTAGATTACGACCCGATGGCGCAGGCTCCCACGACCAGCATTCGCTTCCAGGCCGAGCACTTCTCCTGGGCCGCCGGGGTCTTCGAGCTGCGCGGCCGCTGGAGCGGCGACGGCGTCGAGGCGCTCGGCCGCGTCCGGTTGCTCGTCAACGTCGACGGGCGCCGGCGCAACCTCGGCGCGCAGGACGGCATGACCGCCTCCTCCAGGGGTCGGTGGACGGCGCGCTTCACGTGCTCGCACGCCCCGGACCCCGGCATCGCCGCCGCGCTCAAGGTCGCGGGCCGGGAGCTTCCACTCCCGGCTCCCGACACCGGGCAGGGCCCCCCGAAGCGGACGGAGCGCGCACCGATCGTGCGTCCGCCGGTCGTCCAGGCCCCGATCGTGTATGCGCCGCCCTCCGCTGCGAGGCGTGAGACCCCGAAGCCGCTGCCGCAGACGCCGCGGCGCGAGGCCCCGCCACAGCGGCCGTCGGCGGCGCCGCGGGTCACGCCGGTCCCGGCGGCGGTACCGGCACCGTCGCCGATCACGCCGGTCCCGGCCGCGGCACCCCCACCGGCCGTGTCGCAGCGCCGTCCGCTTGCAGCCGCTGATCCGGCTGGCCCCGAGGCGCTGCTCGAGTCGCTGCGCGCGGAGCGCGCCGCGCTGGAGGACGTCCGTGAGCGGCTCGCCCGCGAGCGCCGCGCCGCCGAGGAGGTCGTGGCTCGCCTGTCCGCCGGCCGGGCCTCCTACGGGTCAAGCCACGAGTCCTCCTACCAGCAGCGGCCGCTCGCCGCGCCCGTGTCCCGCCGCGCGCCGGTCATGCAGAATTTTCGCCCGCCGGCGCCCGAGCCGCAGGACAGCGCGATGGTGTTCGTCCTCGCCGGGCTGATCGCCTTCATGTTCCTGATCGTGCTGATCGTGATCTTCTGACGAGGGCTATCGGCGCTTGCCCGCGGTGAGCGGTGGGGCCGGCGCCGCTCCGAGGCGCTCGAGCAGCGCGGCGGCCTCGGCGTGGAAGCGCTCGACGTTTCCCAGCTTGATCTCCTCGTAGCCGCGGATGATGTCCGGCAGCTCGCAGAGCTCGAGGAGCGTCTCGTAGGGGGCGGCGCCGGCGTGCTCCAGGCCGCGGTCGACGACCGCGCGGTAGGCGCCGGGCAGGGCGCGCTCGATGCGGCGGACCTCCCCGCGGCCGAACGGGTCGAGCTTTGTCCCGCGCAGCTTGCGCATGGCCCGCAGGGCGCGGAAGCCGCCGTCGAACCACGGGCCGAGCGTGATCTTCGAGTCCATTCCCATGGCCCGCAGCGCCGGCGGGTGCAGCCGGTAGGAGATGCGGGCGCCCTCGCCGAACTCGGCCTCCAGGCGGGCGCGCTCGACGGGGTCCAGATGCAATCGGGCGACCTCGTACTCGTCCTTGTAGGCCATCAGCTTGAAGAGGTGGCGCGCCACGGCCTCGGCCAGGGCAGTGCGGCCGCCGGTCTCGCGGCCGAGCACCTGCCGCACGTAGCCGGCGTACTCGAGCGCGTACTCGTCGCTCTGGTAGGCGATCAGCTCGGGCACACGCGCCTCCAGCAGGCGCTCGAGCTCGGAGCCGGCCGGCGCGCCGACGCCGGCGACGATGGTGCGCGCCTGCTCGTCGAGCTCGGCGGGCTCGGCGGCCGGCGCCATCGCGGCCTCGACCGCGTCGGGCGCGGCGATGGTCGCGCGGCCCCAGTGGAAGGCGGCGATCGTCGCGTCGACGGACGCGCCGTTGAGGCGGATCGCGGCCTCGATCGCGGCCAGCGAGATGGGGATCAGGCCGCGCTGCCAGGCCGCGCCGAGCAGCAGCGAGTTGGACGGCATGTGGTCGCCGAAGAGCGACTCGCTGAGCGCCTGCGCGTCCACGAACACGTTGTCAGAGCGCCGCGTGTGCCGGTTGATCACGTCGATCGAGTCCGACAGGGCCGCGAAGTTCACGGTCGGGTCGACGATCATGTTGCCGGTCGCCGTCCGGTGCGTGGAGACCACGGCGACCGTGCGCTGCGGGTCGGCGCTGAAGAGGTTGGCCGGCGAGGTCGCGCCAAGCAGGTCGAAGCCGAGGTAGGCGTCGACGCCGCCCGCGACCGCGCGGTTTGAGCCCGCGTCCTCGTGCTCGAGGATGCGCAGGTCAGAGACCACCGGACCGCCCTTCTGCGCGAGCCCGGTCTGGTCGAGGCCGAGCACCTGCTTGCCGTCCATCAGCGCGGCCACGCCCACGATCTGCGCGATCGTCACGACGCCCGTGCCGCCGATCCCGATCATGCGGATGTTGCGCTCGCCCGGGGCGACCACGGGGTCGGGCAGGTCGGCGGGGGGGGCCGGAACGTCGGGCTTGACGCGCTTGCCGGGCACGATCTCGAGAAAGGAGGGGCAATCGCCCTCCAGACACGTCAGGTCGTTGTTGCAGGAGGCCTGGTGGATCTGCGTCTTGCGGCCGAACTCCGTCTCGACGGGCAGGACCGAGAGGCACTTGGACTTCGCGCCGCAGTCGCCGCAGCCCTCGCACACGCGCTCGTTGATCGCCACGCGCCGGGCCGGCTTGGGCAGCTTGCCGCGCTTGACCGCGCGCCGCTTCTCCGTCGCGCACATCTGGTCATGGATCAGGACCGTCACGCCCTCGACCTTGGAGAGCTCCTTCTGGGAGCGCATCGACTCCTTGCGTCCGCGGAGCTCGGCGATTTCAGACAGCGACACGCCGTCGTAGCGCTCGGGCTCGTCGGAGGTGACGACGATCCGCTTGACGCCCTCGAGCTCGAGCCAGCGCGTGAGCGCCGGGACCGACATGCCGCCCTCGACGTCCTGGCCGCCCGTCATGGCGACGGTCTGGTTGTAGAGCAGCTTGTAGGTGATGTTGACCCCGGCGGCGACCGCGGCGCGCACGGCCAGCGAGCCCGAGTGATGAAAGGTGCCGTCGCCGAGGTTCTGGAAGATGTGACCGGTGTGAGTGAACGGCGCCTGGCCGATCCACTGCGCGCCCTCGCCGCCCATCTGGGTCAGGCCGGTCACGCGGCCCTTGCCCTGCTGGTTGATCAGGACCATCGTGTGGCAGCCGATGCCCAGGCCGACGGAGGCGCCGTCGGGCGCGTCGGTCGAGCTGTTGTGCGGGCAGCCGGAGCAGAAGAACGGGGTGCGCAGCGGGGAGCCCTCGACGGCGGCGGGGGCGACGCGGTCGAGGTAGGCCAAACGCGCCGTCACGGACTCGAGGCGGACGTCGCGCGCGATCAGCCGGTCGCCGACGACCCGGGCGATCGCGTCCGGCTCGAGCACGGGGTGGCGGCCGGCCGTCACCTGCGGGCGCCTGGGGAGATCGTAGAGCAGGTCGCGCACTGCGGTGGCGAGGAACGGACCCTTCTCCTCGAGGACGACGATCTCGTCGAGCCCGCGTGCGAAGTCGCACAGCGAGGACGCCTCCAGCGGCCACAGCAGCTGGACCTGGAACACGCGCAGCCCGGCGCGGGCGAGCTCTGCGTCTGTCGCCAGGCCGAGCGTGCGCAGCGCCTCGCGCAGGTCGTGGTAGGCGGTGCCGGCCGCGACGATGCCCAGCGTGGCGCCGGGGCTGTCGATCACGACGCGGTTGAGCCGGTTCAGCCGCGCGTACTCGCGGGCGAGCTCCAGGCGCGGCCCCTGAAGCGTGCGCTCCATCTGCACCGAATCGGGCGCGAGCAGGTTCGCGCTCGGCACGTGCGCGTACGGGCCGCCCTCGTACTCGACGATCGGCAGCACCGGGCGGACGCGGTCCAGGCCGACGTGGGCGGTACCGGCGGCGTCGGCGACGCCCGTGACGATCTTCAAGCCGGTCCACAGGCCGGACGCGCGCGAGAGCGCGACGGCGTGGCGGCCGAGGTCGAGCGCCTCCTGCACGCTGCCGGGGTACAGGACGGGCATGGAGAGCGCGGCGAACAGCGTCTCGGATGCGGAGGGCAGCGTGGAGGACTTCGAGGCCGGATCGTCGCCGGCGAGCGCGACCATGCCGCCCTTCGGGCTCGCGCCGACGTGGTTGCCGTGGCGCAGCGCGTCGCCGGACCGATCCAGGCCGGGGGCCTTGCCGTACCACCAGCCGACGACGCCTTCGACGGCCGGGTGAGGGAGGGCGGTCGCGAGCTGCGAGCCCCAGACGGCGGTCGCGCCGAGCTCCTCGTTGAGCGCGGGCTGGTGGTGGATGCCGGCCTCCGCGCACAGGGACGCGATGCGCTCGAGCTCCTTGTCGTAGCCGCCGAGCGGCGATCCCTGGTAGCCCGAGATCATCGTGGCGGTCTTCAGGCCGGCGAGGCGGTCGGCGCGCATCTGGTCGAGCGCCACGCGCACCAGCGCCTGGACGCCGGAGAGATAGACGAGCCCCTCGTCGAGCAGGTAGCGGTCGTCGAGCGAGACCTCGCGCAAGGCGCGGCGCGGAGCAGCCTGCCGGATCAGGGTGTCGGACGTCACAGGTAGCAAAGGTAAACGATGTTGACCAGTCATGGGAACTTTCTCGCTGCGTCCGTGGCGGCGCGCCTCATTCCCGCCGCACCAGGAAGTCCGGGGTGGGGCGGATGAGCGCCGTGCCGGTCTCCTGCTCCCAGGTGCGCTCGAGCTGGGCGAGGTGCTCGTCCATGACGTCGTCGACCGCGTCGAGGTCGGCCGAGCGCACGGCGGCGAGCGTGCGCTGGTGCATGTCGATCGACCAGTCCGGGACCGTCTCGCGGTGCATGGCCATGTCCCGGGCGATCTCGAGGTCGCGGTAGACCGAGCGCACGAGGCCGACGAGCACGGCGTTGCCCGTCGAGCGGGCGAGGGCGAGGTGGAAGCGCACGTCGAGGGCGAGGAAGCGGTCCTCGCGCCCGTCCTCGAGGATCGACCCCTTGGCGACCAGCGCCTCCTGGTCGGCGATCGTGCGCTCCATCGCATGAAAATCGTCCTCGCCGGCGCGCGCCGCGGCGAGCTGGGCCACGCGCGGCTCGAGCAGCCGGCGCGCCTCGAGGACCTGGGCGACCTCGTGGATGCGCAGGTCGCGGCGGCGGGCGACGAGGTCGGGCGGGACCAGCTCGGTGGCGACGAACATCCCGCCGCCGGCGCCCCGGCGCACGTCGATCAGGCCGGAGTCCTGCATGACCTTGATGGCCTCCCGCAGCGTCGGCCGGGAGATCTGCATCAGCTCGGCCAGCGCGCGCTCGGACGGGAGCCGGTCGCCCACCCGCAGCTCGCCCAGCTTGATCTGCTCAGCGATCTGCTCGACGGCCTCCTCGAACGTGCGCCGGGTCTGGACGGGGGTGAACACGATCCCAGTGTGTCAGGCGTTCCCGTCGTCGAGCGAGGCGTCGATCCAGGCGCGCGCGGCGTCGGCGCCGAGCTCGCGCAGGGTGACGGCTCCGTGGCGCTTGGCCAGTCGCTCGCCGTCCGGTCCGAGGACGAGCGCGACGTGGGCGTGGGCGGGGCGCGGCAGGCCGAGCGTGTCGGCCAGCCACAGCTGCCTGGGGGTCGACTCCACGAGGTCCGCGCCGCGCACCACCTCCTCGACGCCCTGGTCGGCGTCGTCCACGACGACGGCGAGGTTGTAGGCGATCGCGCCGTCGCCGCGGCGCACGACGAAGTCGTCCACGACGCCGGAGCGCGGGCCGAGCACGCGGTCCTCGAAGGCCACGCGCGCCCCCCCGGCGCGGACGCGCAGCGCGGGCGGGCGGCCGGCTGCGCGCCGCCGCGCCCGCTCGGCCGCGGTCAGCGAGCGGCAGGTGCCGGGGTAGGCGCCGGGCGGCCCGTGCGGCGCCGACGGCGCCTCGCGGATCTCCGCGCGGGTGCAGAAGCACTCGAAGGTGTCCAGGCGCCCCAGCGCGGCCTCGTAGAGCCCGAGCCGCTGGGACTGGTAGACGATCTCGCCGTCCCAGTCCAGGCCGACGGCGGCGAGGTCGGCGAGCTGGCGCTCGGCGGCGTCCGGGCGCACGCGGTCGCGGTCGAGGTCCTCCATGCGCACGACGAAGCGCGAGCCGGCCTCGCGGGCGGCGCGCCAGGCGAGCACCGCCGTGCGCAGGTTGCCGAGGTGCAGGTCGCCCGTCGGGCTCGGCGCGTAGCGGCCGTTCACTAAAACGGCAGCGAGTCGGCGAGCTCGGCGAGGGCCGGCGCGTCCCGGTCGCGGTCGCTGAAGAGCAGCTGCTCGCGCGGAAGCGGCCAGGCGATCCCGACCGCGGGATCCTCGAAGGAGATGCCGGCCTCCGTGGACGGGTCGTAGTAGCTCGTGCACTTGTAGACGAAGTCCGCGGTCTCCGAGAGCACGCAGAAGCCGTGGCCGAAGCCGGCGGGGATCCACAGCTGGCGGCCGTGCACGTCGTCGAGCTCGCAGGCCTCCCACTCGCCGAAGGTCTCCGAGTCGCGGCGCAGGTCGACCACGACGTCCCAGACGACGCCGTGGGCGCAGCGGACGAGCTTTCCCTGGCCGGGAGTGGTCTGGAAGTGGATGCCGCGGACGGTGCCGCGCACCGAGCGCGAGTGGTTGTCCTGCACGAACGGGCCCGTCACGCCGGCGGCGCTCCAGGTCTCCTCGCGGTAGGTCTCCACGAAGAAGCCGCGCTCGTCCCCGTGAACGGCCGGGGCGAAGAGCGCGAGCCCGTTCAGGCGGGTGGTCAGGACATCCATGAGCGCGGCCGGGAAGGATAGGGGCGGCGTTCATAGAAACCCCCCGAGGCAATGCCGAAGACCGCCTCGATGCCCCCCTCCGCCTCCGGGCACCAGACTCTCCCCGCGTACATCTCGTCGCGGTTCGACGATTTCTCGCGCTCCCAGAAGGACGTCGCGCAGTACGTGGTCGACCACCTCGACGAGGTCGCCTTCCACACCGCGGAGGAGCTGGCCCGCCGCGCCTCGACCTCCTCCTCCACCGTCGTGCGCTTCGCCCAGGCCCTCGGCTTCGAGGGCTTCCCCGAGCTTCAGGCCGCCGCGCGCGAGGAGTACCGCCGGCGCGAGTCCAAGCCGGAGTCCGAGCCGCTGTTCTCGATCGACCAGGGGCCGTTCGAGGCCGCCGTGGCCGCCGACTTCGCCAACGTCGAGGAGACGGCGCGCAAGATCTCGCGCTCGGAGGTCGAGGGCGCGGTCGACGCGATCGCCACCGCCGACCGCGTGCTGATCGCGGGGGTAGACCAGATGGCGTTCTTCGCCTCCTACCTGCGCCACCTGCTGATGCTGCTCGACGTGCGCGCCGAGATCGCCGCCTCGCCGTCGCAGGAAGCGCTCTCGCGCCTGGGTCGCATCGAGGCGGGCACGATGGTCATCGGCCTGTCCGCCGGGCGACCGCATCCGCTCGTGGTGCGGGCGATGAAGATCGCCCGCCACCGCCGCGCCCCGACGCTGGCGATCGCCGATGCGTCGCTGAGCGACGTCGCCAAGCTCGCCGACCGCACGTTGTGGTACTCGAGCAACTCGCCGGCCTTCGTCCGCTCTCACACGGGCCTGCTGACGGTGCTGCAGGCGCTCGCCTACGGCGTCTACGCCCGCGACGCGGCGCAGTACGACGACCGCATCAAGGCGTTCAAGCTCAAGTAGTCATTGGCTCGGAGGAAGGACGATTGCTTCCGCCGGGGGACCGAGCCCTAATTCCGCCGGAAGGAATCATCCTTCCTCCCGGGGGCCCGAGCCCTAATTCCGCCGGAAGGAATCATCCTTCCTCCCGGGGGCCCGGCGCCGTTCCGGCGGACTTCCTGCGCCGGGTACCCCGCAAGTGACCCATCTACCAACGGGCGGCGTTCATCAACGAAGACGCCACGAGCGGGGAACACCTGGTGAAGTCAGCGGCGGACGTGGCCTCCTTCGTCAGCGCCGTCACCGCCTTGGGCGGCCTTGGAGTCGCCGGGAGCGCGCTCACTACAACCGCCTGACGTACGAGCGCAACGCGGGCATCATGCCGAGATGGACGACTTGCGCGCACAGATGGACGCGACGGCCGCTGAGTTGCGCGCCGAGATGGCGGCCAAGATGCGCGACCTCCGCGCCGAGTTCGGCTACGGTTTCGACGTGGAGGACGGCGTGCCGTTCGATGGCTTCGACGTGTAGCGCCCGGACGATCTATCCGTGATCGTCCTCTACATCCTCGCGGTCCTGGTGGTCTTGTTCGTCGTCTGGTGTCGCGCTACCGCGCGTGGACCGCCCGGCGTGCGCGTGTGGAGGAGTTCGAGCGCCAGTACCGTGCATGGACGGACGCCGTGGACATGGTGCCCGACGAGAACTACTACTACCGCGCCATGCCGGACGAGCCCGACATTGCGGCCTTCGAGAAAGCGGCGTCCGACGCGGCGACAGGCCGCACGTGGCTCCTCGCCCGGCGAGATCAGTGTGGGCAGCGCGGCCTTCCGACTCGATGAACTCACCACCATCGCCCACGAGACGCGCGAGCGCGAGGGCCAGGCACGTCGGGACCTCTACAACCCATGGGCGTGGACCCGGCTCGCGGTCGAGCGGGTCGTGGGCTTCCCCCGCTACGTCCTGCGCCATGCGGGCTTCTCATCCGAGGCCACCAACTCCACGGGCGCGCGCATCGTGACCGTCATGTGGTCCGTGATCTCGGGGCGGCCACCATCGGCGCGTTCGTCGTGGGCCTGATCCAGCTAAGCCACTGACGACCCGGCCGCGCGAGTGCGGCGCGTCTCGGGCGAGTCTCCACGGCTGGACCGCGCCGAGATCGCGGGCGTCCTGGCGGCGGCCGAGTCCTCCGGATCTCGTGACCACACCTTCGCCTGCCTGCTCATACTGCGGCCGGCCCACGCGCGGATCCGCGCACCACACGCCGCTACGACCGTGACGAGCCCCAGTGCGAGGAGACGTCGGTCCGTCGGGGAACTTGACGATCCGCCGGGAGTGAGGACGATTCCTTCCGGCGGAATTAGGGCTCGGTCCCCCGACGGAAGGAATCGTCCTCACTCCGGGGCCCAACGCGAGCGCGGCTACGATGCAGGCATGCGCGACGAGTCGACCTTCCGCGTCAAGGCGGGCCTCGCCGAGATGCTCAAGGGCGGCGTCATCATGGACGTCGTCGACGCCGAGCAGGCGAAGATCGCCGAGGACGCCGGGGCCGTCGCGGTTATGGCGCTCGAGCGCGTGCCCGCCGACATTCGCCGCGACGGCGGGGTCGCCCGGATGTCCGATCCGGTGCTGATCCGCGGCATCCAGGCGGCCGTGAGCATCCCGGTCATGGCCAAGGCGCGCATCGGCCACTTCGTCGAGGCGCAGGTGCTCGAGGCGCTCGAGGTCGACTACGTCGACGAGTCCGAAGTGCTGACGCCCGCCGACGAGGCCAACCACATCGACAAGTGGGCGTTCAAGGTCCCGTTCGTGTGTGGCGCGACCAACCTCGGCGAGGCGCTGCGGCGCATCGGCGAGGGCGCGGCCATGATCCGCTCCAAGGGCGAGGCCGGGACCGGCGACGTGGTCGAGGCCGTCCGCCACATGCGCCGCATCACCTCGGAGATCAAGGCACTGACGGTGATGGACGACGCAGAGCTCGCCACCGCCGCCAAGCACCACCAGGCGCCGCCGGACCTCGTCCGCCGCGTCGCCGCCGAGGGCCGGCTCCCGGTCGTGCTCTTCTGCGCGGGAGGCATCGCCACGCCGGCCGACGCCGCGCTGATGATGCTGCTGGGCGCCGAGGGCAACTTCGTCGGCTCGGGCATCTTCAAGTCCTCAGACCCCGCGGGCCGCGCGGCCGCGGTCGTCGAGGCCACGACGCACTACGCAGATCCGCTGCGCGTCGCCACGGCCTCCGAGGGGCTGGGGGAGGCGATGACATCGCTGGAGACCCGCAAGCTCGAGGACTCCCAGCTGCTCGCCGGCCGCGGCTGGTAGTTGCCGGTCGTCGGCGTCCTCGCCCTGCAGGGCGACTTCGAGGCGCACGGCCGGATCCTCGGCGGCCTCGGCGCCGAGGCGCGCGAGGTGCGCATCCCGGAACAGCTTGAGGGGCTCGACGGCCTGATCATCCCGGGCGGCGAGTCCACGACGATGACCCTCGGCATCAGGCGCGAGGGGCTGGCCGAGCCCCTTCGCGCGCTCGTGGCTTCCGGAACCCCCGTGCTGGGCACCTGCGCCGGCATGATCATGCTCGATCGCGACCACCTCGGCGTCGCCGACTGGCTGTGCGAGCGCAACGCGTTCGGACGCCAGGTGCGCTCGTTCGAGGCCAACCTCGACATCCCCGGCATCGCCGGCGACCCCGTCCGCGCGGTCTTCATCCGCGCGCCGTGGATCGCGCAGGCCGGCGCGGGCGTCGAGACCCTCGCCGAGGTCGATGGCCACGGCGTCGCCGTCCGTCAGGGCCATCTGCTGGCCGTCTCGTTTCATCCCGAGATCGCCGGGGAGACGCGCGTGCACGCGCTCTTTCTTGAGGGGGTTCGAGCCCGGTGACCGCGGAGCTGATCCTCCTGCGCGGGGACATCACGACCGACGACCGGGCGGACGCGATCGTCAACGCCGCCAACTCCAGCCTCATGGGCGGCGGCGGGGTCGACGGCGCCATCCACCGGGCGGCGGGGCCCGAGATCCTCGAGGAGTGCCGCCGGCTCGGCGGCTGCGCGACCGGCGACGCGAAGGCGACCAGCGGCGGGCGCCTGGCCGCGCGCGACATCGTGCACACCGTGGGGCCGGTCTGGCGCGGCGGTGACCACGACGAGGAGGAGCAGCTCGCCTCGGCCTACCGGCGCTCGATCGAGGTCGCGGCCGAGCACGGCGCGCGGCGCGTCGCCTTCCCCTCGGTCTCGACCGGCGTCTACGGCTTCCCGGTGCGGCTCGCCGCGCCGATCGCCGTGCGCACCGTGCTCGCGGCGGCAGCGGGGACGCCGATCGAGGAGATCCGCTTCTGGCTGTTCGACGACGCGACGCACGCGGCGTTCGACGAGGCCGCCCGTTTGCATGGCGCCCAGCCCGGCTAGCCCCGGAGCATGCCCGATCTGCTGCCCCCGCCCCTGCTCGCCAGCCAGGTGGGCCGGGCCGCCCACGACGTCGGCCTCGCCGGCCTGCTCGGCGGCAACCTGTACGGCCGCATCGCCCTGCACCCGGCCGTCACGGAGATCTCCGACCCCGCCGAGCGCGGGAAGGTCATAAACGCGGCCTGGCGCCACTACGGCACCGTGAACTCGCTGTCGCTGGCCGCCGTCACGGCCGGCTGGCTCGGCGCGCGCGCCGCCGAGGCCGCCAACCCGCGCCTGAGCTCCGCCGAGCGCCGCCTGGCCGTCGCGCGCGACGTCCTGCTCGGCGCCGTCGCGCTGAGCGGCATCGCCACCGCCGTCGAGGGCGTGCGCTTCGCGCGCATGGCGCCCGACGGCGCGGTCCCCCTGACCGACGGCGACACCCCGGCCGCGGGGCGACGGACCGCCAGGCGCGGGCGAAGCGCCGCCTCAACGTGCTGGGCCTGATCACGCTCGCGACGGAGACCGCGCTGGTCGGCGTCAACGCCGCCTTCAGCCAGGAGAGCTTCCGCCGCCCACCGCTGCGGCAAGTGCTCAGGCGATGAGCGCCGGCCCCGACTTCCGAAGCTTGTCGGGCCTGCCAGGGGTCGAAAACTCGTGTGGTGAGTCACTGATTCGCTAGGAGTCTCGGCGTGCAGCGCGACTCGAGCGGCGGGCTGGGTGGGCCGCGGCTCGGTAGGCGGTCACCCCCACAACGGCCGTCGCGGCGCTCCGCCGGCTGAGGGTGGCCGTCACTTGTACCTGTCTGGCAGCGTTAACTGCCTGAGATCTGCGAGCCCAAGCCACAGAGCGGTGCCCTGGCCACCACAAACGACCACCACTCCCGCTCTTCGCCGACGCTCGGGCAGTGAGTGCGGGCTCGGATCCTCCCCACCCAGCCCGCAGTGGCAAGCCACGCCAGCCCCGCGAACTGCCAGCGATCCAATGCGTCACGACATTTGAAAACTGCGAACGGCTCTCCCCTCGCCGCCACAACGGCTGCGCTGGCCTCACCCGTCCTCGGGGACCAGCTGCCGAAGCCGGGTGAAGCGATCGGCACCATGTCCTGGATCGTGCCGGACCGGCTGCGGCTGGTCGATATATGGGGAGCACGACGGACTACAGCTTCATCGCCGGATTCGGCCCCGCCAGCGCGGGCCCGGCCGCCCCCGCCAGCAGCTCCCGCCGAGCCATCACACCACGAGCCCGTGACGCATCGTGTTCTCGCTGACGACGCGCGGCTCGACGAACTGCAGCAGGTAGCTCGGGCCGCCGGCCTTCGTGCCGGTGCCCGAGAGCTTGTTGCCGCCGAAGGGCTGGCGTCCGACCATCGCGCCGGTGATCGCGCGGTTGACGTACAGGTTGCCGACGGGCGAGCGGCGGATGACGTCCTCGACGACGTCCGGGTTGCGGCAGAACAGGCCGCCGGTCAGCGCGAAGGGCGAGGCGTCGACGCGGTCGCAGGCGTCGGACATCGAGTCCACCCGCTCGACGGCGAGCAGCGGCGCGAAGACCTCGGACGACAGGATCTCGGAGTCCGCGGGCAGGTCGCAGACGAGGGTCGGCGGTGCGTAGAAGCCGCCCGCCGGGATCTCGGTGACCTGCGCGGCCACGCGTCCCTGCGCGGCGGCGAGCGCGGCGAAGCGGGCGTGGCGCTCCAGCGCCTCGGCCTCGATGACCGCGGGGACGTCGACCGACAGCCGCTCGGCGGGGGCGACCTCGAGCAGCTCGACGGCACCCGCGAGCCGGTCCACCAGCGCGTCGTGGATCGTCTCGTGCACGAGCACGCGCGCGGCGGCCGAGCACTTCTGGCCGGCGTAGGTGAACGCGCTCGAGACCAGCGCGGGGACGACCTCGTTGAGGTCGGCGTCGGAGTCGACGATGACGCAGTTCTTGCCGCCCATCTCGGCGACGACCCGCTTGAGATGGTGCTGGCCGTCGCGCACCTCGGCGGCGGAGCGCAGGATCTCCAGGCCGACGGCGTTGGAGCCGGTGAAGGCGATCGTGTGGACGCGCGGGTCGGCGACCAGCGCCGCACCGACGTCGCCGAACCCCGGCAGCAGGGAGAACACGCCGGGCGGCAGGCCCGCCGCGAGCAGCGCCTCGGCCAGCAGCAGCGCGCAGCCCGGCGCCTGCTCGGCGGGCTTGAGCACGACCGCGTTGCCGGTGGCCAGGCCGGCGGCGGCCATGCCAAGTGCGATCGCGAGCGGGAAGTTCCACGGCGCGATCACCGCGACGACGCCGCGCGGCGCGTAGCGCAGCTCGTTGCGCTCGCCCGGGACCTGCAGCAGCGCGACACCGCGGTCGAGCTCGAGTGCGCCGCGCGCGTAGAACTCGAGGAAGTCGATCGCTTCGCAGACGTCGGCGTCGGCCTCGGGCCACGGCTTGCCCGCCTCGCGCAGGGCCAGTGCGGCCGCGCGCGCCCGGCCCGCGCGCAGGACCTCCGCCGCGCGGCGCAGGACGGCGCTGCGCTCCTGCGCCGGCGTCGCGCTCCAGACGCGGAAGCCTTCGCGGGCCGCCTCGAGCGCGGCGCCGACCTCGTCAGGCGTCGCCGCGGCGGCCACGGCGACGACGCGGTCGGCGTGGCAGGGGTCGACGGAGACGACGTCGTCCCCCGTGCGCCGCTGCGTCCCGATCCACACCGGCACCCGCAGCGGCAGCTCGGCGTCGAGCGCGGTCAGGGCGTCTGCGAGCGCCGCGCGCACGGGGGCGCGGCGCAGCTCGAGGACGGGCTCGTTGCTGAAGCTCATGACGGCGAGGGCACCGGTCGGGCGAGCAGCGCGTCCAGCGACGCGCCCTGGGACTGCTGGTGTAAAAAGGAGTCGTTGCTCGTGTTCTCGAGTAGGCGGCGGACAAGGTAGGCCATGCCGGCGACGAGGTCGCCGACCGGGCAGTAGGCGCGCACGCGCAGGCCGAGCGCCGCGATCGCCTCCGCCAGCGGGTCGCCGAGGCCGCGCAGGACCTGCAGCTCGAGGTCGCGATCCTCGCCGCCGGAGAGCCGGTTGTAGGCGATCGCGTGGGCGATGGAGCGCACGTTGTGGGAGGCGACGGCGACCCGCATGCGGCCGCGCGCGTCGAGCAGGCGGCGCGTCAGCAGCTCGAAGTTCAGGTCGCAGTCGGCCTTGACGTCGAAGACCGGGGCGGGCCAGCCGTGCTGGCTGGCCTGCACGATCTCGTGGTCCCAGTAGGCGCCCTTGACCAGCCGCACGGTCAGCGGCTGTGCGCGCCGGGCGCCGGGGCCATTCATAGCCCAGTCGAGCAGGAGGTCCGCCGTGTCCGGGCTGTCGCGCAGATAGGCCTGCAGCACGACGCCGGCGGAGGGCCCCGCGCGGAACTCCTCCTCGGCGAGCAGGTCGAGGATCAGCTGGGTGACGGTGTCGCGCGAGTCCAGCGACTCCATGTCGATGTGCAGGTGGGCGCGCAGGTCGCGCGCCTGGCGCAGCAGCTCGCGCAGCCGGGTCGCGGCGTCGGCGCGGCCCCGCTCCGGCGCGTCGGCGCGCAGCAGCGGCGTCAGGGCGGAGACCTTGACGGAGAGGTTCGCGCGGGCGAGCGGCCCGCTCGAGTCGGCCTCCAGGTTCGGCCGCGCCGGCCAGGCGGCCGTCGCGCTCACGAGCGCCGCGAGTGCCTCCGCGCAGCGCGCGGCGTAGCGCTGGGCCTCGGCCTCGGTGACGGTCGCCTCGCCGAGCAGGTCGACGGTCGCGGCGACATCGTCTCTCCACAGGCTGCGCAGCTCGCCGAGCGCGGCCTTTGGCGACTCGCCGACGATGAAGCGGTGCGCCATGTGCCTGACGCCGCCGGCGGCGGCGGCCCCCAGCGCCATGCGACCGGCTCGGCTGCCCCCCAGCTTCAGGGCGGCGGAGATCGGCGGTGGGGGCTCGGAGACCTCGTCGAGCAGGCCGGTCAGGTGGCGCGCGAGGTCGTCGAGGTCGCGGCAGGCCGGGACGACGTCGACGAAGCGAAACAGCGCGGCCTTGAGCTCCTGGTCGGAGGAGGCGAGGTCCATGGCGCGGTCGTCCACGGCCTTCAGCGGGTGGTGCGCGGCGGAGGGCAGGGCGGCGGCCAGGCGGCGGCCGACCGCGTCCAACTCCTGCTCGAGCCTCGCGTCGTCCACGGCGGCGGACGGTAGTTCCTTCCACCGAACCCATCCAGGCGAGGCCCCTCACCGATGCCTCGTGTGACGCTCGAGCATCGGCCGCCCAGCATATGTCGCACTCGTGCTACCGTCTGCGACATGAGCGTCATCTCAGTCCGCGACCTCCGTAACGACACGGGCGGTGTGCTGCGCCGCGTGGAGGCAGGGGAGACGTTGACGGTGGAGAGCAATCGGCGCCCGGTAGCCCAGATCGTGCCGCTCGGGGACCGCCCGACGTGGCTGGCGGCTGATCTCTTTTTCGCGCGCATCTTGTCCCACCCAGCCGACCCCGGTCTGCGAGACGATCTCGCCGCGCTTCAGCCGGATACGCTCGAGGATCTGTGAGTCTGCGAGCCATCGCCGATACCTCGCTCTTCGTCGCGCGAGAGGTGGGCAGGCCGCTTGATCGACTTCCCGACGGGCTCCAGATCGCGGTCTCGATCGTCACGATCGCCGAGCTGGAGATGGGCGTGCTCGCTGCCGCCGAACCGCACGTGAGAGCAGTTCGCCTGCGCACGCTGCGTGCTGCCGAGCAAGTGAGCGCCCTGCCGGCCGATCGTGAGGTGGCGTCAGCCTTTGCGACGCTCACGGTGCAGATGCGAGCCGCCGGACACGGCCGACTCGGCGTTCAGGACGCCTGGATCGCAGCCACCGCGATTGCCCACGACGCCGACTTGCTCACCCAGGACGCTGACTTCGACATGGTGCCGAGCCTGCGCGTGATCACCGTGTGACCAGTGCCGTATCGCGCTCCCCGCCTCGCGCCACGCGTGCTCCGGCCACGCCCGTCACAGCACGGATGGGCTAGACGAGCCCGGGGCCGCGGGCGACAACGGCCATGCGGTCGCGGAAGTCCGGCGTCCACAGGCGGTCGGCGAGGCGGACCGCGGCGGCGGCGCGGATCAGCGCGTTCGAGACCGCGGGCGAGTAGCCGCCGATGCGCCAGAGGTAGTAGCGGACGCTGAAGGTCTTGGGCGCCGTCGAGATCTCGAGGGTCTCGTAGCCCGCTCGGTCCAGCAGCGTCCGGACGCTGTGGCGCGAGAAGTGCTGGACGTGGGTGGGGATCACCGACCACCAGCGCTTCCCCATGGCGCGGGCCAGGCGGCTGCCGGCGTCGGGGAGGGTCAGGTACAGGACGCCGCCCGGCGCGAGCAGCGTCGCTACGTGGCCGAGGGCGGCGAGCGGGTCGGTCAGGTGCTCGAGAACGTCGCCGAGGACGATCGCGTCGAAGCTGCCCGGCGGCAGCTCGGCGGTCAGCAGGCCCGCCTCGATGATCGGCAGCCCCAGCCGCTCGCGCGCGAACTGCGCGGCGAAGGCCGACGGCTCGACCCCGGTGACCTCCCAGCCGCGGTCGCGCGCCGCGGCGAGCAGGTAGCCGACCCAGCAGCCGAGGTCCAGCAGCCGGCCGCGCGCGACGTGGCGCTCGATCTGCGCGAGTGTCGCGTGCGCGGTGTGCAGCTGGCCCGTCTCCTCCTCGACGTAGTGGTCGGCGCGCGCGCCGACGTAGAGCGTGAGCAACTCGACCTCGGACGGCTTGTGGGCGATCTGCTTGTGCCCGCAGGCCGGGCAGCTGACGATGTCGTCCAGCGCGGTCCCGTAGGCGTCGGTCGTCGGGATCAGGCCCTGCTCGCCGAGCGGGCGCCCGACGCGGAACGCCATCCGCAGGGATCCGGCGCCGCAGGCGGCGCACAGCGCGCTCACCGCTTCGCGACCGCCCAGAGGTCGTTGCCCGCCAGCAGGCGGACGGGGCGCAGCCCCGCGACGCGTTGGCCAGCGCGGATCATCCAGCTGCCGCGCAGGCCCTCCGTCGTGTGGTGGCTGCCGTCGCGCACGATGTTCGGGTCGATCCAGACGGTCGGCCGGGCGAACCCGGCGCGGCGCAGGGCCCGGCGCAGGCCGAAGAGCGACTGCTCGTTGACGTGATAGCTCTTGCTTGCGGCGATCCAGACCTCGAGCGCCGTCACCGTGTCGCGGTGGCCGGCGAGCAGCAGGGGCCAGCGCGCGAGCGGCCACGTCACCAGCAGAAAGAGGCGGTTCGGCGCGGTGTGCACGACGAGCCGGCCACCGGGCTTGAGCACCCGGTGGGCCTCGCGCAGCATCGCCTGGGCGTCGGCGGGGACGAGGTGTTCGATCACGTCGCCGCTGAGGACGGCATCGAAGCTCCCGTCGGCCCAGGGCAGGCGCGTGACGTCGCCGCGGACGATCTCGGGATCCCCGCCGGCGCCGGCCAGCGTGTCCTGGCTGATCTGGACGGCGGCGGCCGCGTAGTCCAGGCCGGCCACGCGCGCCCCGCGCTGCGCGCACGCCAGCAGCACCTCGCCGCGCCCGCAGCCCAGGTCGAGCACCCGCCGGCCCGGGCCGGGGTCCAGGTGGGCGACCTGGCGGGCCTTCAGCGGCGACAGGCCGCGCCCGGCGTGGAACTCGTCCGCCCCCTCGCAGGTGTTCGACAAAAAGTACTCGCGGTCGTAGACGTCGGGGGACACACGCTGCATCGGCGCGCCAAGCTAGTGGACGCACGGGAGGTGGCCGCGGCGCCACGTACCATCCCCTGCGATGAGCGAGACACGGACGCTACGCCTGCTGAGCGTCGTCGCGCCCCTGTTCGACGAGGAGGAGACGGTCGTCGCCTTCTACGAGCGGGTCGTCGCGGCGCTCGACGGCCACGAGCTCGAGCTCGTGCTCGTCGACGACGGCAGCGTGGACGCCACGGGCGAGCACCTGCGGCGCCTCGCGGCCGCCGACCCGCGCGTGAAGGTGATCGCGCTCTCGCGCAACTTCGGCCACCAGGCCGCGCTGACGGCGGGCCTCGAGCACGCGCGCGGCGACGTCGTCGTGATGCTCGACGGCGACCTGCAGGATCCGCCCGAGCTGATCCTCGCGATGCTCGACCAGTGGCGCGCCGGCGCCGAGATCGTCTACGCCGTGCGCGAGTCGCGCGCCGGGGAGACGCGGCTGAAGCTGGCGACCGCCTACTGGTTCTATCGCGTCTTCGCGCGGCTGACGCGCATGGAGCTCACGCCGGACTCCGGCGACTTCCGGCTGATGGACCGGCGCGCCCTGCGCGTCCTGCTGGCGATGCCCGAGCGCAACCGCTTCCTGCGCGGAATGACGGTCTGGGTCGGCTTCCGCCAGACCGCCGTCTCCTACGCCCGCGACGCGCGCTACGCCGGAGTGACGAAGTTCTCCTTCTCGCAGATGCTGCACTTCTCGCTGGACGCGATCTCGTCGTTCTCGCACGCGCCGCTGCAGCTCGCGACGTTCTTCGGCTTTCTCTGCTCGATTCTCGCGTTCTTGTGCATCCCGCTGACGATCGTGGCCCGCATCACCGACCAGTTCGTGCCCGGCGTCTCCTCGACGCTGATCGCGATCCTGCTGCTCGGGGGCATCCAGCTGATCACCGTGGGACTGATCGGCGAGTACGTCGGGCGCATCTACGACGAGGTCAAGCACCGGCCGCTGTATGTCGTCGGCGAGCGCGTCAACGTCGACGGGCCCTCCGAGGATCCCGCCCCCGCCCGCGACACGAGCCTGCCCAGCTCGCGCATATGAGCCGGCGGATCGCGGTGCTGGGCGCCGGCGTGGCCGGCCTGGTCGCCGCGCGGCGGCTGGCCCTGGCCGGGCACGCCGTCGACGTCTACGAGCGCTGGCCGGGGCTCGGCGGGATGGCCGCGACCGTCGACGTCGGCGGCGGGCACCGGCTCGAGCGCTACTACCACCACCTGTTCACCTCTGACCGCCACATCGCCGCGCTCTACGACGAGCTGGGGATGCCCGGCGAGATCGAGTGGCGCGACTCGACACAGGCGTTTTATGTCGGCGGGCGCCAGTGGCCGTTCACGACCCCGCTGGACCTGCTGCGCTTCAAGCCGCTGCCGGGGCTGACGCGCGTGCGCATGGGCGCGGCGGTTCTCGCCGTGCAGCGCTTCGGCCGCGACCCCGCGCCCTACGAGCGGGTCACCGCGCGCGACTGGATCCGCCGGTGGATGGGCGCGAGCGCCTGGGACATCGTCTGGGGGCCGCTGCTGCGGGCGAAGTTCGGCGCCCGCGCGGAGGAGATCTCGATGGTCTGGCTGTGGAGCAAGTTCACCCTGCGCCGCCAGCTCGAGGGCGAGGAGGCGCGCGGGGAGAAGCTCGGCTACCCGCGCCACTCGTGGGAGCGGCTCTTCGAGCGCCTGGGCGCGGAGATCGAGGCCCACGGCGGGCGTGTGCTGACCGACCGGCCGGCGGCGCGGCTGGATCGCGACGGCGACGGCTTCGCGCTCACCCCGGCCGCCGCCGGCGCCTTCCGCAGCGGCCACGACCCGGGCGCCTTCGCCGCCGACGGGCCGCCGCAGCCCTACGACCAGGTGCTCGCGACGATGCCCAACGACATCTTCCTCGCACTCGCCGGTCACCTGCTCGACGACGGGTACCGCGCGCGGCTGCTGGGCATCGACTACCACGCGGCGCTGTGCCTGCTGATCGAGGTCGACCGGCCGATCTCGCCGTACTACTGGACCAACGTCGCCGATCCCGCGCTGCCGTTCCTCGGCCTCATCGAACACACCAACTTCGTCTCTCCCGAGCGCTACGACGGCCGTCGCTTCGCCTACGTCGCCAACTACCTGCCGAGCGGCCACGAGCTGCTGACGCTCACCCTCGACTCGGTGCTCGAGTGCTATGCGCCCGGCCTGCGCGCGATCAACCCCGCCTTCGAGCGCCGCTGGATCCGCAACGCGTGGCTGTTTCAGGAGCCCGCCGCGCAGCCGATCGTCACGCTCGGCTACCGCGACCGCATCCCGCCGCTGCAGACCGGCGTGCCGGGGCTCGTGCTCGCCAACACCACACAGGTCTATCCCGAGGACCGCGGCACCAACTACGCCGTGCGGATCGGCGAGCAGGCCGCCGCCGAGCTGCTCACAGCCTGACGGGGAAGTGCCGGACGAGCGCTGCGCTCGTCGCCGGCCCGCGCGTGAGCTCCCGTTAGCACGGCCTACCGACCGAGGTCAAGCAGGCGCGACGAGCGCCACCTCGGGGAAGTACGCGCGTACGCGCTTGGGATCCCTGGTGAGCAGCCGGAGATCGGCTGCCGCCGCATGCGCGCCGATGAAGAAGTCGGGAAGCGGAGTGGTGCGCGGCCCGCCCTGTCGCCGGTAGGCCGAGAACGCGCGTGCCACCAGCCATGACGCCGCCCAGGGGAGCCCCAGTCGCACGAGGCCGACGCCCTGCAACGTGCGCTCCAGACGATCCTGGCTCGCGAATCCGACCGCCACCTCGGCGTAGATCACCTGATTGATCGCGAGGTTTCCCTGCGCAGCGGCCTTGGCCAGGTGTTCCTCAGACCACTCCCGCCAAAAAGACGGAGCGAGGACATCGAGCAGCACGCTCGAGTCCACGAGGGTGGTCAATCGTCGCCTCCCCGGGTCAAGCGCAGCACTTCGTCCGCGGTGAGGCCGCCGTCGGCTTTGTCACGCAACCGCGCGACGAGCCGTGAGCCCCCGCCGGTGTGCGCCGAGGGACGGACGAGAGCGCCGTCGTCGGCGGCCACGACCTCGACCTCCGCGCCAGGTCCCATCGCGTAGCGCTCTCGCAGCTCCTGGGGGATCGTGACCTGGCCCTTGGACGTCATACGCATGTAAGGAGGGTACCAGTCTTACTGGAGCGAATATGCGCCGCTGATGCAGTCGCGGCCTCACCAGCCTCAGCACCTCGCCTAGACGAGCAGTCCGCGGCGGAGCTGCTCAGAGCGCCTGCAGCAGGTCGCTGAGCCGCGCGGTCTCGATGTGCAGGTTGGCGTGCTCGGCGACGAAGGCGCGGCCCGCACGACCCATGGCGGCGCGCGCAGACGGGTCGAGGTCGAGCAGCTCGACCAGCGCGGCGGCCAGTGCCGCCGGATCGCCTGGCGGCACGAGCCGCCCAAAGTCGGGGCGGACCATCTCGGGCAGGCCGACCTCGTCAGACGCGACGACGGGCACCTCCATCGCAAGAGCCTCCTTGACCACGACCGGCATGGAGTCGCGATCGCCGTCGCCGGCGACGACGCACGGCATGGCCAAGACTGCCGCCTGCCCCAACAGCGTGCGCACCTGCTCGGGCTGACGGGCCCCCAGCAGGCGGACCGCCTTCCCAAGCCCCAGGCGATCGATCTCCCCCTCGAGCGTGGCCCGCAGCGGGCCCTCTCCCACGATGACCACGTCGTCGAGCTGCGCTTGCGCGGCGGCACGGACGAGGTGGATGAAGCCCTTCTTCTCCACCAGCCGCCCGATGGCGATCACCGTGGATCCCCCGGTGTCGGGGCCGGCACGCCGGAAGCGCGCGGGGTCGACGCCCATGACGATGCGGTGGACGTCCTCGCTGCGGCCGAGGGCGCGCAGGTCAGCAACCGTGTAGTCGCATCCCGAGGTCACCAAGCCCGCCGATCGCAGCTTCTCGCGCAGGTTGCGCGGCGCCAGGTAGATGTCGTAGGCGTGCGCGGTCAGGCTCCAGGGCCGGCCGGTGAAGCGCGCGACGCGCAGCGCGTCCAGCGCGGCGCCGGCCGCGAAGTGCACGTGGGTGACCGTGCCCGGCTCCTTCGCGAGGCGCTCGATGGCGGGCGCGAGCTCGCGCAGCCGCCGCGGCGTCTCCTCGCCCGACCAGCGGCGCCGGTCGAGCCGGTCGCGCAGGGCGACCAGCGGGTGCCGCGCGGCGACGCGCAGCAGCGCCAGGCGGCGCTGGCGGCCGGTCTCGTCTGAGAGGTAGCGTACCGGCGGGCCGTCGAGGCGCAGCGGGGCTGAAGCGGGGCGCCCGCCGGCCACGACCTCGACGGGATGGCCGAGCGCCGCGAGCGTGGATGCCTCGTTGGCGACGAAGGTCTGTGAGAGCACCGGGTACTCGTCGCACCACACCTGGACAGGCCGCCGTCGCATCGGCGCGCGACTGTACCTTCAGCCGGTGCCCGCGCCCGCCGTCGCCGTGATCGTCCCCGCACGCGACGCCGCCGCGACCCTGCCGGCCACCCTCGACGCCCTCGCGGCCCAGACCGTGCCCGCGGAGGTCGTCGTCGTCGACAACGGCTCGCACGACGCGACGGCGGAGCTGGCGGAGGCGCACCCGATCGTCGACCGCGTCGTGCGGCGTGCGCGCGGGTCCGGGCCGGGGCCGGCCCGCAACGACGGCGCCGCCGCCACGAAGGCGGACGTGCTCGCCTTCACCGACAGCGACTGCGTGCCTGTGCCGGGCTGGCTTCAGGCGGGCCTCGAGGCGCTCGCGGACGCCGATCTCGTGCAGGGGCGCGTGGACCCGGATCCCGCCGGCCAGCGCCAGCCGTTCGAGCACACGGTCTCCGTCCCCGGCGCCCACGGGCTGTTCGAGACCGCGAACCTGTTCGTGCGGCGCGCGTGGTTCGAGCGCCTCGGCGGGTTCGGCCCCGGCATCCCGGCCCCGGGCCGGCCGCTCGCCGAGGACGTCTTCTTCGGCTGGGACGCCCGCCGCTCCGGGGCGCGCACGGTCTTCAGCGAGCGCGCGCTCGTGCACCACGCGGTCTTCGCGCGCCCGGTGGCGGCGTACGTGGACGAGCGCCGGCGGCTGCGCCACTTCCCGGCGATCGTGCGCGAGGTGCCCGAGCTGCGCCGGACCTTCCTGCGCCGCGGGGTCTTTCTCACGCGCCAGTCGGCGGCCTTCGACGCGGCCGTGCTCGGCCTCGCGGCCGCGGCCCTGGTGGGCCACCCGGCGCCGCTCGTGGCGGCGGCGCCCTACGCGCTGCGGGTGCGGCGCTTCACGCGCCAGTGGCCGCAGCACCCGGCCTGGCGGCTGGCGGCGGGGATGGTCGCCGCCGACGCGGTCGGCGCGGCGGCGCTGGCGCGTGGCTCGCTCCGCGCGCGCACGCTGGTCATCTGAGCGCGTGGTTGACCACGTGGCGGATCTTCCACCCGACCGTGGTGCGCATGGTGAAGCGCGTGTGCTCGGTCACCGTGTCGAAGCCGGCGTACCAGAGCATCTGCCGCCAGGCCCGGCGCGACGGGATCCAGAAGACCACCGAGCTCTCGCGGTTGGCGCGGAAGCGGGCCATCGGGAAGGGCACCAGGTCGCCGCCGCGCTCATACTCCTCCGCGGAGATGAAGCGGCCGCCCGGGGCGGTCAGGCCGGCGATCCGCTCGAGCGCGAGCAGCTGGTCGCGCAGGTGGATCAGCACCGAGCCGCACAGCACGAGGTCGAAGCTGCCGAGGTTCTCGGGGGTGGCGTCGTAGATCGACAGCGCGACGCGCTGTACGCGGGAGCCGAGCAGCTCGCTGGCCAGCCGGAAGCCCTGGCCGCGGATGACGTCAGGGTCTGGCGAGCGCCGGCGCGGCGGCCAGTCGAGGGCGTTCTCGTCGTCGAGGTCGAGCGCGACGACCTCGGCCGCGCCCCGGCGCTCGAGCTCGAAGGCCCAGAACCCGTCCCACGTGCCCACCTCGAGCACCCGCTTGCCCGCCAGCGACTCGGGCAGGCCGTACGTGCTCACGTAGGGGCGCATGTCGAACAGCCCGCTGGTCGTCAGCCCGGGAAGCTCCAGCGTGTGGTACCAAGACTGCGCCTTGGCCTGCTCCAAGAGATCCGACACCGGCGCGGCAGTGTATGCGTGAGTCCGCGCGCGACCGCGTCCTTCAGACGCTGCCCGACGACGCGCTCGTCCTCGACGTGGGCGGCTGGGCCGTGCCGTTTCCGCGGGCGGACTGGGTGCTCGACCTCGGCGCCTACGAGAGCCGCGGCGAGTGGGGCTACGAGGGCGATCCGGCGGCGGAGCGCTTCAGCGCCGCCACGTGGGTGCGGCGTGACATCTGCGATCGCGAGCCGTGGCCGTTCGCCGACGGCCGGTTCGACTTCGCGATCTGCTCGCACACGCTCGAGGACGTGCGCGACCCCGTCTGGGTCTGCTCCGAGCTCCAGCGCGTGGCCAAGGCCGGCTACGTCGAGGTCCCCTCGCGCCTGGAGGAGCAGTGCTGGGGCTTTCAGGGCCCGTGGACCGGCTGGAGCCATCACCACTGGATCGTCGAGCCCGACCAGGACGCCGGCGCGATCGAGTTCCTCTTCAAGCACCACGTGGTCCACGCGCCCAAGAACCGCTTTGCGCTCGGCTTCCGCGACACCCTGACCGAGGACCAGCGCGTGTCCAGCCTGTGGTGGCGGGGCGGCTTCGCCTACCGCGAGCGGATCTTCCACGAGGCCGTCGCCCTGGAGTCCCACCTGCGCGACTTCATCGTCGCCAACGGCCCTCCGGGCGACGCCGAGGTGGCGCCGCGGCGCCGGTTGCCCCGCGGCCGGCGCCGGACCTAGCCCAGCACGCCGCGCTCGCGCAGCGCGGCGATCACCCGCTGGGCGCCCGCGTCGGCGGGGGTGTCCATGTCGACCTCGATCTCGGGCGCCGTAGGCGGCTCGTAGGGGTCCTCGACCCCGGTCATGTGCGCGACCTCGCCGCGGCGGGCGCGCGCGTAGAGGCCCTTCGGGTCGCGGCGCTCGCACTCCTGAAGCGGCGTGGAGACCCAGACCTCAAAAAACGGGATCCCGCCCGCGTCGTGCAGGCAGCGCGCCGCGTCGCGTCCGGCCGCGTAGGGCGAGACCAGCGACACGACGGTGACGATGCCCGCGTCGGCCATCAGGTGGGCCGTCTCGGCGGCGCGGCGGACGTTCTCCTCGCGGCTGGCGTGGTCGAAGCCGAGGTCGCCGCACAGGCCGTGGCGCAGGTTGTCGCCGTCGAGCCGGTAGGCGTGCACCCCGCTCTCGGCGAGCGCGACGACGAGGCGGGCGGCCACGGTCGACTTGCCCGAGGCGGGCAGGCCGGTGAGCCAGATCGTCGCCCCGCGGTGCCCGAGCAGCTGCTGGCGACGGTCGCGCGACAGTGCCTCCTGCTCCCAGACGACGCCCTCGCTGTGGCGGCGGCGGGTCACGGCGGGAGCGTCTCGCGGTCGAGGATCATGCCTCCGGCGACCGTCTCGTTGGTCGTCTCGTCGATCAGGATGAAGCTCCCCGTCGCGCGGTTGCGGCGGTAGGCGTCGACGATCATCGGTGCGCTCGTGCGCAGCTTGACGCGGCCGATGTCGTTGAGGCCGAGCGCGTCGGCGTCGAGGTCGCGGTGCAGCGTGTTGACGTCGAGGCGATAGAGCAGCTCGTCGACGACCACGCGCGCGTTGCGGGTCGTCTGCTTGATCGCGAGCCTCGCGCCCGCCCGCAGCGGCGCCTCGGCCATCCAGCAGACCATCGCGTCGAGCTCGCGGACCGGCTCGGGATGGTTGTGCGGACGGCAGATCAGGTCGCCGCGCGAGACGTCGACGTCGTCGGTGAGGTGCAGCACGACCGACATCGGCGGGAATGCTTCGGCGATGTCGCCGTCGTAGGTCTCGATGCGCGCGATCGAGGACTTCGCGCCGGAGGGCAGGACGAGCACCTCGTCGCCCGGCTTGAGCACGCCGCCGGCGACCTGCCCGGCGTAGCCGCGGTAGTCGTGGTACTCGTCGGTCTGCGGCCGGATGACCCACTGCACGGGAAAGCGGACGTCGATCATGTTGCGGTCGGAGGCCACGTGCAGGTGCTCGAGATGCCACAGCAGCGGCGGGCCGCCGTACCAATCGCACCGGCTGCCGCGCTCGACGACGTTGTCGCCGTGCAGCGCCGACACGGGGATGAAGGTCACGTCGGGGAGGTTCAGCCGCGCGCTGAAGTCCGTCAGGTTGTCGACGATGCGCTCGAAGGCGGCCTCGTCCCAGTCGACGAGGTCCATCTTGTTGACGGCGAAGACGACGTGGCGCAGCCCCAGCAGCGACGCGATGAACGTGTGGCGACGCGACTGCTCCGTCGGGCCCGCGCGGGCGTCGACGAGCACGATCGCGACGTCGGCGGTCGAGGCGCCGGTGACCATGTTGCGCGTGTACTGCACGTGGCCGGGCGAGTCGGCGAGGATGAACTTGCGGCGCGCGGTGGCGAAGTAGCGGTAGGCGACGTCGATCGTGATGCCCTGCTCGCGCTCGGCGCGCAGCCCGTCGGTGAGCAGCGCGAGGTCGACCGTCTCGAGGCCGCGCCGGGCGCTGACGTCGGCGATGTGCGCGAGCTGGTCGGCGAGGATCTCCTTGGAGTCGTACAGCAGCCGCCCGATCAGGGTGGACTTGCCGTCGTCGACCGAGCCGGCGGTGGCGATCCGGACGAGGGAGGTGGTGCTCACTAGAAGTACCCCTGCTTCTTGCGGTCCTCCATGGCCGCTTCGCTGACGCGGTCGTCCGCGCGCGTCTCGCCGCGCTCGGTGACGCGCGTGGCGGCGATCTCGGAGACGACGTCCTCGAGCGTGGTCGCCGTGGAGCGCACGGCGCCGGTGATGGTGAGGTCGCCGACGGTGCGGTAGCGGACGGACTCGGTGAAGGGCTCCTCGCCGTCGAGCAGCTCGGTGTGCTCGGAGACGGCGTAGAGCATGCCGTCGCGGGCGAAGACCTCGCGCTCGTGGGCGAAGTAGATCGGCGGCAGCTCGAGTCGCTCCCGGGCGATGTACTGCCACACGTCGAGCTCGGTCCAGTTCGACAGCGGGAAGGCGCGCCCGTTCTCGCCGCGGCGGATGCGGCCGTTGTAGAGGTTCCACAGCTCCGGGCGCTGGGCGCGCGGGTCCCACTGGCCGAAGTCGTCACGGAACGACAAGATGCGCTCCTTGGCCCGCGCGCGCTCCTCGTCGCGCCGGGCGCCCCCGAACAGCGCGTCGAAGTGGTGCTCTTCGATCGCCTCGAGCAGGGTGGTGGTCTGCAGCCGGTTGCGCGAGGCGCGCGGGCCGGTCTCGTCGACGGCGCGGCCGGCGTCGACCGTCTCTTGGACGCTCGCGACGATCAGCCGCTCGCCGAGCTCGGCGACGCGGCGGTCGCGGAACTCGCTCACCTCCGGGAAGGTGTGGCCCGTGTCGACGTGCATGAGCGGGAACGGGAAGCGCCCGGGGCGGAAGGCCTTCTCGGCCAGGCGCAGCATCACGATCGAGTCCTTGCCGCCGCTGAAGAGCAGGCAGGGCCGCTCGAACTCGGCCGCGACCTCGCGCATCAGGTGCAGGGCCTCGGATTCGAGGGCGTCGAGGTGCGGGAGCTCGTAAGTCATCGCGGCGGGTGGAGGCTAGCCGTGATGGTTGTATGACACGATTCCCGGCCATGCGCATCGCCGTCGCCGCCGACGAGCTGACGGGCGTCGCAGCCGCGGTCGCCGATGCCGTGCGGGCCCGCGGGCACGCCGTGGCGGCGCTGCACGGCGCGCTCTCGGACGCCGAGCGCGACGACTGGGCGTGGGCGAGCGAGGCCGCCGCGCGCGACGTCGCCGCGGGGCGCGCCGACCAGGCGATCGTCTGCTGCTGGACGGGCACCGGCGCCTCGATCGCCGCCAACAAGGTCGCCGGCGTCCGCGCGGCGCTGTGCGGGGACCCGGCCACGGCCGAGGGGGCGCGCCGCTTCAACGACGCCAACGTCCTCGCCCTCTCGCTGCGCACGGTCTCCGAGGGGCTGCTCGACGAGATCCTCGACGCCTGGCTCGCCACGCCGGCGTCGGCCGAGGCCGACGACCGCGCGAACGTCGACCACCTCGCGGAGATCTAGCCACTAGCCCGGCGGGCGCGGCAGCCTCGCTTGCACGGCCGCGCGCGAGCCCAGCCCGATCCGGTGCAGGCGCGCCCACTCCCGTTGGCCGCGCGCCCGCGCGCCGAGCACGTTGATCGCCGCCACGGCGCGGGTGCGCGCGGGGCCGCGCCGGCGGAACATCCAGTCGTAGGTGGCGGCCATCCAGCGCTCCGTCCTCGCCTCGCCCCAGACCGGCTCGGTGGCCGCCGACTCCGCGTGGCGGACGCGCGCCCCGGGCACGTAGCGCGTCGCCCACCCCGCGCGCCGCATGCGCCAGCCCAGGTCGAGATCCTCCGCGTAGAGCCACTGACCGGGGTCGAACCCGCCCGCCGCGTCCCAGGCGGCGCGGCGCACGAGCAGGAACGCGCCGATCGCCCAGGGCACAAGCCGGGGCCGCTCCGGGTCCCAGTAGCCCTCGAGGCACTGCTCTTCACCCCAGCTCGGACGCCGGCGCTGTACGCCGACGTTGAACGCGAGCGCGAAGCGGGTCGACCAGAACGGATAGGTCGAGTGCTGGGTGCTGCCGTCCGGCCGGATCAGGCGCGGGGCGAGGATCCCGTCGCCGGGCTCGGCGGCGGCGAGCAGCGCCGCGAGCGCGCCGGGCTCCGGGGCACTGTCGGCGTTGGCGACCACCAGCCAGTCCCAGGCGCCGGCGCACTCGGCGACGAGGTCGACCGCGGCACCGAAGCCGAGGTTGTCCTCGCGGGCCTCGAGGTGCACGGCCGGATGGCGCTCGCGGACCATCGCGGCGCTGCCGTCGCGCGACGCGTTGTCGACCACCCAGGTCTCGACCCCCGTGAGCGCGTCGAGACAGCGCGCCAGCAGGTCGCGCGTGTTGTAGGAGATGATGGCGGCGATGACCTTCTCGTGCACAGGGACAGGTCTATCGTGGCGCGCCGATGGCCCAGCCCCTGATCCGGTCCTTCGTGGCAGAGCTTCGGTCCGCCGTCGAGCTGCCCGATCCGGTCGTCGAGTTCGGCGCGCTGCAGGTCGAGGCCGATCAGGACGGCGACCTGCGGCCGCTGTTCGGCGGCCGCTCCTACGTCGGGACCGACTTCCGGGAGGGCCCGGGCGTGGACCGCGTCGAGGACCTGCGCCGCCTGACCTTCGAGGACGGGGCGGTCGGCACGGCGCTGTGCCTGGACACGCTCGAGCACTGCGAGGACCCGCCGCAGGCCTGCCGCGAGCTGGCGCGCGTGACGAGCCGCGAGGGCGGGGTCTGCGTGATCAGCTCGGTGATGCTGTTCGGCATCCACGGCTACCCGAGCGACTACTTCCGCTTCACGCCCGAGGGCTTCAGGGCGATGCTGTCAGGTTTCGACAGCGCGTGGGTGGCGGGCGTCGGGCACCCCGACATCCCGACGCAGGTGATCGGCATCGGCGCCCACGGGCGTTCGCTGGACCTCGCCTTCGGGGACTTCGCGTCCCTCACAGCGGCGCAGCGCCATTACGACGAGCGCCGCGGCAAGGTCCGCCTCGGCGTCCACAACTTCCCGCCGCGCGAGCTCCTGCGCGCGCTGCGCCACGAGGGCCCGCGCCTGGTGCGCGAGCGGTTGCGCCCCGGAGCTGATGGCTGAAAGGGAGTACGTCGCACGGATGCGGGAATCGAGCTGCGAATGCCGCGCATGCGCGAGAGGAGAACCTTCGTCGACGTCCTCGGCGCCACGCCCGCCGAGGACAGCTCGACCGTGCTCCTCAGTTTTGGCCGGCTGCATGAATGACTGCGAGGTGCCGCGGGTGGCGGGGCTCAGGAACCGAGCCTGCTCATCGATCCTCCCAAGCGCAGATGTGGAGGTGCTGAGCCCGGTGGAAGGCGGCACCCGGGAAGTGTATGGTGTAGCGCCGCTCGAACTCTGAGCGCGAGAGGTAGCGATCGGTTGCGAGATGCGCGGTCCAGGCGGGGTCGCTCTCCAGCCGGTACAGCTCGACGGCGTGCGGGCGGCTTTGGGCGAGCACGATCGTGTGGCGCCCCGCCCCGCACGCGACGTCGACGGCAGCCTTCCCGCCCGGCGGCAGAGCGCGGCGCAACCACGGCTCGAGCGGATCGCCTCGGATCTCCTCTCTGCGGTCGTAGTTCTCGGCGAGCTCGTCCAACTGTCGCTCCGAGCGCATAGCGGCAGAATCGCATGTTCCCCGGTCGCGCTCGAGGTCCGGCGGCAGTCAGACGCGGCATTCGCAGATAGGGCATCTATGAGATGCCGAATCTGCGGATCGTGCCGGCAATCCCGCGTCGAGCTCTTCCCGGCCGGCCGTCACTGGCGCGGCCGGGCCACGAGCACGTGCTGGAGGGTCAGCAGCGTGCGCAGGCCGGGCGCGCGGCGCGCCACGCGCGCGACCAGCGGCGGCCAGGGCATCCCGTCCGGGCGCAGCAGCCGGCGGTCGAGCGACTCGGCCTCGAGCCCCGCCGTCGCCAGCAGCGCGTGGGCGTCGGCGAGCGTGAACCAGCGCAGGTGCGTGCGGTCGAACAGGCCGGCGGATCGCCGCGGCCAGCGCCCGTGGCGGCCGAGCTGCCAGAAGGTCTCCCAGTAGCGCACGTTGGGCAGCGAGACCACGGCGCGGCCGCCCGGCTCCAGCAGGCCGGCGAACGCCCGCAGGGCCGCCTCTGGGTCTGCGAGGTGCTCGAGCACGTCGGCGCAGATCACGCAGTCGAAGCGGCCCAGCTCGTCCTCGAGCCCGGGCCGCGCCGCGAGCTCTGCAACGTCGGCCACGACGACCCGATCCAGCCGGCCCGCCGCGTCCGCGGCGTAGGCCGGGTCGACCTCGACGCCGACGACCGTGACTGCCCGCCGGGCCTTGAGCGCGGCGCCGAGCGCGCCGGAGGCGCAGCCAACGTCGAGGATCCTCCGGGCGCCGGCGGGCACCGCGGCCTGGACGTCGGGGCGGGCGTTCTCGTAGGCGCCGGCGCGCCGGGCTCGCTCGTCGGGATCCATCGCAGCCAGATCCTCGCAGGGGCCCTCAGACGTGCGAGAAGCGCGTCAACTCGCCGGACGCGTCCTCGACGACCTCGCCGCGGTCGACGAGGATGTCGATGTGGCCCAGCACCTCGCTGAGCGTCAGGAACGCCTGCGTGATGGCGGCGTCGCCCCACATCCGGCGCGCGATCTCGTGGACCGTGGCGGGTCCGTCCTCGAGTAGCTCCCCGATCCTGCCGGCACGCTTCTCGTGCATCGCGAAGCGCTCGTCGATCAGGCCGGACGGCGCGGTCACCGGATCCCCATGGCCCGGGAGCACGACCTCCACGCCGGCCATGGCCTGCGTCTCGCGCAACGAGCGCATGTAGTTGACCAGCGCGTGCGGGCGCGCGTCGCCGGCGTCGCCCGACTTGCCGCCGAGCGGCCTGGAGAGCAGCGGGTTGGAGGAGATGTGGCCGATCAGGTGGTCGCCGCCGATCAGCACGCCGCGCTCGGCGTCGTGGAACACGGTGTCCGAGGGCGAGTGGCCGGGACGGTGGTAGACCCGCAGCGTGCGGCCGGCGAACTCGAGCTCGCCGCCGTCGGCAAGCACGCGGTCGACGGGCGCCGAGGCCGACCAGCCGCGGAAGGCGCGGTTCATGGCACGGAGGGTGACGACGACGTCGGGGGGCACGCCGTGGCGCAGGAGCAGCCCGGCGGCGAGGGCGTCGTCGGCGTCCGCCGCCGCTCTGTGGTCCTCCAGTACGGGCACGAGCAGGTCGAGCGCGCAGACCTCCGCACCCGACCGCCGCGCGAGGATCTCGATCAGGCCGGCGTGGTCGGGATGCTGGTGGGTGATCACGATGCGCTCGAGGTCCTCGATCCGGCGCCCGTGCCCGGCGAGCGCCTGCTCGAGCGCGTCCAGCGCCCTGCCGGAGTTGGGGCCCGTGTCGACGAGGGTGAGCGGGTCGTCGTCGATCAGCCAGCAGTTGACGCGGCCGACGGCGAACGGGGTCGGGATCGCCAGCTGGTGGATGTCCTCGCTCATGCGCGGATGATGCCGAGCACCTCGTCGCGCCTGGCCTCCATGTCGGCCTCGGAGACCAGCGACTCGAGGTTCAGCCGCAGCAGCGGCTCGGTGTTGGACGAGCGCACGTTGAAGTGCCAGTCGTCGTAGTCGATCGAGATGCCGTCGAGCTTCGTTATCTCGCCGTCGCCGTAGCGCTCCTCGAGCTCGGCCAGCCTGGCGTCCGTGTCGTCGACCTCGGAGTTGATCTCGCCCGAGATGAAGTACTTCGAGCGGAACTGGTCGAGCAGGGCGGACAGCGACTCGCCCTTGTGCGACAGCAGCTCGAGGATGAGCAGCGCCGGGATCGTGCCGGAGTCCGCGTTGTAGAAGTCGGCGAAGTAGTAATGGCCGGAGACCTCGCCGCCGAAGACGCCGCCCTCGTCGCGCATGCGCGACTTGAAGAAGGCGTGGCCGACGCGGTTGATGTGCGCGGTGCCGCCGGCGCGGGCGACGGTGTCGGGGACCGCGCGGGAGGCGCGCACGTCGTAGAGGATGTCCGCGCCCGGCTTCTTCTCGAGGATCGACTCGGCCAGCAGCGCGGTGAGGAAGTCGCCGTCGACGAAGCGGCCTTCGTCGTCGATGAAAAAGCAGCGGTCGGCGTCGCCATCCCAGGCGATCCCGAGGTCGGCGCCGATCTGGACCACCTTGGCCATGATGAACTCGCGGTTCTCGGGCAGCAGCGGGTTGGGCTCGTGGTCGGGGAGCTCGCCGTCGGGCGTCCAGTAGAAGCTGTGCAGGTCCAGCGGCAGCCCCGCGAAGATCGGCGCGATCATCTGGCCCGCCATGCCGTTGCCGCCGTCGACGACGACCTTCAGCGGCTTGATGGCGCTCGTGTCGATCAGGGCCAGGGCAGCCGCGCGGAACTCGGCGGCGATGTCGACGTCCTCGCTCGAGCCCCCTCCGGGCGCGTCGCCGAGGCCCGCCTCGATCAGCTCGCGGATGTCCTGCAGGCCGCGATCGCCGGACAGGGCGAGGGCGCCGCGCTCGACCATCTTGGCCCCGGTGTACTGCTTCGGGTTGTGCGAGGCGGTGCACATCAGGCCGCCGTCGAGGTCGCGCGAGCCGACGAGGAAGTACAGCATCTCGGTCCCGACCATCCCCGCGTCGAGGACGTGGGCGCCCTCGGAGACCATGCCGTCCCGGTAGCGCGCGGCGAGCTCGGGGGCGGTCAGGCGCATGTCGCGCCCGAGCCCGAGGCGCAGCTCGCCCACGGCCTTGCCGGACAGGCTTCCTATGACCCGGGCGAACGCGCGCCCGACGGACTCGGCCACGTCGCCGTCGATCTGCTCGCCGTAGATCCCCCGGACGTCGTAGGCCTTGAAGATCTCGGGAGGCGCGCCGGTCGTCATGGCGCGGCAGGATACGGCCTGTCATGCGCGTCCTGGCCGTCGGCAACCGCTACCCACCCGCCGCGGCCGGCGGCTACGAGCGCATCTTCGCGGCGACCGTCGCGGCCCTGCGCGCGGACGGGCACGAGGTCCGCGTCCTCACGCCGCCCGAGCTCGAGTGGTACTGGCGCGACGGGGCGTTCCCGGCGCTGGGGCTGCTTGAGCGCTCCCGGTTGGAGGCTCGCAACGCCGCGGTGCTGCGCGGGGTGCTGGACGCCTTCCGGCCGGACGTCGTGAGCTGGTGGGGGATGGGCGGCATGTCGCTGTCGCTGATCGAGCAGGTCCGCCGTGCGGGGGTGCCCGCCGTGGGCGTCGTCGGGGACGGCTGGATGGTCTACGGGCCCGCCGCGGACAAGTGGACCGGCGGCTGGCGGCGGCACCGGCTGGCGGCGCGCGTCGCGGCGCGCGTCACCGGCGTCCCGGCGGGGCTCGACCTCGGGGCGGGCGCGCGCTGGCTGTTCATCTCGGAGGCCGTCCGGACGCGCGCGCTGCGGGAGGGGCGTGCGCTGCCGTCCACGGAGCTCGCGCACCCCGGCGTCGACCCCGCGCTGTTTACGGCGCGCTCGGCGGCGCCCTGGGCCTGGCGGCTGGCGTGCGTCGGGCGCGTCGAGCCGCGCAAGGGGGTCGCGGTGGCGATCCGCGCCCTCGCGCAGCTGCCCGAGGCGACGCTGACGGTCGACGGGCCTGTCGAGGGCGGACACCGGGACGAGCTGGAGGCGCTCGCGGCGTCGCTGGGCGTGGCCGGCCGCGTCCGGTTTGCCTGCAGCGACCCCGACCGCGTCGCCGACGCCTACGCGGCGGCCGACGCCGTGCTGTTCCCCGTCACCTGGGCCGAGCCGTGGGGCCTCGTCCCGCTCGAGGCCATGAGCGTCGGCCGCCCCGTCGTCGCCTCGGGCACGGGCGGGTCGGCCGAGTACCTGGCCGACGGCGAGAACGCGCTGATCGCGCCGCCGGGGGACGTGGAGGCGCTGGTCGCGGCGGTCCGGCGGCTAGCTAGCGATGAGCGTCTACGGCAACGGCTCATCGAGGGCGGGCGCTCGACCGCCGCGCGCTATTCGAGCAGCGCGTTCGAGGTGACGGTGGTGGCCGCGCTGGAAGACGCGGCACGACGTTGATGCAGATGCGCAACACCACCGTGTGGATCCGTCACGTTTTCCGCCGGACGATCGGGCCATGTCCATTTCCCGCCCAACCGCAGGACACTGTTCGGTTGTCGTTGTTGACAGCCGGGCCGATAGAATCTCTGTCGTGTCTGTCAAGCGTCAGGACAAGTCGGCTCGGCACCGAACCCGCGGCGAGCGCGACGCATCAGCGAGCTCCCGCGGATCCGCGGCCATCGGCCCGGAGGTCCTCGCCGCGCTTCGTCGGCGTCTGCGGGACACCGTCGCGCAGTTCGCCGACACCGCCCGCCAACTCGAGCGGGAGATCGCCGACCTCGAGCAGGCGGCGCCGAGACCGGGCACCGAGGCCGATCGGCTCGCTGACGTCTTCACCTGCGAGCTGCGATCGCTGCTCGGCGACGACCTTCCCGACGACGAGGTGGTCAGGCGCGCCGCCCGGCAGACCTTCGCCGAGCAGGCCTGGCGGCGGCGGCTCGGCGAACTCGTCGATGTCGCCGGCGTCGTCGACCTCCTGGGCGTCAGTCGCCAGCACGTCAACACCCTCATCAACCAGCACCGCCTGATCGCGCTGCCGGTCAACGGCCGTCGACGGCTTCCGGTCTGGCAGTTCGCTGGCTCTGACGGCGCTCAGCGGACGTGCCTGGCAGCCGCCCACCGAGAGCTCGTCCACACCGGAGGACTGTCTCCCTGGGCGGCCGCCGCGTGGCTGCAGGCCGACCACCCCGAGCTCGACGCGCGCGATCCACTCGGCTTCCTGCGCGCCGGCGGTGGGTGCGAGCGCGTCCTCGCGGTCGCGGGACGCGACGCGGCGCGCGCCGCGCAGTGACCATCGACCTCGCCCGGCTGCCCATGCGCACACTGAAGGCCGGCACGGTGCTGCACCGTATCCACCGCCAGGCGCCGTGGTTTTTCGACGCGTCGCCCGACGGACGCTTCAACCCGACGGGCCGGTCTCGACGCGGAGCCTGCTACTGGGCCGAGCGGCCGCTCGGTGCGTTCGTGGAGGCTTTCAGGACCGTCATGACACTGACCGAGGCCGATGTGAAGGCGCGCTCGCTGAGCACAATCGTGCTCGAGCACGAGCTCGTGGTCGCCAACCTCACCGTCAAGCGCGCCCTGGCAGCCGGGGTGACGGTCGAGATCACCGCCGGCGCGGACTATGCCGCGCCGCAGCAGCTTGCCAGCGACCTGCAAGGCACAGTCGACGGCATCCGCTACCGGGTGCGCCACGACCTCAGCCAGCAGCTGATCGCCGTCGCGTGGTTCGGGCGCTCCGGACGCCCAAAGCGGACGGCGCTTCCCAAACTGCCCACCGGCCAGGCACAGCCGGTCCCCGACGCCCTCGTCGAGGAGGCGCAGCGGCTGTTCGGCTACGAGGTGCTGCCCACCCCGTGATCCGGCTAACGAGGTCCTCCTAGGCTCCACCGGCTGATGCTCAGGACCCCCGGAGACGCGAAGATCGTCGTGGTGATGCCGGCGCGCAACGCCGCGCGCACGCTCGAGCGCACGGTGTCGGCGATCCCGCGCGACTGGGTGGACGAGATCATCCTCGTCGACGACAAGTCCACCGACGACACGGTCGCGCTGGCGCGGACGCTGCCCCAGCTGCACGTCGTCTGGCACCCGCACAACGTGGGCTACGGCGGCAACCAGAAGACGTGCTACCTGCAGGCGCTGCAGCTCGACGCCGACGTCGTGGTGATGCTGCACCCCGACGGCCAGTACGAGCCGACGCTGATCCCCAAGATGGTCTCGCCGATCCTCGAGGGCCGGGCCGACATGGTGCTCGGCTCGCGCTTCATGACGCCCGGCGGGCCGATGGCCGGCGGCATGCCGCGCTGGAAGTACGCCTGCAACCGCGTGCTGACCGAGGTCGAGAACCGCATCCTCGGCACCCACTTCGCCGAGCTGCATACGGGCTACCGGGCCTACTCGCGCCAGCTGCTGCTCGACGTGCCCTGGCTGCGCAACTCGATCGACTTCGTCTTCGACTCCGAGCTGCTCTTCCAGGCCGTGCACTTCGACTTCCGCATCGAGGAGGTGCCCTGCCGGACGATCTACGCCGACGACGCCTCGAGCGTGTCGTTGCGTCAGGGGATCATCTACGGGCTCAAGACGCTGTGGGGTGCCGTCCGGCTCGTTCTGCACCGGTCCGGGGTGTGGCGCTCGAAGAAGTTCGTGCCGTGAGCCGGCGTGTCACCGGGGAGCGGGTCGTCACCGCCGAGGGCGGCTTCAACCCGACCTACCAGCGTCACGTCGCGACCTACCGGCTGTGCGCGCCGCTGCTGCCGCCCGGCCGCGTGCTCGACCTCGGCTGCGGCACCGGGCACTCGTTCGCCGAGCTCGCCCCGCATGAGACCGTCGGTGTCGACCTCTCGGCCGCGGCGCTGGCCGGTCAGGACCGCGAGACCGTCGTCGCCGACATGCGTAAGCTGCCGTTCGAGGACGCGAGCTTCGCCTCCGTGCTCGCCGTGCAGTCGATCGAGCACGTGCCCGACCCCGAGCGCGTCCTCGAAGAGGTGGTGCGGGTCCTCGTGCCCGACGGGACCGCAGTGTTCGTGACCCCGAACCGCCTCCAGTTCGCGCGCGCCGACGAGGTCATCGACCCCTACCACTACACGGAGTACGACCCGGGAGAGCTCGCGCGGCTGTGCCGCACGGGGTTCGCGTCCGTCGACGTGCTCGGGCTCAGCGGCTCGGCGCGCTGGCGCGTGCTGGTCGACGAGGAGCTCGCGCGGCTGGACGGCATGCTGCGCCGCGACCCGCTGCGCCTGCGCCGCCTCGTGCCCCGGCGCGGCCGCCAGGTCCTCTACGACCGGCTCCTGACGCGCAACCGCCGCGGCGCCCCCGACCCGCGCGCCGCGGCGATCGGCCCCGAGGACTTCTCCCTCTCCGCCGAGGACGTCGAGCGCGCGTTCGACCTCGTGGCGGTCTGCACCGCGCCGGGCGGGTCGCGGTGAGCTGGAGCGCTACGCCGCGCGCTGCAGTGACGCGAGCCACCCGCGCGCCGTCTGGCCCCACGTGAGGCCGGACGCGCGCTCGCGCCCGGCGGCGCGCAGCCAGTCGGCGAGGGCCGCGTCGGTGAGCACGCGCTCGAGCGCCGCCGCGAGGGCGTCGGGCGTCGGAGCCGCCAGCAGGCCGGCGTCGCCGACGACCTCCGGCAGCGCGCCGCGGTCGGCCGCCACGACGGGCGCCCCGGCCGCCATCGCCTCCGCGGCGGTCAGGCCGAAGCCCTCCGACAGGGAGGGCAGGCAGTAGGCGTCGGCGCCCGCCATCAGATCGGCGAGCTCGGCCTCGGTCGGGCGTTCGACGGCGACGATCGGCACGCCGCGGATCGGGGCCTTGGCCGCCGCGAGCAGCTCGGCCGAGTCCGGGCGGTCCGCGGCGCCGGACACGACGAGCGCGAGCGTCCGGGGCACGTGGCCCTCCGCGAGCAGCGCCATCGCCGCGCGCAGCGCGCCGAGGTTCTTGCGCGGATGGACCTGGCCGACGAACAGGACGTACGGGGCGCCGACGCGCGCACGGCCATCCGCCGCGCGCCCGGCGGCGAAGCGGTCGACGTCGGTGCCGAGGGCCACGACGTCGATCCGCTCCGGGTCGAAGCCGTACAGCTGGGCCGCCTGCGCGCGCGAGCACTGCGAGGGCATCGTGAGCCGGTCCGCGCGCTCGGCACCCGCGCGCCCCGCCGCCGCGAGTGCCGCGACGAAGACCGGGTCGAGCCCGACGAGCGCGGCGGGCTGCCCCCACGGCGCCTCGGACATGTAGGCCACCACCGGCGGGCCGGGCTCGGGCGGCGGGTCATAGCCGTCGGCGAGCCAGACGTCGGCCCGGGCATGCGCGCCGGGCGCGACCTCGCGCACGCGGGCCAGCCGGCCGAGCTCGGCCAGCCCGCGCGCCCACAGCCGCCCGTGGCCCGATCGCGGCGAGTGCCGCCGCACCGCGGGGCTCACGGCGACCCGCAGCGCCCGCCGTCTCACCGTGGATCCGTCGATCCCGGCGGCGTCACGACGCCGATCATCAGGGGACCCAGGGTCACCCCGGCACGCGCCCGAGGGCGAAGAGCACCATGCCGTGGCCGCGGCGCTCGTCCCACGCTCGCGCCGGGCGGTCCAGCAGCCGCGCCGCGGGCGCGGGCAGCCGCGTCCACGCAAACCGGCCGAGGTCGGCGAGGGCCTCCGCCGGCGTCTGTAGCGACGAAGGCCACGTCGGCGCCTGGACTGCGACCGGCTCGAGCCCGGCCTCGCGCATCGCGCGCGCCATCGTCGCCGGCGTGTGGTGGACGAGGTGCTCGAGCGGGCGCAGGTGGATCCAGCGCTCGGCGCTCGCCCGCCGCAGCCGCGAGTCCCAGTTGGGCGTCTCGACGACGACGTGGCCGCCGGGTCGCGCCCAGCGCGCGAGCAGGGCCAAAAACGCCGGCCCGTCCGGGACGTGCTCGATCACGTGGAAGGCCGAGACGAGGTCCCACTCGCCCTGGGGGACCCCGGAGTCCTCGAGCATGGCGGTGACGACGTCGTGGCCGCGCTCGCGCGCCATCGCCGCCGACTCGGCGATCGGGTCGACCCCGGCCGCGCGCCAGCCGCCGTCGCGCATCGCGGTGAGAAACTCGCCGGTGCCGCAGCCGACGTCGAGCACCGCGCCGCCCGGCCCGAGCCGCTCGACCAGCCGGCCCGCGCGCCCCGCGTTGAGCTCGGCCAAAAACGCCTGGAAGCGCGGGTGGCGGATGTCGAGCCCGAAGTCGGTCGCGCCGGTGTAGTAGCCGTCGACGTAGACGGCCTCCGGGTCCGCGTAGCGCTGCGAGTACACCGTCGCACAGACGCTGCAGCGGCGCAGCGCCGCCGCGCCGAACGTGAAGTCCTCGGCGTCGGGACCGTGGCAGGTGGGGCAGCGGTCGAGCGCGATGGTGACGGGAGCGGTTGCCACGGCGCAAGCCTACGGCCCGATCACGGTGAAGCTCTCGTCGCGGTAGAGCACGGCCGCGCCGGGCGGGGGCGTCGCGAGGCAGCGCCGGGCGGTGAACGGCGCGCGCCGGTTCTCCAGCGGGAAGGTGCCCAGGACGACCCAGCCGCGCAGCGCCCGCGCCCGCACCGCGGGGCACGGCTCTGCCGCACCGACCAGCGCGATCCGGTGCTGGAGGCGATCGCCGGCCAGCGGCGCGAGCATCTGCGGCGCGAAGGCGACGGGGAAGGCCGAGTCCCGCCAGGCCGGCTGGGCCGCCGCCCAGCCCACGACGCCCTTGGAGCGCAGCCACGGCGCGGCGCCCTGACGCCGCGCGAAGCCGTGCCCGACGCCGACCAGCGCGAGCGCGGCGAGCACCGCCGCGACGGCAGCCGCCGCCAGCCCGAGGTCGGGCAGGCGGCGCAGCACGGCGGCGACCGCCGCGCCGAGCGCCGCGCCGGCGAGCAGCGTCGCCGTCGACGGCATCGCCACGAGGTCGAGGTGCTGCGTCTCGCGGATCGACCACGCGCAGGCCGCCACCAGCGCCAGCGCCACGGCGATCCGCAGCCGCCGCGCACCCGTCGCGGCCAGCGCCAGGGCGACGGCCGCGGCGCCGAGCGTCGGTAGCAGGTAGCGGGTCGTCGTGGCCGACAGGTCCAGGATCGGGTCGTCCGCCGCCCCCGTGAACGGCGCCGCGGCCCACGAGAGCAGCCCGGCGAGCGCGACGGCGGCGGCAACCAGCGTGCGGCCCCGCGGCCGCGGGCGGGCCAGCGGCGCGAGCAGGCCGAGGGCGAGGAGGATGAGGCCTCCGGCGAGGGTGCGGCGGTCGCTGTCGGCGTTGCGCGCGAGCGTCAGTCGCGGCCGGTCGAGAAACGACATGTCAAAGCGCCGCATGAAGGGCGGCGCGGGGTCCCCGAACGGCGTCCCCTTGAACGGGTACAGCGGCGAGCCGTGCACGATCAGGTTGCGCAGGTACCAGACGCCGCCCACCGCCACGCCCGCGGCGGCCGCCGCGCCCAGCAGCGGGGCGAGCGCCCGCGCGCGGCGGTGGCGCCACACGGCGTAGACGCCCAGCAGCACGGAAAACGGCGCCGTCGTCGTCTTCGTGCCCACGGCGAGCGCCGCCGCCAGGACGGCCGCCGCCAGCAGCCGCGGGCGTCGCTCCGCGGCGGCCACGAGCGCCGCCGCCGTCCACAGCCACGCCGCCGCCGGCAGGTCGGTGTGCGGGCCGATCAGCTGGGACGCGGCGATCGGCGACAGCAGCACCGCGGCGATCGCCAGCGCGGACACCAGGCGGTCCCCCGCCAGCCGCCGCAGCCCCAGCCACCCCGCGAGCACCGCCAGCAGCGCGGCGGCGGGGGTCCAGGCCAGCGAGGCGGCCGAGCTGCGCGCGATCGCGACGACCCAGCCGACGATCAGCTCGTTGGTGACCGGGTAGTAGCCCTGCGGGAAGTCGTACTGGAGCGTCTCCACGCTGCCGGGGTGCCCCTGCTGGATCCACAGGATCGACTCCGGCAGGTGGTAGGTGAGCGGATCGATGCCGAGGCCCGGATGCCGCGCGATCCAGGCCAGCCACGCCAGCGCGGCACCTGCGAGCGCGCCGAGCAGCAGCCGCGCCGGGCGGCCCAGCCCGCCCCAGGCGCCGGCGAGCGCGCGCCACGCGGGCGCCGCGAGCGGCCCGGGCGACCGCCGCCAGGCGATCAGGCCGGTGAGCAGCGCGGCGACGGTCAGCGCGACGGGCGAGCCGCCGAGGCCGACCAGCCCGAGCGCCAGCGCCTCGAGCCCGGCGAGCGTCGCGGCGAGCGGCGCGGCGGCCACCGCCAGCTCGAGCCCCCGCGCCCCCAGCGCCCGCGCCCCGCGCGCGGCAGCGCCCGCGAGCGCGGTCGCCGCCACGACCAGTGCGAGCGCGTGCAGGAACGCCACGTGCGGCCGCTCAGCCCCGGCGTGGCGAGGTCGCGGAGGGCGGCCCGAGCATCGGACCGGCAGACTAGTGCGCAGGATGGATGCTCCCCAGGCCACCGCCCCCGAGCCGCGCTTCGACCTGCGCGGGCGCTCGTTGCGCGAGCACGCGGCGCGCGGGACGGTCGTCAACACGGTGTTCCTGGTCGGCGTCAACGGGCTCGCGCTGCTGCGCGGCTTCCTCGTCGCCGGCTTCTTGACGCGCGCGCAGTACGGCATCTGGGGCGTGCTGTTCATCTCGCTCGGGACGCTGCTGGTGCTGCGCCAGATCGGCGTGTCGGACCGCTACATCCAGCAGGACGACGCCGACCAGGAGCGCGCCTTTCAGGTCGCGTTCACGCTCGAGTGCCTGTTCACCGGCGCCATGTGCGTGCTGCTGATCCTCGCGGTCCCCGTCGTGGCGCTGATCTACGGCAACGCGGCGCTGCTCGCCCCGGGCTTCGTGATGGTCGCGCTGCTGCCCGCGCTCGCCCTGCAGTCCCCGTTGTGGGTCTTCTACCGGCGGATGGAGTTCGTGCGCCAGCGCCGCCTGCAGGCGATCGACCCGCTGGTGGGCTTCGTCGTCGCGGTCGGCCTGGCCGTCGCCGGGGCGGGCTACTGGGCGCTGATCGCCGGCACGGTCGCCGGCGCCTGGGCCGCCGCGCTGGTCAGCCTGCGCGCCAACCCGTACCCGCTGCGGCTGCGCCTGGACCGCGCGGACGCCCGGGCCTACCTGCAGTTCTCCTGGCCGATCGCCGTCGGCGGGCTGAGCACGATCATCATCGCCCAGGGCACGGTCCTGGCCGGCTCGGCCTCCGTCGGCCTGGCGGGCGTGGGGGCGATCACTCTCGCCTCGGCGATCATCCAGTACTCCGACCGCGTCGACCAGATCGTCACGCAGACGCTGTTTCCCGCCATCGCTGCGGTCAAGAGCCGCCCGGAGACGCTGTTCGAGGTCTTCGTGAAGTCCAACCGCATCGCGCTGATGTGGGGCGCCCCGTTCGGGGTCGGGCTGGCGCTGTTCGCCGCCGACCTCGTGCACTACGGGATCGGCGACAAGTGGGAGCCGGCGATCATCCTGCTGCAGGTTTTCGGCGTGCTCGCGGCGATCAACCACGTCGGCTTCAACTGGTCGGCCTTCTGGCGCGCGCGCGGGGAGACCCGACCGCTGGCGACCACCGCCGCCGTCACCACCCTCGCCTTCCTCGGCGGGACGCTCCCCCTGCTGCTGGCCGACGGGCTCGAGGGCCTGGCCTGGGGGATGGCGATCATGGTCGGCGCCTCGCTGGCGATGCGCGCCTACTACGTGACGCGGCTGTTTGAGGGCTTCCACCCGCTGCTGCACGCCGTGCGCGGGCTGGGGCCGACCGTCCCGGCCGCGGCCGCCGTGCTGGGCGTCCGCGCGCTGGGCGGGCTGGGGGCCTCGGGCGCCGGGGCGCTCGCCGAGCTGGCGCTGTTCGCGGTCGTCTTCATCGTCGCCACCGCCGTGCTCGAGCGCGCGCTGCTGCGCGAGGCGGTCGGCTACCTTCGCCCGAGATGACCGACCTCCCGCCCGTGGTGATCCTGTGCGGCGGCCGCGGGACGCGGCTGCAGGAGCACACCGCCGGCCTCCCGAAGCCGCTGGTCGAGATCGGCGGCCACCCGATCCTGTGGCACGTCATCCAGCTCTACGTGGTTCAGGGCGCATCCGAGATCGTCCTCTGCGGCGGGTACAAGGTCGAGCTGATCGAGCGGTTCGTGCGCGAGACCGCGTGGCCCGCGGGCGTGCGGGTGCAGTGCGTCGACACGGGGCTGGACACGCAGACGGGCGGCCGCATCCACCGCGTGCGCGAGCACCTGGGTGGCGCGACGTTCATGGCCACCTACGCCGACGGGGTCGCGGACGTCGACCTCGCCGCGCTGCTCGACCATCACTGCGCGCACGGCGACGGAGCCACGATCACCGTCGTGCGCCCGCAGCTCCAGTTCGGCGTCGCGCTGATCGGCGACGGCGACGTGGTCACCGGCTTTCATGAGAAGCCGCGCTCGGAGCACTGGATCAACGGCGGCTTCTTCTGCTTCGAGCCCACGGTGCTCGACTACCTGACCGACACCTCGGTGCTCGAGCGCGAGCCGTTCGAGGGGCTCGCCGGCGACAGCGCCCTGCACGCCTTCCGCCACACGGGGTTCTGGGCCTGCATGGACACCTACAAGGACGCGACGCGGCTGAACGACCTGTGGGCGGCGGGGGAGGCCCCGTGGAAGCTGTGGACGTCGCCGTCGTAGTCCCGACCCGCGGCCGCCCGCTGCGGCTGCGCTGGCTGCTCAACGCGCTCGCCGAGCAGAACGCGGGGGCGGTCGAGGTCCTCGTCGCCCACAACGCCTGCGACGCCGCGAGCGCCGAGGTGCTCGCCGGCCACCCGCTCGCCCCGCGGGCGATCGTCGCGCCGGACGGCGCCGGGCCCGCGGCGCTGCGCAACGCGGCGTGGCGCGCGACGGACGCCGGGCTGATCGCCTTCACCGACGACGACTGCCGCCCGCCCGCGGGCTGGTTGGCGGCGCTCGCCGCGGCGGCCGCCGCCAACCCCGGCGCGATCGTGCAGGGCGCCACCCGCCCCGACCCCGACGAGCTCGGCGTCCTCCTGCACGCGCCGCACGCGCGCTCGCAGCACATCGATCCCCCGCACGTGATGGCCCAGACGTGCAACATCGCCTACCCGCGGGCGCTGCTGGAGGCCGTCGGCGGGTTCGACGAGGACTTCCCGCAGGCGGTGGGGGAGGACACCGACCTCGCCCTGCGCGCCCGGGCGCGCGGCGCGCCGTTGGTCGCGGCGCCCGAGGCGCTCAGCTACCACGCGGTGGACTGGGGGCTGCGGCGCCGGCTGAAGGGCTCGTGGCGCTGGCAGCACATGGCGCTCGTCGTACGCCGGCACCCCGAGCTGCGGCGCGAGCTGCCGCTCGGCGGCTGGGCCTGGAAGGCCGCCCACGCCCGCTGGCTGCTCGCCGCCGCCGGCCTGCTCGCCGCCCGCCGCCGGCCGGCCGCGCTCGCGCTCGTCGCGCCCTGGGTCCTGGGCACCCCGGCCAGCTACGGCCGCCACCCGCGCGCCCTGGCGCGCAGCGCGAGCGAGCTGCCCGGGCGCTTCCTGCTCGACGGGACCGAGACGGCGGCGCTGCTGCGGGGCTCGGCCCGCCACCGCGCGCTGCTGCTGTGACGCGCGTCGCGCTCTGCCACCCGACGTACTGGCCGGAGGTCCGCCGCGGCGCCGAGCGCATGACCCACGACCTCGCCGCCGGCCTGGTTGCGCGTGGCCACGCCGTCCGCATCGTCACGTCGCACCGGGCCGCGCTTTCGCGCACCACGGAAGACGGGGTCGAGGTCCTGCGGCTGTGGCGCCCGCCGGGCGCGCGCCTCGATCGGCGCCTGTTCGAGCCCCACGTGCAGTTGATCCCCCTCACCTATGCGGCCCTGCGCGCCGGCGACGACGACGTCGCGCACGCGCTCCAGGCCGGCGACGCGGCCGCCGCGGCGCGCTGGACGCGCGCGACCGGGCGCCCGTCGGTGTACGCGCACATGGGCATCCCGCACCGGGCGTGGCTGACCGCCCGGCGCGGCCGGCTGGCCCTGGTGCAGCGCGCGGTCGCCGGCTGCAGCGCGGTGACCGCGCTCTCCGAGCACGCGCGCGAGGCATTCGAGCAATGGCTCGGCGTCGAGGCGCGCGTCATGCACCCGCCCGTCGACACCGTGCTGTTCTCGCCCGGCGGGGTGCGATTCGAGGACCCCACGATCGTCTGCGCCGCCGACGCCCGCGAGCCGCGCAAGCGCGTCGGACTGCTGGTCGCGGCCTTCGGCGCCGTCCGACACGCGCACCCGCGCGCCCGGCTGCTGCTCGACGCGCGCACCGCGGCCGCGTTCGCCGGGGACGCGGACGGGGTGCAGGCGGTCGACATGACGGACCTCCCCGGCCTGTACCGCTCGGCGTGGGTCAGCGTCCTGCCCTCGTGGGGCGAGGCCTTCGGGCTCGTCCTGGCGGAGGCGATGGCCTGCGGGACCCCCGTCGTCGGCGCCGACCGCGAGGGCATCCCGGAGGTCCTCGGCGGCGAGGAGGGCGTGGGACGCCTGTTTTCCGGCGACGACCCCGCCGCGCTCGCGCGGGCGCTGGTCGAGACCCTCGATCTCGCCACCGACCCCGCCACCGCCGCCGCCTGCCGCGCCCGGGCCGAGGTCTTCTCCGCCGCCCGCTGCGCCGAGCGCCACGCGGCGCTGTACCGGGAGCTCGGGGCGTGAGGCCTATCCCGTCGCCGCGACCTCGCGCCGCCGCGACCCGCCGCCACGGTACTTGAGGCTCATGAAGGGGCGCTCGATCAGATAAAACGACGCGCTGGCGACGAGCGTGGTGGCGGCGAAGGCCGGCACGAGCCAGGCCACCCACTCCAGCGGGGTGTCGGGCACCCGGCCCCACCAGCGCGCCTGCTGGGCGATCACCGCGAAGTGCCAGAGATAAAAGGAGTAGCTCACCATCCCGATGTGCGCCAGCGGCCGCCAGCCGGCGACGCGGCGCACGCGGTCGCGGCGCGCGTCGCCGAACACGGCCGGCGCCAGCAGCAGGAAGACGAACGGCGTGTAGAGGATGTGCTCGGCGTAGAACTGCCGGTCGGAGTAGTGGTAGGAGCTGCGCGAGCCGCTGCGGCCCACGTAGCAGGTGACCAGCCAGATCGCCAGCGCGGCCGCCCACAGCAGCCATGGCCGCTCCTCGACCAGGCGCAGCAGCCGCCGGCCGGGCGGCTCGGTGCCTGCGCGGCGGTGCTCGGCGACCGCCACCGACAGGACCGCCAGCAGCATCCCGGCCCCGAGGTGGTCGAGCTGGATCGGGAGGATCCGCACGAGCGTCGTCGCCGACGAGTCGAGGTTGGCGACGTCGGTGAACAGCAGCGTGACCGCCTGCCACGCCCACGCGCCGGCGATCAGGCCGGCGACGACCACCAGCTCGGTGCGGATCGTCGTCTTCGCCGCGCGGGTCATCCAGCGCGTGATCGCGAAGGCCAGCAGCGGCAGGAAGGCGTAGTAGGTCACCTCGATGCACAGCGTCCACGCCTGCCCCATGCCGTGCAGGGCGGTGCGCGGATCGTAGAGCTGCAGGAAGCCGCCGTACCAGAGGGCGCCGCCGAGCGACTGGACCTCGTGGAGGTCGAACCAGATCACGATGATCGGCAACGCCACCCAGTAGCCCGGCACGATGCGCAGCACCCGCCGCCAGGCGTACGCGCCCACCGACAGCCGCCGGCCGCGCACGCGGGCGGCGACGAAGGGCCGGTACAGCAGGAAGCCCGAGATCGCGAAGAAGATCGGCACCGCGACGTCGAGGTGGATCGCGAACCGGTACCAGCCGGGGTCCTCCCCGGCCCGGGTGACGGCGTACTGGTACGCCGCGTGCACGGTGAAGACCATGACCGCCGCGATCCCTCGCAGGCCGTCGAACAGCGGGAAGGTGACGTCGCGGGTGCGAGCGGGCGTCGAAGGGGCGGACACCGGGCGGCGAGTGTACCTTCCGCCCGGCGCCGTGGACCGGACCCGCTCGGAGTACTTTCCCCTCTTCAATGCGCTGCGCGCGCTCGCCGCGCTGTCGGTCTTCGCCTTCCACGCCGTCTACCAGATCGCGGTCACCCAGCCGCACGACCACCTCTGGTACCGCCTCGGCGTGCAGCTCGACGTCGGGGTGCCGATGTTCTTCGCGCTCTCGGGCTTCTTGCTGTACCGGCCGTTTCTGTCGGCCACGCTGCGCGGGACGCCCGTGTCGGCGCGCGCGTACGCCTGGCGGCGCTTCTTGCGCATCGTCCCGGCCTACTGGGTGGCGCTGGCCGCCATCGCGATCTGGCTCAACATCCCGGAGGTCAAGTCGGTGGCGGGCGCGCTGCGCTTCGGCCTCTTCGCCCAGGTCTACTCGCCGGACACGGCCCTGCGGGGCATCGGGCAGGCCTGGACGCTCGACGTCGAGATGGCCTTCTACGTGCTGCTGCCCATCCTGGCCCTCGGGCTGGTGCGCGCCCGCAGCGCGCGCCAGGCGCTGGTCGCCGTGGGCGCCGTCATCGCCGCCGGGCTTGCGTGGAACGCCCTCGCCCTCACCCAGGCCGACGCCGCGTCGCCGTCAGCTCATACGTGGCTGCTGGCGCTGCCCGCCCAGCTCGACCAGCTCGGCGTCGGGATGCTGCTGGCGGTGCTCTCGCTGTGGACGTTCGAACCGGGGGGCGTCGCGCACCGGGCCCGGGCGCTGGTCGAACGGCGGCCGTGGGTGCCGTGGAGCCTGGCGGGCGCCGCCTTTTTGCTGTGCGGCGCCGTGTCGGACTACGGGCTGCGCGCCGGGACGCCGATCACCGACAAGCAGTACCTCGTGACGCACGTGCTGCGGACGGCCTTCGCCGGGCTGGTCCTGCTCCCGGCCGTCTTCGGCGGGCACACCGGGGGCGGGTTCCCGCGGCGGCTGCTGGCGTGGCGGCCCCTGGCCTACGTCGGCACCGTCTCCTACTCCTTCTACCTCTGGCACTACGCCGTCGTGGTCCAGCAGGCGCGCTGGTGGGACGGCGTGCCGCACTCGGCGCTCGGCTGGATCGCGTGGACGGCCGCGGCGCTGGCCGGGGGCCTTGTGGTCGCGTCGCTGAGCTACTACGCCGTCGAGCGGCCGTTTCTGGCGCTCAGGCGCCTCGTTCCCGACCCGCAAGGACGCCAGTCCGAGGCGGCGCAGGCCCGGGCGGCGCCGTGACGCGGGCGCCCTCGCGGCGCCCGACATGGGTCTCGTTGCGAGCCACGGGGTACCGCTACCCCGATGTCCGAGCGCTATGACGCGATCGTGGTCGGCGCGGGCCACAACGGCCTCGTCGCCGCCAACCGGCTCGCGGACGCCGGGTGGTCGACGCTCGTGCTCGAGGCCGCCGGCGAGCCGGGCGGCGCCGTTCGCTCGCAGGACGGCCTGACGGAGCCCGGCTTCGTGTCGGACCGCTTCAGCGCCTTCTACCCGCTGGGCTACGCGTCGCCGGCCCTGCGCGCCCTGCGCCTGCACGAGCACGGGCTGCGCTGGGTGCGGTCCGAGGTGGCGCTCGCGCACCCCGGCGCCGACGGCCGCTGCGCGCTGCTGTCCACCGACCTCGAGGAGACAATCGCCTCGCTGGACGCCTTCGCGCCCGGGGACGGCGAGGCGTGGCGTGCGCTCTACGGCCTGTGGGAGCGCGTCGGGGGCGGCTTGCTCGCCGCGCTGATGACGCCGTTCCCGCCCGTGCGGGCCGGGGGCCGGATCGTGCGCGCGCTGGGCTCCCGGCGCGAGCTCGGGCGCTTCGCGCGCCTCGGCCTGCTGCCCGTGCGGCGCCTTGCCGAGGAGACCTTCGCCGGCGCGGGCGGCGGCTGGCTGCTGGCGGGCAACGCCGCCCACACCGACCTGACGCCGGAGACGGCCGGCAGCGGGATGTTCGGCTGGCTGTTGACCGGCCTCGGCCAGCAGGTCGGCTTCCCGGTGCCCCAGGGCGGATCGGGAAAGCTCATCGAGGCGCTGGTGCGGCGCCTTCAGGCGGCCGGCGGCGAGCTTCGCTGCGACCACGACGCCCAGCGGATCGAGATCCGCGGCGGCCGCGCCGTCGGGGTCGACGGCATCGGCGCGCGCCGGGCAGTCCTCGCCGACACGACCGCGCAGGCGCTCTATATGGAGCTCCTCCCGCGCGACGCCGTCCCCGCACACGTCTTCGACGACCTCGCCCGCCAGCAGCTCGACAACGGCACAGTCAAGCTCGACTGGGCGCTTGACGCGCCGATCCCGTGGACCGCCGCGGGCGCCCGGCGGGCCGGGACCGTCCACGTGGCCGACGGCATGAACGGCCTCACCCGGGCCGCCGCCGACCTCGCTCAGCGCAGCTTCCCGGCGCGGCCGTTCCTGCTGCTCGGCCAGTACTCGATGGTCGACCCCAGCCGCTGTCCCGTGGGCAAGGAGGTGGCCTGGGCGTACACGCACGTCCCGGAGGGGGTGCGATCGCAGGACGTGGCGGCGGCCATGGAGGCCGAGGTCGAGCGCCTGGCGCCCGGCTTCGGCGCGCTCGGGCGCGCCCGCCACGTCACCACCCTGCCCGCCGGCGCCGTCAACCACGGCACCGCCCAGCTGCACCAGCAGCTGGTGTTCCGCCCGGTCCCCGGCCTCGGGCGGCCGGAGACGCCGATCCGCGGGCTCTACCTGGCGAGCGCCGCCGCGCATCCCGGCGGCGGCGTCCACGGCGGCCCGGGCGCCAACGCCGCGCGTGCCGCGCTCGCGCACGCCCGGTTCCGACAAGCGCGCCTGGATACACTGCCCTAGCAATGTCCGGGCACTCCAAATGGGCGTCGATCAAGCACAAGAAGGCGGTCGTGGACTCGCGCCGCGGCAAGCTCTTCACCAAGCTCGCCCGGGCCGTCACGGTCGCCGCCAAGGACGGAGGGGGAGACCCCGATTCCAACGCGCGCCTCGCGCTGGCCGTGCAGAAGGCGCGCGACGCGTCGATGCCCAAGGACAACATCGAGCGCGCGATCGCCAAGGGCACCGGCGAGGGCGCCGACGGCGCGGCGCTCGAGGAGATCGTCTACGAGGGCTACGGGCCCGGAGGTGTCGCGCTGCTGGTCGAGGCGGTCACCGACAACCGCAACCGCACCGGGGCCGACATCCGGCACCTGCTCGCAAAGAACGGTGGCAGCCTGGGCGAGCCCGGCACCGTCGCCTACCTGTTCGACAAGAAGGGCCTCGTCGTCGTCGACGGCGGGCGCTACTCCGAGGACGACCTGATGGTCGCGATCGACGCGGGCGCCGAGGACATCGCGCTCGACGACGACGTCTTTGAGATCCTCTGCGACCCCGCTTCGCTGTCTGGCGTGCGCGGCGCGCTCCAGGCCGCGGCGATCGAGATCGAGACGGCCGAGGTCGCCCAGCTGCCGCAGGTCCGCGTGCCGCTCGACGAGGAGGGGGCCGCGAAGCTCATCAGGCTGATCGACGCCCTGGAGGAGCACGACGATGTCGACGCGGTCCACGCCAACTTCGACGTCGACGCCGACGTCCTCCAGCGCGTCGCCGGCTAGGCCCGCCGGCCCGGTCACCCGCGTCGCCATCATCGCCTTGACGAGCGGGCCATATGCGGTCGACGCACGACATCAGACTCTGCTTCTTCGGGGACTCCCTCACGCAAGGCGTAGGTGACGAGACCGGGCGTGGGTGGTTCGGCAGGGTGGTGGAGCAGGCCAGAGGCGCCGGTGCGGACGTGACGGCCTACAACCTCGGCGTGCGGCGGGAGACCACCGCGGACGTCGAGCGCCGGTGGATGGCGGAGGCCACGCCCCGCCTGCGCGACGCAGACGCGTACGGCATCGTCCTGGCCGTCGGCGTGAACGACACGGCGGTTGAGAACGGGCGACGGCGCCTGCCCGCAGGTGGGACGCTCCGAAGCCTCGAGCAGGTCGTCGAGGGCACGCGCGGCCGTCCGTGGGCGCTGCTCGTGGTCGGCCCGGCGTTGGTCGCTGACCGCGAGCACAACGAGCGCATCCTCGACCTGTCGGCTGACCTGTCCGAGGCATGTCGCGCCGCCGGTGTGGCGTTCGTCGAGGTCGCCCACGGGCTGACGGGTCACGGCGCGTGGTCGGCGGAGGTGGGTGCCGTGGACGGCGCTCACCCGACGGGGAGGGGATACGGGCACCTGGCGGAGGTCATCTGGCCCGCGTTCGCCAGCTGGCTGGGGACTCTCTAGCCTGGGCGGCGAGCGTCAGGGCTCGTGGGCGGCGGGCGCCCCAACATCGCCGCGCGGGACGACCCGGACGACACCGGCGCTCCGGAATGCAGGACCGTGCGCTAGCCGCCGGCGACTCACCATCTGGTGCGCGGCGCTTCCTAATAGCGCGCGCCGACCGCCTCCGGCAGGGCGTCGAGTTCGGCCAGGTCGTCGGGCGAGAGGACTAGGTTGGCGGCGTCCGCGTTCTCCTCGAGGTAGCCGACGCGCTTGGTGCCCGGTATCGGGATGACATGCTCGTCCTGCGCGAGCGTCCACGCCAGCGCCACCTGGCCGGGCGATGCCTCGAGGCGATCCGCGATCCCCCGGACCTGCTCCACGATCGCCAGGTTGGCCTCTAGCGCCTCGCGCGTGAAGCGCGGGTTGGCGGCGCGGAAGTCGGCGTCCTCGAAGCTCGCCGCCGTGATCTGGCCGGTCAAGAAGCCGCGGCCGAGCGGGGCAAACGGGATGAAGGCGGCGCCGTGCGCGACGGTCCAGGGCAGCGCGTCGGCAAGCGCGTCGCGGGTCCACAGCGACAGCTCGGACTGCAGCGCGGCGACGGGATGGAGGGCCTGCGCGCGCTCGAGCTCCTCGACCGTCGCCTCGCTCATCCCGATCGCGAGGACCTTGCCCTCCTCGACCGCCTCCGCCATCGCGCCCCAGCTCTCCTCGACGGGGACGTCGGGATCGACGCGGTGCAGGTAGTAGAGGTCGATGTGGTCGGTCTGCAGCCGCCGCAGGCTGGCCTCGATCGCCTCGCGCAGGTGCTCGGGGCGCCCGTTGCGCGAGAGGCTCGGCCGCCGGCTCTCGGTATCGGCGACCAGGCCGCCCTTGGTCGCCAGCACGGCCGCGTCGCGCCGGTCGGCCAGCGCGCGCCCGACGAGCTCCTCGTTGTGGAAGGGGCCGTAGACGTCGGAGGTGTCGATCAGCGTCACGCCGAGGTCCAGGGCGCGCCGGATGACGCCCACGGAGGCGTCGTCGTCGCGGTCGGCGGGCGAGTAGGCCCAGGACATGCCCATGCAGCCCAGGCCGATCGCTCCGGCCTCGAGGCCATCGGAGCCGAGGGTGCGGGTGGGAATCGAGGAAGCCATGCCGCCAGCCTAGGCAGCGCCCAGCGCCCGCAGCACCGCCAGCACGCGGCGGCCCCGACCGGCCTCGGGCGCCTGCCCGGCGTACGGGCCGACGACGCGACCGTCATCCGCACGGTGATGCTGCCCGCCGCGATGCAGCTGCTGGGCGACTGGAACTGTGGCTGCCGCGGCGCCTGCAGCGGAGGCCGGCGCCGCAGACGGCTTGGGGACCCCGCTGGCGACCGGCGCGGCGCCCCACGGGGCGCCGCGCCTTCAGTCGTTGCGGCCGGCCCGCCGGAAGGCGTCCGGGCCGACACGGAGAATCCACGCCGTGGACGTGGTCATCCTCGGCATCGATCCTGGCACCGCCAACACCGGCTACGGCGTGGTCGCGCGCGTCGGCGGGCGCCTGGTCGCCCTCGACGGCGGCGTGATCGCGACCTCACCGGGCACCGCGATGCCCCTGCGGCTGACGGCGATCCACGCCCGGATCGGCGAGCTGCTGGCCGAGCACCGCCCCGACGCACTGGCCGTCGAGGACCTCTACTTCGGCACCAACGCCCACTCGGCGTTCGCCGTCGGCCAGGCGCGCGGCGTCGTGCTGCTCGCCGCCGGCCAGGCCGGGCTCGAGTGCGCGAGCTACACGCCGCAGCAGGTCAAGGGCGCGGTCTGCGGCACGGGCCGCGCGGCCAAGGACCAGGTGCAGCGCATGGTCCAGTCGGTGCTCGCGCTCGCCGAGCTGCCGGCGCCCGACCACGCCGCCGACGCGCTCGCCGTCGCCATCTGCCACGCCAACGCGGCGCCGCTGCGGGCCGCCATGGCCGGGGTCGCCGGATGATCGCGCTGCTCAGCGGGGAGGTGGCGGCGCGCTGCGGCGACTACGTCGTGCTGGTCTGCGGCGGGGTCGGCTACCGCGCCGGCGTCAGTGCCGAGACGCTCAGCCGGGTCGCGGGCGTCGGGCTCCCGGCGACGCTGCACACCCACCTGATCGTGCGCGAGGACGGCATGCACCTCTACGGCTTCGCCACCGAGGCCGAGCGCGACCTGTTCCTGCTGCTGATCGGCGTGCAGTCCGTCGGTCCCAAGGTCGCCCTCGCCGTGCTGTCGGGCGGCCCGCCCGGCGAGCTGCTCTCCTCGATCGCCGCCGGTGACACCGCGCGGCTGCAGGCGGTGCAGGGCATCGGCAAGCGCACCGCGGAGCGCATCGTCGCCGAGCTGCGCGGGAAGGTCAGCGGCCTGCCGGCGCCGGACGCGATCGTGATCACCGACGCGCGCCTGCACGATCCGCGCCTGGAGGCGCGCGCCGGGCTCGTCGGGCTCGGCTTCAGCGTGCAGGAGGCGGAGGAGCTGCTGGCCACCGCGCCGGACGGCGCGCCCGAGGACCTGATCGCCCACGCCTTGAAGGGCGCGCGCCGGTGAGCATCCGCACGCCAGGGATCGACGACGTCGTGCACGACTCGACCAAGGTCCCCGTGGACGACGACCTCGACCGCACGCTGCGCCCGCGGCGGCTCGACGAGTTCATCGGCCAGGAGGCCCTACGCGAGCAGCTCGGGGTCTCGCTGCAGGCTGCGACGGCCCGGGGCGAAGCCCTCGACCACGTCCTGCTCGCCGGCCCGCCCGGGCTGGGCAAGACGTCGCTCGCCCAGATCCTCGCCACCGAGCTCGGCGTGCGGTTCGTGATGACGGCCGGCCCGGCGCTCGAGCGCAAGGGCGACGTCGCCGCCTTCTTGACCTCGCTGGAGCCGCGCTCGGTCTTCTTCATCGACGAGATCCACCGCCTCCCGCGGGCCGTGGAGGAGATCTTCTATCCCGCCATGGAGGACCGCCAGCTGCCGATCACCGTCGGGCAGGGGGCGGGCGCGCGGGTGATGACCCTGCCGCTGCCGTCCTTCACGTTGATCGGCGCGACCACGCGCGCGGGGCTCTTGACGACGCCGCTGCGTGATCGCTTCGGGATCCAGCACCGCCTCGAGCACTACGACCCCGGCGAGCTCGCCCGCATCGTGGTGCGCTCCGCCCGCGTGCTGGAGGTCGACATCGACGCCTCGGGCGCCCGCGCCATCGCCGAGCGCGCGCGCGGCACGCCGCGGGTCGCCAACCGCCTGCTCAAGCGCGTGCGCGACTACGCGCAGGTTCGCGGCACGGGCGCCATCGACGCGGACACCGCCGCGGCCGCCCTGGTGTTGCTCGGCGTCGACGACGAGGGCCTGGACCGCCTGGATCGCGAGCTGCTGCAGGCGATCTGCGGGCACTTCGGCGGCGGCCCCGTCGGCCTGTCCACCCTCGCGGTCACCGTGGCCGAGGAGCCGGACACGATCGAGGACGTCTACGAGCCCTACCTGCTCCAGCGCGGATTCTTGCAGCGCACCCCGCGCGGCCGCGTCGCGACGCCGCACGCCTTCCGCCATCTCGGGCTCACGCCGCCCGAGCCGGACTCGGCTTCGGCGCTGTTCTAGGCGCGCCCGCTCAGGCGAGAACCGCGGCTGGGTGGGGAGAGGCACGGGGCCGTCGGGGTCGCACAGGCCGGTGCCCGACGTTAAGGGTCATATGCGGACCTACCGTCGGGCACCGGCGCGTCCGCCCGGCGTGTGCGTGCGCTGCGCGCGCGGGGCGACTGCCCCCGCCCTTACCAGCCAGCAGTAGACGCGTATCCCCAGCCGCCCCTCGCGTATCCCGCCCGCGCGCGCTGGCTGCACCTCGCGTGTCCCGCCGCGCCCCTACCCGCGCACCTCGCGTGTCCCGCCCCGCGCCCCTACCCGCGCACCTCGCGTGTCCCGCCCCGCGCCCCTACCCGAACGTGAACGCGTAGCCCGTGACGCCGCGCTCGAAGCGCAGCTCGAGGTAGCGCGACTGCACCGCGGACAGGTCGGCCAGCGTGTAGAGGCCCTGGTGGTCGACCGTGACCGTCTTGTACAGCTTGCCGTCGAGCAGGACCTGGACCTTGCGCGCGTGGCCGGGGGAGCCGAGCACCAAGAAGACGCGCCGGGCTCCGAAGCGGACCGCCAGCCGCGCGCCCGCGCCGGCGGTGGCGTCGTGCCCGGAGACGGTCCAGGTCCCGCCGTAGGCGAACGCGTCCTGGCCGAGCTCGGCGCGGTCGGTCAGCGCCCCGAAGTCTTGCGTTGCGGGCCGGATCCGGCCGTTCACGAAGCCCTGGGCGCGGTCGGCCCCGAGGTAGGTCTCGGGCGTCGTGACGCCCGGCGAGGGCGCCTGCGCCTTCACCGGGCGGGCGCTGACGGGAGCGCCTGAGCGTCCCGCCTCCTTGAGCAGGCGCTGGATGGCCGACTCCGTCTTGTCGTAGTCGCCCTCGCCGAAGGAGGCGTAGCGCAGGTGCCCGCGGGCGTCGATCAGGTACTCCGCCGGCCAGTACTGGTTCTGGAAGGCGGTCCAGACAGTGAGGTTGTTGTCCTGGGCGATCGGGTACTTCAGCCCGCCCTCGCGCACGGCGCGCGCGACGTTGCCGGCGTCCTTCTCGAATCCGAACTCCGGGGAGTGCACGCCGATGATCGTCAGCCCGTCCGGGCGGTAGCGCGCGTCCCAGGCCCTCAGGTAGGGCTGGGTGCGGATGCAGTTGATGCACGTGTAGGTCCAGAAGTCGATCAGCACCACGCGCCCGCGCAGCGAGGCCAGCGTCAGCTTGCGCCCGTTCGGCGTGTTGAACCACTTCTGCGTGCCTACGAGCTCGGGAGCGAGCCCGGCGTCCTGCAGCCCGGACGGCCGCGCCTTGCGGTCGAAGGCGTTCGCCGCCGCCTTGGACTGCTCGATGCCGGAGGTGGGATCCACGAGCCAGGCGGGAAGGCCGTCGGCGATCGCGTTGCGCAGGCGTCCGTCTGCCCCGGAGAGCGTGAGAACGGCGACGGCGACCATGACCACGCCGAGCGCCTGCTGCAGCCGCCCGGCGTTGGCGCGCAGCCGCCCGAGCAGCTTGCGGCCCGCCAGCAGGACGATCAGCACGCCGATCGCCGTGCCGACCGCATAGGCGAGCCCGGTGACGATGCGCTGGGCGCCGAGGTCCTGCGAGGCCTGGATCGTCAGCACCGCGGCGAGGATCGGCCCCGCGCACGGGACGTAGAGGAGCCCGAGCGAGGCGCCGAGCACGAGGCCGGAGCCGAACCCATCGCCGCCGCGGCCGGCGGCGCGCTGCGGCACCAGGCGGCTCAGCCAGCCCTCGATCCGGGCGGCGAGCGGGGGCACGACGAGCCCAATGCCGAAGACGAGCAGCACGACGATGGCGATCGTCCGCAGCAGGTCGTCCGGAAGCCCCAGCGCGGTGATCACGTAGGCGAGCGCGAGCGTCGCGAAGGCGAACGAGGCGGCGAGCCCGAGCGCGATGCCGACCGGCCGCCGGCGGCCGCCCGCCGCCGCCCCCGACAAGGCGAGCGGCAGCACGGGCAGCACGCACGGCGAGAAGGCCGTGCCGAATCCTGCCACGAGGGCGAACAGGGCGGCGAGAAGGACGCTCATCGGGTCTCCGAGGGTCTTCTACGTCGCGGGAGCGTTACCGGACGCCCCTAAACTCGCGATTTAGCCAAGCCTCCTAGATTGGCCCCCCGCGATGGCGCATCTCTTCATCTGTCCCAACTGCGGTCGCCGCACCTCAGAGACCGAGCGCACCGCGGGCTTTCGCAACATGCCCAAGGGCTGTGCGAACTGCGGCTTCGGCTTTCTCTTCGAGCTGCTGGACGACTACTACCCGGCCCCCAACGCCGCGTTTTTCACGTGCGACCAGAAGGGCCGCATCATCGCCTGCGGGCGCGGGTCCAAGGAGCTGACCGGGCTGTCGGACGAGAAGACGATCGGGCGGCCGGTCGGCGAGGTCCTCGGGCTCGAGTTCGACACCGCGGAGGACCCGGTGTCGACCGCGCTGGAGTGGGGCGTGCGCCAGCTCGCCAAGCCGGTGCGGGTCCACGCGGAGGGCGACCTGCCGGCGACGGCCCTTGCCGACCTGTTCCCCGCGTACGATGAGGATGGCGGGCTGCTCGTCGTCCTCACCCCGCAGAAGCCCAAGTAGCCTCCGCGTCAGCAGTTCCCGCACGACCGACTCACCGCATGTCCGAGCGCCGCCGCAACCTCTTCGTCCTGCTTCTCGTCCTCGGGCTGATCGCCGGGTCGGTCGTCGTCGCCGTCACGCGCGATACCAAGCTCGGGCTGGACCTGCAGGGCGGCGTCTCGCTCGTCTACCAGGCCAAGCCGACCAAGCAGCAGCCGACGATCACGCAGGACGCGCTGGACCGCGCGGTCGACATCATCCGCGAGCGGGTCGACTCCCTCGGCGTGGCCGAGCCGTCGATCAGCCGGTCGGGCAAGGACCAGGTCGAGGTCGACCTCCCGGCCGTCAAGGACGCCCAGCGGGCCGCCAACCAGGTCGGCAGCACGGCGCAGATGTACTTCTATGACTGGGAGAAGACCCTCCTGGACGAGTCGTGCAAGACCAACCCGGACCAGGTCAACGGCGGCACGCAGCAGATCCCGGGCTTCTACAACGCCGTCAAGCGCGCGGCCAAGTGCCCCCCGTTCAACGCCAGGACCACGACGACGTCGTCCGAGCCCCGCTTCTATGGCTTCGACAAGGCGCACAAGCCGCTCAACGGCGGCCTCCCGGAGACCGACGAGAGCAAGCTCTGGCAGGACCAGCCCGGCGGCGAGCGTCCCGCGGGCGCCGAGTCCATCCGCGTGCCCAACGGCATCCTGATCGTCCGAGCCGACCGGCCCACCAACCCGGACGGGACGCCCGGGCCTAAGCCCGACGCCTGGTGGGTGCTGCACGACCTGCCCGCCCTCTCGGGCAAGGACATCACCAACCCGGAGCAGAACTTCGACCAGACCACCAACGAGGCCATCGTCACGATGGACTTCACGAGCAAGGGCAGGCAGGAGTTCCAGCAGGTCACGCGCGACCTCGCCAACCGCGGGCGTGACAACGCGCTCCCCAGCCAGCGCCCGGTCGACGCCTCCCAGCACTTCGCGATCGTGCTCGACAACGAGCTCATCTCGGTCCCCTACATCAACTACGCGGAGAACCCGGACGGTATCGACGGCCAGTCCGGCGCGCAGATCTCGGGCAGCTTCACGACGCAGTCCGCGCAGGACCTGGCGAAGTTCCTCAAGATCGGCGCCCTGCCGATCCGGCTCGAGCTGATCTCGCGCTCGCAGGTCTCGGCCTCGCTGGGCAAGCAGGCGCTCGACCAGGGCCTCAAGGCCGGGGTCGTGGGCTTTTTGATCGTCGCCGCCTTCCTGCTGCTGTTCTACCGCGTGCTCGGCATGATCGCGGTCGGCGCCCTCGCCGTCTACGCGCTGTACTTCTACGCCCTCGTCAAGCTGATCCCGATCGTCCTGACCTTGCCGGGCATCGCCGGGCTGATCCTCGGCCTCGGCGTCGCGGCGGACGCGAACATCGTCATCTTCGAGCGCGTCAAGGAGGAGGTGCGGCGCGGCAGATCGACGGGCGCGGCCATCGCCGAGGGCTACAAGAAGGGCATCTCGACGATCGTCGACGCCAACGTCGTCACCTTCCTCGTCGCGTTCATCCTGTTCATCCTCGCCACGGCGGGCGTCAAGGGCTTCGCGCTCACGCTCGGCCTCGGCACGGTGGTCTCGCTGCTCACGGCGGTGCTCGCCACCCAGGCCGTGCTGCTCACCCTGCGCGGCACCACGCTGCTGCGCTCCAAGGCCGCGCTGGGCACGGGCGCGACCAGCGAGCGCGAGCGCTGGCACTTCGACTTCATGGGCGCCTCGCGCTGGTTTTTCTCGCTGTCGGGCCTGATCCTCTTGATCGGCGCCTTCGCCATCGCCGGCAAGGGCCTGAAGTTCGGCATCGACTTCGAGGCGGGCACGCGCATCAAGGCCTCGCTCAACCAGCCGGTGACGGTCGATCAGGTGCGCTCGGTGGTCGAGAAGCAGGGCTTCACCAACGTCGAGGTCCAGACGCTCAAGGACGCGGCGCTGGGCAAGAACGTGGTGCAGATCTCCACCGGCTCGCTCAAGCCGCCGCAGGTCAGCAGGGTCGAGAGCGCCCTGCGGCAGAGCTTCGGCCTGCAGCAGTCGTCCTCGGACTCGATCGGCCCGACCTTCGGCAAGACCATCGCCAACTCCGCGCTGAAGGCCATCCTCGCCTCGCTGGCCGTGATCTCGATGTACATCGCCCTGCGCTTCGAGTGGAAGTTCGCCGTGCCCGTGCTGATCGCGCTGATGCACGACATCCTCATAACGGGCGGCGTCTACGCGCTGCTGGGCCGGGAGGTGACGGCGTCGACGGTCGCGGCGCTGCTGACCATCCTGGGCTTCTCGCTCTACGACACGATCATCGTGTTCGACCGCATCCGCGAGAACATGCCGCGCATGCCCAACGCGGCCTTCTCGCAGGTCGTCAACCGCTCGATGGCCGAGGTCCTCACCCGGTCGCTGGCGACGTCGTTCTGCACCCTGCTGCCCGTCATCGCGCTGCTGCTGTTCGGCGGCGACACGCTCAAGGACTTCGCGTTCGCGCTGGTCGTCGGCATCGCGTCGGGCGCGTACTCGTCGATCTTCATCGCCTCGCCGGTGCTCACGCACTGGAAGGAGCGCGAGCCGATCTACCGGGCGCGGCACGCGCGGATCCTCGCCGAGCACGGCGCGATCCCGGCGTACGCGGTGGCGTCCGCCGGCGGCCCCGTCGACGTCGCGCCGTCCACGCGCCGGCGGCGCACGACCGCCGATCCGGCGGAGGGCGTCAGCCAGGAGGAGTTCGAGGAGATGGTCTCCCAGCTCGGCGTCGAGACGAGGCCCGTGGTCGCGCCGCCGCGCTCGGCGGGGCAGCGTCCCCCGGGCGGCCGGCGTGCCCGCGCGGCCGGCGGCCCGGCTGGTCCGCCCGCGCCGGGCACCGGCGACGGCGAGGGTGAGGACGCCAAGCCGCGCAAGCCCCGCAACAAGAGCCACGGCCGGCCCCGCTGATGGCCGCACTCGTCTGGATCATGACCGGTCTGGCTCTGTGGCACTTCACGATCTTCCTGCCCGATCGCTTCTGGTCGGGGATCGTCGGCGCGTTTCTCGGCGCGGTCGTCGGCGCGTTCGTGTTCGGCTTGCTGATCAGCGGCTTCTCGGTGCCGGGTCGCGGCGACACGCACCTGATCACCGCGGTCGAGGCGGTTCCCGGCGTGCTGATCGGGCTCGCCGTGGTGTGGTTCGTCGGCGTGCGCCAGGAGCGCCTCGCCGACGATGCCCGCGGCGGTCTCGCGCCACCTCGCTGAGCGGCGGCGGCTGATCCATCCGGCCGCGCGCGTACCTTCGGCCGGTGGCCGACGCGCGCTTCGAGATCCGCCCCTATGACTTCGCCGCCGCCCAGCGCCTGGAGCGCGAGCTCGGGCTCTCGCACACGGTCGCGCAGATCCTGACCCGCCGCGGGCTGGCGGACCCCGCCGCGGCGCGGGCGTTTTTGGCCGCCGACGTCCGCCACCCGCTCGACGCCTTCGGCGGCCTGCGCGAGGCGGCAGCGATCGTGCTCGGCCACGTCGAGCGGGGCTCGCGCATCACCGTGCACGGCGACTACGACGTCGACGGCATCGCCTCGACGGCGATCCTCGTGCGCGCCCTGCGCACGCTCGGCGCCCGGGTGGACTGGTTTCTGCCCAGCCGGACCGAGGACGGGTACGGCCTCGCGGCCGCGACCGTCCAGCGCCTCGCCGCCCGCGGCACGCAGCTGCTGCTGACGGCGGACTGCGCGATAACCGCCGTGGAGGAGGTCGCCGCCGCACGGGCGGCCGGGATGGGCGTGGTCGTCACCGACCACCACGCGCCACGCGCCGACGGCGTGCTGCCCGACGCGCCGATCGTCCATCCGCGGCTGGGCGGCAACCCGTGCCCGGACCTGTGCGCGGCCGGCGTCGCCTACAAGCTCGCCGGCGCGCTGCTGGAGGCCGCCGGCCGCGATCCGGCGCTCGCCGACGAGGATCTCGACCTCGTCGCGCTGGCCACCGTCGCCGACGTCGTCCCGCTGCACGACGAGAACCGCGCGCTCGTGCGGGCGGGCCTGAAGGCGCTCGCCGCGACGCGCAAGCCCGGGCTGCGCGCGCTGATGGCCGTCGCGCGGGTGGACCCGAGCGCCCTGGACGCGCGCGCGGTCGGCTTCCGCCTCGCCCCGCGCCTGAACGCCGCCGGCCGGATCGCGCGCGCCGACGCCGGCCTCGAGCTGCTGCTGACCGGCGACGAGACCCGCGCCCGCGCCGTCGCCGAGGAGCTCGACGGCCTCAACCTGGACCGCCGCGACGTCGAGACGCGCATCCTCTTCGAGGCGGAGGCCCAGCTGAGCGCCGGCGGCGACGCGCCCGCCTTCGTCCTCGCCGGCGAGGGCTGGCACCCCGGCGTCATCGGCATCGTCGCCGCCCGGATCGCCGAGCGCCGCTGCCGCCCGACGGTGATGATCGCGCTCGACGGCGAGCAGGGGACGGGCTCCGGCCGCTCGGTGCCGGCCTTCGACCTGCTGGCAGGCTTCGACGCGGGCGCGCGCCACCTGCTGCGCCACGGCGGCCACCGCGCGGCGGCCGGCCTCACGATCGCCCGCTCGGAGGTCGACGCGTTCCGGGAGGCCTTCCAGGCGCACGCCGCCGAGGTGCTGGGACCGGAGGATCTCGTGCCCGTCGAGCGCCTGGACGCCGTCGTGCCCGGCGACGGCCTCGGCCTCGGGCTGGCCGAGGAGCTCGACCGGCTCGAGCCGTTCGGCCAGGGCAACCCGGCGGTGTCCCTGCTCGTGCCCGCCGTGACGCTGACCGATCCGCGGCCGATGGGGGAGGGGCGCCACGTGGCCTTCAGCCTGCACGGCGGCGGCGCCCGCTCGCGGGCCGTGCGCTTCGGCGACGGCACCCGCCTGCCGGCGCACTGCGTCGACGCCTCCGTGCGGCTGGAGATCAACAGCTTCAACGGCGCGGTCGAGCCGCGCCTGGTGCTGCGCCAAGCGCGGCCGTGCGCGGACCGGCCGATCGCGGTGGTCGGCGAAGCCGCCTCGTTCGCGGAGGGCGTCCTCGCGGAGCTCGACGCGCCGCTTTCGCCCTGGCCCCGCGAGCGCGCTCGGGGCGCGCGCGAGCTGCGCGACGTCCGCGGCGCGGGTCTCGCCGGGACCGTCGCCGATCTCGTCTCCGCGGGGGAGCCGGTGCTCGTCGTCGCCGCGCACGCCGCGCACCGCGCCCGGACCCTCGCCGGGCGCCTGGGCGGGTTCGCGCTGACCTCGTGGGGGGCGCTCGCCGCCGACCCGTCGCTGGCCGCGCCTTACGGGCACGTGGTGGCGCTGGACCCGCCCGCGGCCGGCGACCACGAGCTCGCCGAGGGCAGCGGCTGGACCCACTTGGCATGGGGCGAGGCTGAGCTACGCTTTGCGCACGCGATCCATGAATGGGAATACGGTCTGCGCGACCCGCTGGCCTCTGTCTACCGCGCCCTGCGCGCGGCCGGTCCGACCCGGGGCGAGGCGTCGGTGGCGGTGCTCCGCGGAGGCGGGTCGCAGCCACGCACCCCGGCGCTGGCCGGGCGGATCGTGCGCATCCTCTCCGAGCTCGGGCTCGTGGTCCTCGACCGCGGCGGGCTCGGCCTCGACCTCCCCGCGGCGCCGGCCGGCACGAGCCTCGAGCACTCCGCGGCGTTCGTGGCCTACGGCCGGCGGCTCCAGGAGGGACGCACATTCCTGACGGCCAGCACAGCGAAGGCCGCCTGACGGCTCGCGGGGGCGACGGCGTGACGCCGCCCGCTCCCGAGCCGGACGCCAAGGCGCTCGCGCACTTCGTCGAGCGCCGCGAGGTCGGCTCCGCCGAGGAGGAGCACACCGGCGGCGTCGCGGTCGGGGAGACGCCGGCGGATTTGACGGCGCTCGAGCGCGAGCTGCTGGCCGACCTCTACGCGATCGTCTCCGAGCACGCCGACGAGGGCGCCGAGCCGATCGACCGGCGCAAGCTGCTGCAGGCCTTCGTCTTCGCCTGCGAGCACCACGCCGACCAGCGCCGCAAGTCCGGCGAGGACTTCATCGTGCATCCCGTCGGCGTCGCGAAGATCTGCGCCGGCATGCGCCTGGACACCGAGACGCTATGCGCCGCGCTGCTGCACGACACGGTCGAGGACACGAGCGCCTCGCTCGACGAGGTCCACCAGGCCTTCGGCGACGAGGTCGCGAGCCTCGTGGACGGCGTCACGAAGCTCACCGGCATCGTCTTTCAGTCCCGCGACGAGGCGCAGGCGGAGAACTACCGCAAGATGCTCGTGGCGATGGCCACGGACATCCGGGTCATCCTGATCAAGCTCGCCGACCGCCTGCACAACATGCGCACGCTCGGCTCGATGCCGAAGCAGAAGCAGATCGAGAAGGCCAAGGAGACCCTCGAGATCTACGCGCCGATCGCCCACCGCCTCGGCATCCACGCGATCAAGTGGGAGCTCGAGGACCTCGCCTTCGCGACGCTGCACCCGCGCAAGTACCAGGAGATCAAGGCGCTGGTCAACCAGCAGCGCGACGAGCGCGAGCGCTACGTCGCGAAGGCCGGCCGCTACCTCGAGCAGGAGCTCGACGCGCTCGGCATCCGCGCCGAGATCTCCGGCCGCGCCAAGCACTTCTATTCCATCTACACGAAGATGACCAAGAAGGGCCGCGAGTTCAACGAGATCTACGACCTCACGGCGATGCGGGTGATCGTGGAGTCCGTGAAGGACTGCTACGGGGCGGTCGGCGTGATCCACTCGCTGTGGAAGCCGCTGCCCGGGCGCTTCAAGGACATGATCGCCATGCCCAAGTTCAACATGTACCAGGCCCTGCACACCACGGTGATCGGGCCCGAGGGCCGGCCGCTGGAGATCCAGATCCGCACGGGCGACATGCACGAGCGCGCCGAGTACGGCGTCGCCGCGCACTGGACCTACAAGGAGGGCGCGGACGGTACCGGCAGCCGGATCGACCCGACGGACGTCAAGCTCAAGTGGCTGCGGGCGCTGCTCGACGAGGAGGGCGACCTCGATGCAACGGAGTTCGCGGCGACGCTCAAGGACGAGCTCGTCGACGAGGAGGTCTACGTCTTCACGCCGAAGGGCGAGGTCAAGCGCCTCACCTACGGCGCCACGCCCCTGGACTTCGCCTACGAGGTCCACACCGACGTCGGCCATCGCTGCGTCGGCGCGAAGGTCAACGGCAAGATCGTCCCGCTGCACTACGCGCTGCAGTCGGGCGACATCGTCGAGGTGCTCACCTCCAAGCGCGATCGCGGCCCGTCGCGCGACTGGCTGGCCGTCGTCAAGACGACTCGCGCGCGAAACAAGATCAAGCACTGGTTCAAGCAGGAGTCGCGCGTGGACTCCGAGCACACCGGGCGCGAGCTGCTGCAGGGCCACCTCAAGAAGGCGGGGCTGCCCGCGCAGAAGATCAGCGGCTCGTCGCTGCTGGCCGACGTGATCCGCGAGATGGGCTTCCGCAAGGCGGAGGAGTTCTACGTCGCCCTCGGCGCGGCCAAGATCTCTCCGAAGACCGTGGTCAACAAGGTCATGCAGCGCCTCAAGCAGGGCGAGACCGCGGTCGACGAGCCGACGGCCGCGGACATGCTGCACCCGCGCACGCCGGCCAGCCGCTCGACGCAGGCCTCGTCGATGTACGGCATCGCCGTCGCGGGCATCGACGCCGTGGAGGTCCGCCTGGCCAAGTGCTGCCGGCCGGTCTCGGGCGACCCGATCGTCGGCTACGTGTCGCTCGGTCGCGGGATCACGATCCACCGCGAAGACTGCCCGAACGCCATCGCCCTGCGCAAGGACCCCGAGCGCTTCGTCGACGTCTCCTGGGACGGCGAGAACGAGACGTCCTTCCGCGTCGAGCTGCAGGTCGACGGCTGGGACCGCCACCGCCTGCTCGAGGACATCTCACGCACCTTCGCCGAGGCGGGGATCAACATCCTCGAGGCCAACTGCACCGTGTCGCACCCGATGGTCCGCAACCGCTTCGTGGTCGAGGTCGCCGAGGCGCAGACCCTGAAGGCCGTCATCAACCGGCTGCGCCAGATCGAGGCGGTCTTCGACGCCTACCGCGTCACGCCGACTGGCGGCTGAGCACCCGCAGGCCGGCCATCACGAAGCCCGAGCCGATCGCGAACAGGACCCAGAGATCCAAGCCGGTCAGGGGCAGTCGCTGGCCGGTGGTCGCGGTGGGCGTGCCCGTCGCCGTCGCCCCGCCGGCCAGGCCTGGCGAGCCAGGCCCAGGCGAGCTGCGCCGCCTGGTGCCCCGGACGACGAGCGTCGGCTCCGGGGTGGCCGTCGCGGTTGCGCTCGCGGTCGCGGTCGCGGTGGGCGTGGCGGTCGGGACGCCATAGGCGGCGTCCAAGCCGGGGCAGGTGCCGTTGGGAGACGGGATGAGGTCACCCAGATCGACCTCGTGGCCGCCCAGGTCCCCGTTTTCGAACTCAACCAGGAGGAAGGGCTGGCTCGGGTTGCCGGTCGCGTGGCACAGCAGCACCGGGCCGCTCGCCGCGGCGTCCGGGTCCGCGATGTTGTCGCAGCCGCTCGAGGGCGCCGGGATGATGTCAAGCTCGTCGTCGAAGTGGGAGCTGTACTGGTCGGCCGACACCGTGACCGCGACGTAGGGCTGGCCGGGATCGCCGGTGGAGTGGCAGAGCGTGAGCGCGGCGCCGGTGAGGTCTTCCGGCGCCACCTGGGTCGCGCTGGGCGTGGGGGAAGCCTGCGGGGGCGCCGCCGGGATGGCGGTTCGCAGCAGCTCGGGTGTGGCCGTCGGTGTGACCGTCGCGGCGACGGTCGGCGCGGCGCTGGGCGCCTCGGCGGGTGCGGCCGTCGCGGTCGCCGCGGCTGTCGGCGTCGCTGTCGCGGCCGGCGTGCTCTCCGCGGTCGGGTTCGCGGTGGCGGTCGCCTCCGGGGTCACGACGGCCGTCGGCTCCGGCGTCCGGTCGGCGGCCGGGGCCGGCGTCTCGAAGGCCGTCGGCGCGGGGGTAAGCGCCGGCGACGGGGTCGCCGGGCCATCCGCCCACGACACGGCGGTGACGGCCAGCAGACAGAGGCCGAGGATCACGACGGTCTCGGCCCAGCGGCGGCGGCGCATGGAATTCTTCATCTATCTCCCCGTTTCAGCCCGGGCCAGGTCCATGCGGCGGCTATCGGTCCCGCGCCGAGCGGCCTTGAGCCGGGGGTGACGGGGCCTTCGAGGAGCCGGAGATCCCGACGGTCGAGACCGCGAACGCCGCGACCATCGCACGATGGTGGCCGCTCGCAGGCGCCGAGGCGTCAGCCACGTCCGGTGGTGGGCCTGCAGCCAGGAGCGAGCACCCGTCGCACCGGCGGCTGCAGCCATCGCACAACCCGCGCACATGCCCACACGATACGCGTCCCTACAAGCGCGACACCTGGCTGAAGGCCACCGGCGTGCTCGAGAAGCGCGACGGCCACCTGGCAGTGACCGGCGCGCGCGCGACGCGGATCGACCCGCCGAAGCACCCGTACCTCGTCTTCAAGGTGTGAGGGCGCGGCAGTCCTTGCACACGCCGCGCAGGACGACGTCGTGCTCGGAGACCGCGAAGTCGATCGTGCGGTTGAGGCGCTCGATCGAGCGCTCCAGGCCCAGGTCTGAGAAGGCGAGGACGTCACCGCAGCGGTTGCAGATCATGTGGTGGTGGTGTGCGCCGGGCCGGGCGGGCTCGAAGCGCGCGAGGCCCTGCCCGAGCTCGAGCCGGGTGATCAGGTGCAGCGCCTCGAGCTCCTCGAGGATGCGGTAGACGCTGGCGCGGGCTACGGGCCGCGACCCGCGGTCGGCGAGCGCCGCCTCGATCTCGAACGCCGACAGTGCGCAGCCCTGCTGGTCGAGCAGCTCGACGACGGCGGCGCGGGCGCCGCCGCGGCGGTAGCCGGCCCGGCCGAGCGCCTCGGCGGCGTGCCCGGCCCAGTCCACGGTCTCGATCACGCCACCACGCGCAGCGCGCGCGGGTGCGCCCGGAACTCCGCCTCGTCGTAGGCGCCGACGAAGTCGCCGTCGACCTGCACGGGCACGGGGCGGCCGTCGGCCGAGCGCACGAGGACGCGGTCGACGCCGCGGAAGGCCGTGACCTGGCGGTGTCGTTCGATCTTCGCGCCCTTGGACAGCGCGCGCCAGAGGACGGTCGGGATGTCGATCGGGCTGGCGCGCTCGAGGACGACGCCGCCGAGATCGCCCGAGTCGAGCTCGACGCCGTCGACGAGCGCGATCGGCGTGTTGCGGAAGTAGGTGTAGGGGTCGGCGTTCTGCACGAATGCCGAGACGCCCTCGATCTCCTGGCCGGCGACCTCGACCAGGAGCTTCGGCGGCCTGATCACGTAGCGGCGCATGAAGACGGCGACGGCCGAGGCGGTGTAGAAGGTCGGGCCATAGCGCGCCTTGAGCTTCGGGTGGCTGTCGACGCGCTTGACGACGCTCGCGTCGAGGCCGGCGCCGCCCGCGAAGGTGAACAGGCGGCCGTTGACCGAGCCGAGGTCCACCAGGCGCGGGTGCCAGTGGTCGGCGATGCGCAGCAGGTGCTCCGTGGCGTCGACCACGTCGTTGGGGATGCCGAGGATGCGCGGGTACACGTTCGTGGCGCCGCCGGGCAGGCACGTGAGCGGCGTGGCCGAGCCGGCGAGGCCGTTGGCGACCTCGTTGATCGTCCCGTCGCCGCCGAAGGCGACCACGGCGTCGTAGCCCTCCGTCGCGGCCTCGCGGCAGAGCTCGGTGGCGTGGCCCTTGCGCTGGGTGTCGATCGCCTCGACCTCGTAGCGGCCCTGCAGCGCGTAGACGACGAGGTGCTTGAGCCGGTCGCTGACGGTCGTCGCGTACGGGTTGACGATGATCAGCATCCGCTTCGCCTTGGCGGACTGCGACAGCGCCGTCGCGCGCTCGAGGCGTTCGAAGTCGGAGGTTAGGCCGGACCGGCTAGAGGAAGCCACGCTTACGGAAGTAGTACAGAAGGGCCGCCAGGGTTACGCCCATGACCGCGATGATGACCCAGAAGGCAGCGACGCTCTGCTCGCCCGGAACCCCGACGTTCATGCCCCAGATGCTCGCGATCAAGGTGAGCGGGAGCAGGATGACGCTGAAGACCGTGAGCACCCGGAAGACCTGGTTGCCGCGGTGGGCGAGCACGGCCTCGTTGGTGCCTTCGAGCGCCTCGACGACCTCCTTGAAGTTCTCCAGCATGTCCCAGATGCGCTCCCACGCATCGTTGATGTCGTCGAAGTAGATATCGAGGTCGTCCGGAATGTAGCGCGCCTTGTTGCGCTCGAGGTCGCGGAAGGTGGCCCGCTGCGGCCGCACGATCTTGCGGAAGTTGATGATCTCCTGCTTGACGTTTGAGATGTCGCGCACGATGTCCTCGGCACGCCCCTCGAACATCTGCTCCTCGATGCGGTCGAGCTTGTTGCCCATCTTTCGCAGCATGGGAAAGGAGGCGTCCACGCACGAGTCGATGATGCGGTAGAGCAGGTAGCCCGAGCCCTTGGAGAAGTGCTTCTCGCGCTCCTCCTCGTTGCCGCGGCAGCGCTCGAAGAGGTACTCGACGGGCCGCAGCGGCTCGTTGGGCAGCGTGATCACGAAGTCCGGCCCGATGAAGATGTCGAGCTCGGCGGCGTTCAGGCGCCCGACGCGCTTGTCGAAGCGGGGGAAGTGCAGGACGATGAACAGGTAGTCGTCGTACTCGTCGACCTTCGGGCGCTGGTTGCGCGAGAAGACGTCCTCGTAGTCGAGGGAGTGGAAATCGAAGCGCTCCTCGAGCCACGCCTGGTCGGCCGGGCGCGGGCGCTCGATGTTGATCCAGCGCAGACCGTCGGACTCGACGACCTCCACGCGCGGCTGCTCCGGCCGCTGGCCGGTGAGCTCAGGCGCTGCGGACGACCGCAGTCGCCGGCCGATGCGAGGCTTCGGGAGGCTCGGCATGGCGACTCAGGGGGTCATCGAGGGTGGGCAGCGGCACACCGGGAAGTCTACCTGGTAGCGTGTCGGTCGATTCGCATCAAGAGGGGTGGAGGGATTGGCCCGACGAAACCCCGCCAACCACCTGGCAGTGCACCGTGCGCTGCGAGGAAAGGTGGCAACTCCAACAGGCACCCACATAGTGCCCGGGAGATGCGGTCGGGGCTTCTCCCTTCATGGCACGGGCTCTTACCGCACACCAGGCGGAAGGACGAACCAAAAGCCATGCCGGCAGATGCCCTGAAGTGCAAGGAATGTGACACGGCGTACGCGCTCGAGGCACGCTACGTGTGCGAGCGCTGCTTCGGCCCCCTCGAGGTCAGCTACAGCGCGCCCCGGGCCGGCGCCGCCGAGCTCAAGCGCCGGATCCAGGCGGGGCCGCTGAACCTCTGGCGCTACGCCGACTTCCTCCCGGTCGAGCACGGGGCGGGTGGGGCGAGCTCGCTGCACACCGGCTTCACCCCGCTGCAGCGCGCCGACCGCCTCGCGCAGCGCCTCGGCCTCAACGAGGTCTGGGTCAAGAACGAGACGGCCAACCCGACGCACTCCTTCAAGGACCGCGTCGTGGCCGTCGCGATCGCCCGCGCCCTCGAGCTCGGCTTCGAGACGCTGGCCTGCGCCTCCACGGGCAACCTGGCCAACGCCGTCGCCGCCCACGCGGCCGTCGCCGGGCTGCCCTCCTACGTGTTCATCCCGGCCGACCTCGAGCAGGAGAAGATCCTCGCGACGGGCGCCTACGGGGCCAACGTGGTGGCCGTCGACGGCAACTACGACGACGTCAACCGCCTGTGCACCGAGCTCTCCGGCGACCGCGACGGCTGGGCGTTCGTGAACATCAACATGCGCCCCTACTACGCCGAGGGCTCCAAGACGCTCGGGTACGAGATCATCGAGCAGCTCGGCTGGGAGCCTCCCGATCGCATCGTCGGCCCGATCGCCTCCGGCTCGCTGTTCACCAAGGTCGGCCGCGCCTTCGAGGAGTTCGTCGAGGCGGGCCTCGTGAGCGGCGCCGCGCCGGTCTTCAACGGCGCCCAGGCCGCGGGCTGCTCGCCGGTGGCGCAGGCCTACGCCGCCGGCCGGGACTTCTGCACGCCGGTGCGCCCGGACACGATCGCGAAGTCGCTGGCCATCGGCAACCCGGCGGACGGGCCGTACGCGATCGACTTCGCCCGGCGCTCCGGCGGCGCCATCGACGCCGTCAGCGACGACGAGATCCGCGCCGGCGTGCGGCTGCTGGCCGAGACGACCGGCATCTTCGCCGAGACGGCCGGCGGCGTGACGACCGCGACGCTCGCAAAGCTCGCCGCCCGCGGGGACATCGACCCGGACGAGCGCGTCGTGCTGCTGATCACCGGAGACGGCCTCAAGACGCTCGACGTCGTGCGCGGGACCTTCGAGGTCGCGCAGATCGCGCCCACCACGGACGCCTTTGACGCCGCCGTCGCCGACGATAGTATCGCCGCCTAATGGCCGTCACCGTCAAGATCCCCACGCAGCTGCGCGCCGTCACCAGCGGTGAGGCCGAGGCGACCGCCGAGGGCGGGACCGTCCGCGAGGTGCTGGACTCGCTGTACACCGAGCACGCGGACCTGCGCGAGCGCATCTCCGGCGAGGACGGCGGCCTGCGGCGCTTCGTGAACATCTACCTCTCCGGCGAGGACATCCGCTTCCTCGACGGGCTCGACACCCCGGTGCCCGACGGCGCCGAGCTCACGATCCTGCCTGCCGTCGCGGGCGGGTAGCCCCGGTCGCAGGTCGGTCCGGCGTGCGGCCGCCGGTGTCGGTCATCTGCCCGTTCGCGGGCCAGGCGCCGCCGCGCGTGACCGACGCGCTCGTCCTGCGGGAAGGCGACGAGATCCTCCTGGCCGACAACCGGCGCGCCCCCGCGCCCGGCGGGAACGTCATCGACGCCTCCGGCCCGGCGTCGTCCTACCACGCGCGCGCCGTGGGCGCGGCGCGCGCGAGCGGCGAGTGGCTCGTGTTCGTCGACGCCGACACGGTGCCCGTGCCCGACCTGCTCGACGCCTACTTCGATCCGCTACCCGACGACGACGTCGGCGTGCTGGCCGGCGGCATCGAGGACACGGTGCTCGAGGACACGCGCGTCGCGCGCTACATCGCCGACCGGCGCAAGCTCGACCAGGCCACGACGCTCGCCCACCCGCGGCGCCCCTACGCGCAGACGGCGAACTGCGCCGTCCGGCGGACGGCCTTCGAGGCGGTCGGCGGGTGGCCGGAGCCGATCCGCTCGGGCGGCGACGCCGACCTGTGCTGGCGACTGGCGGCGGCGGGCTGGAAGCTCGAGCAGCGCCCGGCAGCGCTCGTGCGCCACCGCAACCGCGCGCGCCTCGGCGAGCTGCTGCGCCAGCTGCATCGCCACGGGGCCGGCATGCGCTGGCTCGACGAGCGCTGGCCCGGCAGCTTCCCGGCGCCCGGGCCGCGCGAGCTCGTCGCGGGGCGCCTCGCCATGCTCGTCCGCGACCCGTCGGCGTACGGCCTGCTCGACGTGCTCGGCCTCTGGGCCCGGGACTCGGGCAGACTGCGCCGCAACCGATGATCACCGCCGCCAACGCGCTCCGCCACCGCCTCGCCTTCGCCATCTGGGTCGCGCTGCTGCGCGTGCAGCTGCGCCGGCGCGGCGCCCGGCTGATCGTCGACGCGCCGCACGGCGCGCGGCTGGACGGCTTCCCGCGCGTGTGCGTGCAGCCGCTCGGGGCCGGCGACGCCACGACCACGCTGCGGCTGGGCCCCGGCGTCTCGCTGGGCCGCTGCACGCAGCTCGACGTCTGGGCAGGCGGCACCAACCGGCTCGAGCTCGGCGATGGCGCCTACCTCCAGCGCGGCGTCCGCCTACAGCTGCGCTCCGGCGCGATCGCGCTCGGGCCCCACGCCCACGTGCGCGACGGCGCCGTGCTGAAGTCGGCGGGCGAACTGCGGGTGGGGGAGGAGGTGACCGTCTCCTTCGGGGACGTGCTCGCCTGCACCGAGCGGATCGAGATCGGGGACTTCGCCGGGCTCGGCGAGCGCGTGACGATCACCGACTCCGACCACACCCACGACGGCTCGGACACCCACTACCTGCGCCAGCCGCTGCGCGTGGCGCCGGTCCGGCTAGGGCGCAACGTGCTGGTCAGCGCCAACGCCGTGATCCTCCGCGGCGCCGACGTGGGCGACAACGCCGTCATCGCCTCCGGCGCCGTGGTCGGCGCGGGCGAGCATCCGGCCGGCTGGCTGCTGGCCGGCGTCCCCGCCCAGCCGGTGAAGGCGCTGTCGGCGCCGCGTTAGGCGGCGCGCGGGAGCCGGAAGTCGTCGGGCCCGACCAGATCACGGGCGAAGGCCTCGCGCAGGTTGTCCGCCGCCGCCTCGATGCTCTCGGCGATGCAGCGCTCGTACGCGGCGACGATCTCTTCGCGCGACGCCTTCTGGCGCCGGTCGAGCTCCTGCATCTCCTTCGCGGTGTGGTAGGCCTGCATGACCACGAAGCACTCGGGGCAACGCAGCTCGACGAGCAGCTCGCCGCTCCTGCGCTGCTGCCAGCCCATCGGCTGCACCAGGTTCGAGCCGCACCCCGGGCACGCGGGGAGGGAGGTCACGCCGCGACCGTACGGCCCGGGGCGGACGGACCGCGCGCGTCCTACGGTGTGGCGGTGCGCGGCGAACGGCTCGTGATGACGCTGGGCAGTCAGGTCGGCTGCCCGGTCTGCGGGCGCTCCTTCCGCCGCCTGCGCCGCGGGCCCCGCGACACGCCGAACCGCGTCTGCTGGACCTGCGGGAGCCTGGAGCGCCACCGCGCTCTCGCCCTCGCACTGCGGGAGCGGCCCGGCCTGCTGCGCCCCGGCATGCGCGTCCTGCACGTCGCGCCGGAGCCGTCGGTGACGCGGCTGCTCCCGCCGGACGCCGTCGTCGTGCGCGGCGACCTCGTGCCGCAGCCGGGCGACCTCGAGCTCGACATCACCGACCTCGCGGACTTCGCGGACGCGAGCTTCGACGCCGTGGTCTGCATGCACGTGCTCGAGCACGTGCGCGACGACCGCGCCGCGCTGCGCGAGCTGCGCCGCGTGCTCGCCCCGAACGGCTGGGCGGTGCTCAACGCGCCGATCACCTCCGAGCGCACGGACGAGGACCCCACCGTCTCAGACCCCGAGGAGCGCCGCCGGCGCTTCGGCCAGGTCGACCACGTGCGCCGCTACGGGCCCGACTACCTCGGCCGCCTGCGCCAGGCCGGCTTCGACGTCGAGACGGTGCGCCTCGAGGACGACCTGCCGCTTGAGCAGGTTGAGTTCTTCCGCCTGCGGGCACCCGACGGCTTTGAACCCACCATCCTTGCGAGGCCTGCATGAGCGACCGCTTCGACGACGTCGACCACTACATCGCCGACCGGCTGGTCGGGCAGGACGAGGCGCTCGCCTCCAGCGCGGGCGGGATCGCCGTCTCGCCGGCGCAGGGCAAGTTCCTGCACCTGCTCGCCCGCTCGATCGGCGCCCGCCGCATCCTCGAGCTCGGGACGCTGGTCGGCTACAGCGCGATCTGGTTCGCCCGGGCGCTGCCCGCGGACGGCGAGCTCGTCACGCTCGAGATCGATCCCGACAACGTCGCGGCCGCCCGCGGGAACCTCGAGCGCGCCGGCGTGGCCGACCGCGTCGAGATCCTCGTCGGCCCGGCGCTCGAGTCGCTCCCGCGCGTCCACGGCCCGTTTGACCTGATCTTCATCGACGCCGACAAGGCGCGGATGCCTGAGTACTTCCAGGCGGCGCTGGAGCGCTCGCGCCCGGGCACGATCATCATCGGCGACAACACCGTGCGCGCCGGAGCGGTGCTCGACGCCGAGGCCGATGATCCGAGCGTGCGCGGCGTGCGCCGCTTCTATGACCTCGTTGCCGCCGAGCCGCGGGTCGACGCGACAGGCCTGCAGACCGTCGGCCTCAAGGGCCACGACGGCTTCGTATTCTGTTTGGTGTCGTAGGGCAGGCGAAGGGGAGCCGCTGCGCGCGAGCCCTATGAGCTGATCGCCGCGCTCGCAGCGGCTGAGGTCGACTACATCATCTCTTGAAGTCGGCCGAGTTGCGGGTCGCGACACCGAAGCCATGCGCCATCGCGGTCGCGGCGTTCCAGAGGTCGTGGGCCCCGATCAGCTGGCCTGTTCGGCCAGGGCGGATCGGATCTCCGCAGGGCCTCCACCGTTCGCCTCATCTTCGCCTCATTTGACGGACCTAGCTTGCTCGCGATGCTTGCTTACCGTCGATACGTGAGAGGCCCCTGCTGATGCCCGAGACCGACGCGCCGGCCGTCAAGGCCCGCGGACTGGTCAAGCACTACGGTGACCTCGCCGCCGTGGACCATGTGGACCTCACGGTACCCGCGGGCGCCGTCTACGGGCTCCTAGATGAGTAGTTCCACGGCCTGCGGGCGGCGGGCTGGGTTGAAGGGGACATAAGCAGTCAGGTCGAAGTCGGCGGTGCTTTCCCGCACCGACGACCTCAAGGAGGAGCCTCGATGCTCGCCGACCTCGACCTGCTGCT
>JBBSIC010000008.1:0-81273 GCA_038232275.1 Solirubrobacterales bacterium | reverse complement strand
GTCGTCCGGCTGCTGGTCCTGCATCAGGTGACGTTCTCGATCAACTCGCTCTGCCATGTCTTCGGGCGGCGCAGCTACCGGACCCGGGACGAGTCGCGCAACCTCGCATGGCTGGCCCCGCTCAGCCTCGGCGAGGCATGGCACAACAACCACCACGCATTCCCGACCTCAGCCGCCCACGGACTCGACCGCCGCCAGCTCGATCTCTCCGCCGCCATCATCAACGGCCTGGAGCACGTCGGCCTCGCCTGGGACGTCGTCCGCGTCGACCCGTCGCAGCGGGCCGCCAAGACGCTACCCCGGGCTGAAGCCGCGTCCAACCCGAGACCAAGTCCATGAGTCACCAGGGCCAGCGAGTATCCATCGTTCTGACGCCCCTTTCGCAGATCCCGAGCCAGCGCTCGCCCGACCCAGCGCTGCGGGATGATCGGGGCGACGATGCCACCGGCCAGGTCTCGAACCGGGGCGTCACCCGGTCGCTGAGGCGTCAGCGAGAGCGGCGTTTAGTGCAGCGCCCGCCCCCGGACCTCCCGCCACGCCTTCTCTTCTCGAGCGCAGGCGTTCCAACGATCACGGCGGTAGCGAGTTCGACCGCTTGCAGGATGAACCCGTAGCCGAGTCCATCGGCGGCGCCGGTCCCGTAGCCGCTCGTCAGCACCGCCACGCAGGCCGCCTGGAACACCCCGATGATGGACGGCGTCAGAGGCGCTCACGTTGCCGGTCTGGATGCGCCGTGACGAGCGAGCGACCGGTTTGGTACTCCCAGGTGGTACTCCCAACCGTGAAGAGAGGGATCGCACGATTGCGGACCAGGTTTAAAACGCACCCCGCGCGCTTCATCCATCGCGGCAGCAAGCGCGTCGATGCGGATCTTGGGCATGACTCGGACGCGGACGTCGTCGGCTTCCGCTCGCTTGCGATAGACGCGGAACGCGTCGACCGTCGCGGGCGCGAACCAGCGTCTCGAACGCGACGGTCACGGTGCGCGCGACGTTCTCGACGTCGCCCCACCCGCCAGACCTGCCTCGCAACGCGATGTCGAGTCCAATCGGCCCTCTGAACCGCGCGCGCCGCCAGCGGCCTGTGCGACAAGCGCGGGCGAGCTCGGCTCGCACTACGTCACGCCATTGGTCCTCACTGAGAGCGGTCGGCCGTTGGCGTGGCGCGGGAAGCACGACGCATCCAGGCCCCGCGTCGGGCAGCGAGACGACATCCACCTCACTGTGAGCGACGGCCTCCCGCAGCCACGGTCGCGGCGGACCAGGTCGATCGCGTACGTCGAAGCCCTGATCGGCCAACCAGTCACCGCGCGCGAGCGCCGTCGATTCCTCCAACTGGGCCCGGGTGCTCGCGCGGACGCCTTCGTCCGCGAACTCCGCGTACGTCGAGGGCACGTCGAGTATTGGGAACGCATCGGGGTCCTCGGCGAGCTGCTCCTCCTCCTGGGCGTCGATGTCCTCGATCACGTCCAGCACCTCCTCGTCGAACGCGAGCGACTCGCGCGCGTGCTCGTCGAAAGGCAGCAGTCCCCACGGCAGGGTGGGGGCCACGGCCGCCGCGTCCCGCATTTTGGAACGGCCGTCCGATACTGCCGAGTCCGAGGCGACCTCGGCCGACCACCCACTCATGAGCCTGAACGCACGGTCGTAGTCGGCGTTGAACAGCCGGAGCGGCACACAGCGGACGCGGACGCGCGTGAGATCGTCCGACGCGTCCTGCCGGACGACGAGGAGATGATCGATCGCCTCGTCATCGCCGACGACTCGTCCGCTCAACAGGTCGAGGTAGTCCTTCACAACGGGACCGAGGCGCGCGGCGTTGCGCCCCGGCGGGATGCTCAGCTCCATCTGCACGGCGATGCGATCACGAAAGCGACGGCGGGACTGCGCGTCGAGGTGCTCGCGCAGCTGTGCGCCGATTTCGCTACGAACGGCCTCGAGACGCCGACGTGCGGATGGGTTCGAGCCCTTACGGAGAGGGCGGCTGCTCGTGAGCACGAACTCGAGCTGACGCCGGTCGGCGGCAAGCACGTCCAGGCGGTCGTCACGCTCCGTTGCGTCGCTCAGTTGGACCATGTGACCACGATACGGTTCTGGCGAGGAATCGAATCGTGCGCGCAGCTCGCCACGAAGTCGGTGCTCCTGAGCACCGAAGCGGCCCGCCGGAGCGGGGCCCGTCCGGGTCTGGAACCACCGCCTCACCTTCGAGCCGCTCGGTCCCGGGCGCTGCCGCTACACCGACGGATCGAAGTCGAGGACGGCCCGCCCGGCTGAAGCGTCCGCTTCGTCGCCAACCTCATGTTCCGCCACCGCCACCGCCACCGGCGTTGGCACCAACTGGCTCGGGTGCTGCCTTGACACAGAGGCCGGTCACTGACTGGACCCGACTGGTGCGCCCGACGGCGTAGCCGGCGGTTACGGCCGTCGCCAGCGTGCGCTTGGCCCCGCGCCCTCCGGGAGGATTTCCTTAGTGTCGCGCAGCGCGTTGATGACCAGCCTGATCGTCGCCGGACTGACCTCTGGTAGCGCGCGTTCGATGTCGCGCCGCCGAAACACGGCGGGCGCCTGGTCCAGGACGTACCTCCGAACCCGCTCCTGCTTGTTCGTGTCGGGTTCGTCCGCAGCGGCGACGCGTTGCTCGAAGTCCACGTAGGCCCCGGCGACGACTTGGGCGAGGTATGTCGTCCACGGCCAGATGTCGTGCTCGGCCTCGTGCCAGCCCCGCTGTGAGCGGTAGAGCCGGTCGTAGTAGGTGTTCTTGGACTCGAAGATCCGCTGCTCGATGCTGACGTAGCGCGCCACGCCATACCCCTGGGCGAGCAGTTCGTGGGTGGTGACGAGGCGCGCGAGCCGGCCGTTACCATCGGCGACCGGGTGGATAGCCAGGAAGTCGACGACGAGCGCGCCGATCAGCACCAGCGGGTGGGCCTGTTGGTCGGCCTTCATCTGCTCGTACCGGGCGAACAGCTCAGTCAGGAGGAACTCCGTCTGCTCCGGCGGTGGAGGCGTGAAGACGATCTCGCGCTCGCCGCTTTCGCACGAGACGATCAGGTTCTCGTCGGTCTTGAGATGGCCGCCGCGTCCGCCGGAGTAGGCGAACATCTGCCGGTGTAGGAGGAGGACGAACGGAACCGTCAGCGGCTCCGGCGCGTCGGCCCGCATGAGACCGTCGACGGCGTCTCGGTAGCCGGCGAACTCTTGCTCGCTACGGTTCCGGAAGCGCGGCGCACCTTCGGCGATGCGCGCGGCACGCTCCCCCTCAACAACAACCCCTTCGATCGCGTTGGACGCGGTGATGGACGCGATGCGGGCGTTCTCGGACAGACGCTTGAGCAACTCTGGTCGCTGATCGAGGAAGAGCTGCTCCTGGCCGCGCCCGGTGTCGACGCGCGCGAGGATCGCACCGAGCTCCCGCGGCTGGTTGCCGAACGTGCGATCGATGTCGATGAAGCTGCGCATTGGGCTAATCCCGGAGGTTATCGTGCTAATTGCATCCGAGTTAGCGAGATTTTGCCAGCGGGGTTAGCACGATGCCGATCAGGCTCCTGGCCCGGAACTTCAGCTAGGCGCTAGGAGTCTCGTTCCTCGCGGGAATACGCATTGAGGCTGTCGAGCGCCTCCGCGAGGTGGGCAGGCCCACAACGGTTTTCGAAGACGTCGCGCGTCTGGTAGCGAGCGGTGGTAGCGAGGTGAAGCCACATGTCATCCCGCCATCCAGATTTCGCTCTAAAGAGCCAAGCGCGAGACGGGGGTCGAACCCGCGACCTTCGGCTTGGGAAGCCGACGCTCTACCAACTGAGCTACTCGCGCGCGGAGGCGGATCCTAGCGCGGCGGATCGACCGATCCTGTGCATCTTCCCCACTCGGAAGGGGGCAGATGCACAGGCGCAACGCGCCCCATCCCGCCAGGTTGGCGGACCGCTGCTCACGCCGCGGCGTCCCGCCGAATACCCTTGGACCCATGCGCTGGGTCGTCATCGCCGTCGCCGCCCTGCTCGTGGGTTTGCTGGCCTACGGGGTCGCCTCCCAGGGGTCGGACACGACGATCGAGTCGGCGCTCAGCCAGGGCAAGCGCGTGCCGGCGCCGGACTCCCCGCTGCCGCGGCTCGGCGCGGCGGGCAAGGGCACCGTCGACGACTACCGCGGCAGGGTCGTGCTCGTGAACTTCTGGGCCTCGTGGTGCCCGCCGTGCACCCAGGAGCTGCCGCTGCTGCAGAGGACCCAAAGGATGATGGCGGCCAAGGGAGCCACGGTGCTCGGCATCAACACACGCGATGCGTCGGAGAAGGCGCTGGCCTTTGTTCACCGGTTCGGCCTGACCTATCCGAGCCTGCGCGACGGCTCCGGCGACTTCGCCGAGCGGTGGGGCCTCACGGGCTACCCGGAGTCCTTCCTGCTCGACAAGCAGGGCCGGGTCGCCGCCGCGATCCACGGCCCGCTCGACCAGCGCTGGATCGACGAGCACGTCAAGCCGCTGGTCGACCGGGGCGCGTGATGCGCGCGCTCGCGCTGGCCGCCCTCCTGCTCGCCCTGCTGCCGTCCGCGGCGCTCGCCGCCGCACCGCGCACGACCCTGCCCGACGTCGAGGACGAGCTGATGTGCATCCAGTGCGGCACGGCGCTCAACATCTCCCAGGCGCCATCCGCCGACCAGGAGCGCCAGCTGATCCGCGAGGGCATCGCGAAGGGCCTGACGAAGGACCAGATCAAGGCGCGCATGGTCGGCGAGTACGGGCAGAACGTGCTCGCGACCCCGCCCAAGCGCGGTTTTGACCTCGCCGCCTGGATCGTGCCAGGACTGCTCGCGCTGCTGGCGCTCGCCGCGATCGCCCTGACGGCGAGGCGCTGGCGCCGGGTCGGCGACCTGCGCGACGGCGAGGCCGGCCCGGACGCGCTGGACGCCGACGACGCGTCGCGCCTGGACCGCGACATGGCGGGCTACGACCTGTGATCGCCGCGGCGGCCGCGCAGGGCGTCGACACCACGGTGCTCGCGGCCTTCGCGGTGGGCTTCATCTCGTTCATCTCGCCGTGCGTGCTGCCGCTCGTGCCGGGCTACCTGTCGGCGGTCTCGGGCACGTCGATCGCCGACTTCCAGCAGGGGCGCAGCCAGGCCAGCCGCGTGCTGCTGCCGGCCGCGGTGTTCTGCCTGTCCTTCACCGTCGTCTTCGTCGCTCTCGGGATGACGGCCACCGGCCTGGGCTCGACGCTCAAAGACCATCGCGCGACGCTCGAGCACGTCTCCGGCGCGCTGATCATCGCGCTCGGGGTCTTCTTCGTGCTGACGCCGTTCGTGCCCAAGCTCAACCGCGAGTGGCGGGTGGACGCGCTGATGCAGCGGGCGGGGTCCGGCGGGCCGCTCGTCGCCGGCGCCGCCTTCGCGATCGCGTGGACGCCGTGCGTCGGCCCGACGCTCGGCTCGATCCTCACCGCCGCCGCGACGCAGCACACGGTGAGCAAGGGCGGCGTGCTGCTGGCCGCGTACTCCGCGGGCCTCGCGATCCCGTTCCTCGTCACCGCGCTCGCGTTCAACCGCGCGACGACCGCCTTCCGCTGGCTGCGCGACCACTACGTCCTGGTCACCGCCATCTCCGGCGCCATCCTGATCGGGATGGGCCTGCTGCTGTTGACCGGTGAGCTCACACAGCTCAACATCGAGGCGCGCAAGCTGCTCGACGGCCTCGGCCTCGGCGACATCTACAACCTCTAGCCGCTACATGGCGTCCGGCGCCTCGACCCCGAGCAGGTCGAGCGACCGGGCGATGACCCGCTGGGCGGCCTGGCAGAGCGCGAGCCGGAACGGCTCGTGATCGGAGCCGAGCACCTTGCACTGCTCATAAAAGCCCGCGAAGTCCCGCGAGAGCTCGAGCGCGTAGGTCGCGATCCGGTGCGGCGCGCGGCGGTCGGCCGCCTCCGCGACCTCGGCCCCGAAGGCGACCAGGCGCTTGATCAGGGCGCGCTCGGCGGGCTCGAGCGGCTGGGTCGGGACGGGGTCGGCCGCAGCGCCTGCGCGCTCGAGGATCTTCGCGATGCGCGCGTGGGCGTACTGGACGTAGTAGACGGGGTTGTCGGCCGACTCGCGCGTGGCCAGCTCGAGGTCGACCTCGATCGTGGTGTCGTGCGACCGCGCGAGCAGGTACCAGCGCGCGGCGTCCGTGCCGATCTCGTCGATCAGCTCGTCGAGGGTGACGAACTCGCCGGCCCGCTTGCTCATGGGCACGGGCATGCCGGCCCGCACGAGGTTGACGAACTGCATGATCAGCAGCTCGAGCTCGCCGGGGTCGCCGCCGAGCGCCGCGTAGGCGGCCTTCATGCGCTGCACGTAGCCGTGGTGGTCGGCGCCCCAGACGTCGATCATGCGATCGAACCCCCGCTCGCGCTTGTTCTGGTGGTAGGCGACGTCCGGCGCGAGGTAGGTGTAGGCGCCGTCGGACTTCACGAGCACGCGGTCCTTGTCGTCGCCGTAGCCGGAGGAGCGCAGCCACAGCGCGTCGTCGGCGCGGTAGGTGGATCCGTGGCTGTCGAGCTCGTCGAGCCCGTGCGCGACGGGCGGGGGGTCCCCGTCGTACAGCGAGCGCTCGGAGAACCACATGTTAAACGGCTCCACGCGGAAGCGCGCGAGCGTGGTGCGCATCCCGTCGAGGATGTGCTCGATGCCCGCGCGGCCGAGCGCCTCGAGGTCCATGCCGGCGGCGCCCGGAATCTTCTCGGCGAGCTCTGCGATGTAGTCGCCGACGTACTCCTCGGGCTCCTCGCCGCGCGCGCGGGCCTGGATCGCGGCGGCGAACTTCGAGACCTGCGCGCCGGCGTCGTTGACGTAGAACTCACGCGCGACCTCGTGGCCGTGGAAGGCGAGCAGGCGGCAGATCGCGTCGCCGTAGGCCGCGTTGCGCGCGTGGCCGAGGTGCAGCGGCCCGGTCGGGTTCGCGGAGACGAACTCGACGTTGACGCGCTCAGGGCGCGCGGCGGCGCCGCCGTAGCGCTCCCCGGCGGCCAGGACGCCGTCGAGGGCGTCCGCGTACCAGGCGTCGGACAAAAACAGGTTCAAAAAGCCCGGGCCGGCGACCTCCACCCTGGCCACGCGGCCGGTCAGGCGGGCGCAGACGGCCTCGCCGAGGCGCTCGGCGACGACCCGCGGCGGCTCGCCGAGCAGCGGGGCCAGCAGCATCGCGGCGTTGGAGGAGTAGTCGCCGAAGTCGGCCTTGGGCGGGCGCTCGAGCGAGGGCCGCGCGCGCGGAGGCGGCGTCGAGCCGCGCAGGTCCGCGGCCGCGTCCTCGAGCGCGGCCCGCAGATCCTCCAGCGCGGTCACGCCGACGATTCGAAGAGACGCTCGAGGCGGTCCATGGTCTTCACGGTACCCAGGGCCATGATCACGTCCCCCGGCTCGAGCACGAGGTCCGCCGAGGGCTGCGGCTCGAACCGCCCGTCGGAGCGCTTGATCGCGACCATATGCGAGCCACCGCGCACGTCGCCGACCGTCTTGCCCTCGCCTTCGGAGCCGGGGCAGACGCTGATCTCCTCCATGCGGTACTCCGGCGCGACGTCGACGACGCCGCTGACCTGCGGATGCAGCGCGAGCCGGGCCATCTCGTTGCCCGAGGACTTGTAGGGCGAGACGACCCGGTCGGCCCCGGCGCGCAGCAGCTTGCGCTCGGAGTCCTCGACGGCCGCGCGCGCGACGATCTCGACGTCCTCGCGCAGGCCCCGCGCGGTCAGGCAGATGAAGATGTTGTCGGCGTCGGAGTCCACGCAGGCGATCACCCCGCGGGCGCGCTCGATGCCGGCGGCGCGCAGCACCTCGTCGGCGCCGGGGTCGCCCTCCAGGAAGCGCACGTCGACCTCGGACGCGAACTCCTGGTTCTCCGGGCGCGGGTCCACGACCACGAAGGCGGCGTGCGCCGCGCGCAGGTCGCGCGCCACCTGGCGCCCCACGCGGCCGAAGCCGCAGATGATGAAGTGGTCGCTGAGGGAGTCGATCATGCGCAGCGTCCGCCGCTCTTCGAGCAGTTCGCCGACGTGCCCGGCGACGAAGAACTCCGTAACCGTAACGAGTGCGTAGAACAGCGTGCCCACCCCGGTCACGATCAGCAGCACCTTCACGATCTCGACCCCGGTCTTCTCGGAGGCCGGGATCGAGCCGACCGTGGCCACGGTGTCGAGTGCGAGGATGAAGGACTCCCACAGGTTCCCCGCGCCCGCGAGGGAGAATGCGACGGTACCGGTGCCGACGACGACGGCGATCACGAGGCCCAGCGCGCGCAGCCGCCGCAGGAAGGCGCGCACCTCGTGATTGGAGCTCGCCTGGCCCATCTCAGTGGTGGTACGGCTCGCCGGCGAGGATCTTGTGCGCCCGGTAGAGCTGCTCGAGCAGCACGACGCGCGCCAGCTGGAACGGCAGCGTGAGCGGCCCCAGCGTGAGCGTGTCGTCGCGGGCCTCGACGTCGATGCCGAACGGGCCGCCGATCACGAAGGCGAGGTCCCGGCCGGCGTGGCGGCGCTCCTGAAGCCAGCGCGAGAGGCCGGTCGAGTCGCGGCTGTGGCCGCCCTGATCGAGCACGACGACGTGCGCGCGCTCGGGGATCCGCCGCGCGAGGCGCTCGGCGTCCTGGACCTCGACGATCTCCACGCGCGCGTAGCGCGACAGCAGCTTCTCGTAGTGCGCGACGTCGTCGGCGAAGGGCGCGCGCAGGCGCCCGACGGCGAGGATCAGGATGCGGATGCTAGAACCTCCTCCACCGAAGCGGGCTCCGGAGGGGCCGCACGCGGGGACCGCAGCAGCACCGCCCCCTGAGTGACCTCCAGGGCCGTGGCACCGGCCACAGGAAGGCGCAGGCTTCGTCGCACCGAATCAACGCTACCGATGCTGATCGCGATCGCCACCGACGTCCACGGCAACCGCCCGGCCTTCGAGGCGGTCATCGCCGGCGCCGACGCCGCAGGCGCCGAGGAGATGTGGTGCCTGGGCGACCTCGTCGGCTACGGCGCCGAGCCGGACGCGTGCGTCGAGCTCGCCCATCGCCACTGCGCGGTCTGCTTGGCCGGCAACCACGACCTGGGCGTCATCGGGGTGCTCTCGCTCGAGGACTTCAGCCGGGGGGCGCGGATCGCGGCCGAGTGGACGCGCGAGACCATCACCGAGGACACGCGCGAGCTCCTGCTCGCGCTGAGCCCGAGCGGCGAGTCGCAGGGGTACGGGCTCTTCCACGCGTCGCCGCGCGACCCCGTGTGGGAGTACGTCCTATCGGGACTCACCGCGGAGCTGTGCTTCGACGCCACGGACTTCCGGGTCAGCTTGATCGGGCACTCGCACGTCGCGCTGTCCTTCCATCGGCCGACCGGCGAGCCGACAACCGGGTCCACCCGCCGCGGGGGCGACGACCTCGAGCTCGACACGGGCGAGTGGCTGCTGAACCCGGGCGGCGCCGGGCAACCCCGCGACGGAGATCCGCGGGCCGCCTGGCTGCTGTTGGACACGGACCGCGGCGCCGCCAGGTGGTGCCGCACGGAGTACGACATCTCCGCTGCACAGGCCGCGATTCGCGCCGCGCGGCTGCCCGATTCGCTGGCCGAGCGATTGCAGTACGGACAGTGACGCCTCCTCCCTCGATGGTGCTGCCCGGTACTAGCCTCAACCCCGCCGTGCCCGTTCCCCGCCTGACAACGTTCCTCGCCATGGCCGCGCTCGCGCTCGCCGTCGCCGGCTGCGGCAGCAGCTCGGACAAAGGCCTGCTCTCCAGCACGCAGGCCAGCCGGCTCGAGTCCCAGCTCGAGAAGGCCCGCCGCGCGATCGATGCCAACCACTGCACGACCGCGCGCAACGCCGCCCAGGCAGGCGCCGAGCGGGCGTCAGGATTGTCGAGCCGGGTCGACGACAAGCTGCGGCGCAACCTCGTGGACGGCTTCAACCACCTCAACGACCGCATCAACGCCGAGTGCGACCAGCCGCACAAGACGCCCACGCCGACGGCCACCGCAACGGTGACGGCCACCCAGACGGCGGAGCCGACGTCCACGCCGACGACGACGCCGACGCCGACCGAGACGCCGACCGAGACGGCGTCGCCCACGCCCACGGAGACCGTGCCGCCCGACGTCACCCCGGTTCCCACCGTCGACAACGGCGGCGCGCAGGGATGAGCGTCGAGGAGCTCTTCGCGGATCGCTACCGGCTCGAGCGCCGGCTCGGGGTGGGCGGCATGTCCACGGTGCATCTCGCCTTCGACACGCGCCTCGAGCGCTACGTCGCGGTCAAGCTGCTCGCCGAGCACCTCGCCGCCGACGACGGCTTCGTCGCCCGCTTCCGCCGCGAGGCGCTCGCCGCCGCCCGGCTCGTGCACCCCAACGTCGTGCAGGTGTACGACTTCGGCACCGACGACGCCTCCGCGCGGCAGTTCATCGCGATGGAGTACGTCGAGGGCAACTCGGGCGCCGAGATGCTGCGCGAGCAGGGCCGGCTGCCCGTCGACGAGGTCGTCGAGATCTGCGCCCAGGCGTGCCGCGGCCTCGACTACGCCCACCGCAACGGCGTGGTGCACCGCGACATCAAGCCGGGCAACATCCTGCGCAATCCCGAGGGCATCGTGAAGATCGCCGACTTCGGCATCGCCAAGGCGGCGGACGACTCCGACATAACGCGCGTCGGCTCGGTCATCGGCACGGCCGCCTACCTCGCCCCCGAGCAGGCGTGCGGGGAGCCCGCCGGCCCGGCGTCGGACCTCTACGCGCTGGGCGTCGTCGCCTACCAGCTGTTGGCCGGCCGCCTGCCATACCAGGGCGCGTCGCTGACCGACCTCGCCCGCCAGCAGGACACCGGCCCCCCGACCGACGTCACCCAGATCGTGCCGGACGTCCCCCCGGCCCTGAGCGCGGCGATCATGCGCGCGCTGATCGCGGACCCCGCCCGGCGCTATAGCTCCGCACCGGAGATGGAGCGCGCGCTGCGCGACGGGCTGCGCGGAGTCGCCCCGGCCGCTGCCGACGACGCGACGGTCGCGCTCGGCGGCACCGGCTCGACGCGCAACCTCGGTAGCCGGACCGACGCCACGCGGGCGCTGGCGCCGCAGGGCGGGCGCGACCGGACGCGGTCGCACCAGCGGCTCGAGCCGATCTACGACGAGCCGCCGCGCCGCCGCGCGGCGCCGGCGCCCGCGGCGGAGCCCGCCCGGCGCAAGCCGTCCAACCGCGGCCGCACGATCATGGCCTTCCTGCTGCTGGCGATCATCGCAACGGCGCTCATCTTCGGCGTGATCTACCTCAACGGCGCTGCCAACGGTCCCTCCACCCAGAGCTTCAACAGCGACCTGCAGCAGACGCTCGACGATCTGCGCGGCGCCATCAACGACAACACCGCCAGTAGCCCCTAGGGCGCGCGGCCGTTGCGCAGCCCCGCGGCGTGGTCGGTCAGGCGGCCGGCGAGGATCGCCTCCCGCAGCCCGGCCATCAGCCGCTGCACGTAGGCGAGGTTGTGCAGGGTCAGAATCCGCATGGCCGTCGGCTCGCGCGCCTTGATCAGGTAGTGCAGGTAGCCGCGCGTGTAGCCCGCCGCGCAGGCGGGGCACGGGCACCCCTCCATGAGCGGGTCCCGGGAGTGCTTGAAGCGCGCCTTGGCGAGGTCGACGCGCCAGCGGGCGCCGGGGTCGGCCACGACCGCCATGCCGTGCCGGCCGAGGCGGGTGGGCATCGCACAGTCGAAGGTGTCGATGCCCAGCTCGATGCCGCGGATCAGGTCGTCGACGTCGCCGATCCCGAGCAGGTGGCGCGGGCGGGCTTCGGTCGGTCCGCCGAGCTCGTCGACCGCCCACTCCACGACCTCGTACATCTGCGCCTTGTCGGCGCCGAGCGAGCCGCCGACGGCGATCCCGCCGGTCGCGCGCGCGGCCACCGCCTGGGCCGACGCCCGCCGCAGGCCCTCGTCGGTGCCGCCCTGGACGATCCCGTACACGACCTGTCCCGGCGGACCGTGACGCTCGTGCCAGGCCAGGCAGCGGTCCAGCCAGCGGTGGGTGCGCTCCGTCGAGCGGGCGGTGTAGTCGCAGGAGACGTGGAAGGGCGTGCACTCGTCGAGCACCAGCGCGATGTCCGAGCCCAGTGCCGCCTGGACGGCCATCGAGATCTCCGGGCCGAGGAACTTCGTCGAGCCGTCGAGATAGGAGCGGAACGTGACGCCCTCCTCCTCGATCGAGAGGATCTTGCCCGCGCGCTCCCCGTCGCGGGTGGCCATGCTCGCGCGGCCCTTGACCTCGTCCGCCACCGTGCCGTGGCCCATCGAGAACACCTGGAAGCCGCCCGAGTCGGTGATGATCGGCTGCTCCCAGCGCATGAACCCGTGGAGGCCGCCGAACGCGGCCACCTGCTCGTGGCCCGGCGCCAGGAACAGGTGAAACGTGTTGCCGAGCACCATGTCGAAGCCGAGCGCGCGCACCTCGTGCGCTTCGAGCGTCTTGACGACGGCCTTCGTGGCCAGCGGCACGAAGGCCGGGGTCCGCACGTCGCCGTGGGCGAGGCGCAGCATCCCCGCGCGGGCGCGCGAGGCGGCGTCGCGGGCGTGGATCTCGAGCAGCGCCACGGGCCTCGGAGCCTAGGTGTGACCACCAACACGGTGCGCGCGGCGGGGAGGGCCGGTAAGGTCGCGCTGCAAGCGACCGACCGGAGGCGCTGGACCCATGGACAAGGCTCGGCTGAAGGCGATCCCGCTCTTTGCGAACCTCGACGACCACGATCTGCAGGTGATCGCGACGTTCGCCAGCGAGAGCAGCGTGTCCGAGGGCGAGATCCTGGTCCGCGAGGGCGACTTCTCCTACGACCTGATCGCGATCGCGGAGGGCACGGCCGAGGTGCGCCGCGGGCCCGACGTCGTGGCCGAGCTCGGCCCCGGGGACTTCTTCGGCGAGATCGGCGTGATGAAGAACGCGCTCCGCCACGCGACGGTGGCCGCCAGGACCGGCATGCGCATCATCACGCTCTCGACCTGGGAGCTCAAGCGCATGCGCAACATGCCGGGCGTGATGGAGGAGATCGAGAAGGCCGTCACCGCGCGCTCGATGGGCTGAGCGCGGCCGCTACTCGGCCGGGAGCATGCGCTCCCAGAGCGCGGCGAGGCGCTCGAGATCCTCGGCGCGGAGGTGCGCGAGGAACCGCTGGCGGACCCCGTCGAGGTGGGTGGGCCGTGCACGCTCGAGCAGCGCCTGGCCGTCGGCGGTGAGGACGGCGAAGCAGCCGCGCGCGTCGTCCGAGCACGAATGGCGCTTGAGCAGCCCCTGGCGCTCGAGGCGGTCGACCAGGCGGGTCATGCCGGAGCGCGAGAGCACGGCGCGGTCGGCGAGGTCGGCCATGCGCAGCTTGTGGTCGGGCGCCGCGCGCAGGGAGATCAGCACGTCGTAGGAGCTGAGCGGGAGGCCGTGGACCGCCTCGAGCTCGGCGTCGAGCTGCTTGAACAGCGCGGTGTGGACGCGCAGGAAGCCGCGCCAGGCGGCGAGCTCAGCCGGGGTGAGCTCCTGGGTTGTCCCTGTGGGGGCCATGTGTGATGACCACTATAGTTGCACAGGCAACGGCCGCGCGGGAGTCACTCGTCAAGGTTGCCGGCGACGACCGCGAAGACGGTGCCCCGGGGGTCGGCGAGCACCGCGAAGCGCCCCGCGGGCACGTCGATGGCGTCGACCATCTTCGCGCCGCCGGCCTCCTCGGCGGCCTCGATGCTGCGATCGACGTCCTCGACGGCGAAATACGGCAGCCAGTGCGGGGGAACCTCCGCACCGGCCTCCTCCGGGATCGTGGCCATGCCGCCGTTCATGCGGTCGCCGTTGCGGATGACCAGGCGGTCGCCGGGCGCGCCCTGCACCTCGGCGACCTCCCAGCCGAACAGCTCGCAGTAGAACGCGGACGCCGTGGCGACGTCGTGGGTCATCAGGTCGTTCCAGCTCAGCGCGCCTGGGGCGTTGACGAGGTCGGCGCCGGCCCGGTCCCTGGCCTCCCACAGGCTGACGACGGCGCCGCTGGGGTCCTGCACGACCGTCATGCGCCCGGCGTCGGAGACGTCGAAGGGCTCGGCCACGATCTCCGCGCCGTTCTCCTTGGCCTTCTCCGCGGCGTCGTCGGCGGACTCCACCGTGATGTAGGAGTTCCAGCGCGGGGGCCCGTCGGTCTGAAAGAGGGCGCCGACGTACCGCCCGTCGACCTTGGCCATCGAATAGGCGCCGCCCTCGCCCATGTCGTTGTCGTCGTACTCCCAGCCGAGCAGCTTGGCGTAGAAGCCCTTCGCGGCGTCGACGTCGTCGGTGGCCAGGTCGACCCAGGAGAAGGCTCCCGGCTCGTAGCGCTCCCGTGTTCCCATGTCTTTCAGTCTCCAAGCAGTGAGTGACCGGTCATCGCGGCCGGCTTTTCGATGTCGAGCAACTCCAGGATGGTCGGCGCGACGTCGGCGAGGATGCCCGGTCCGCCGAGTCGCACACCTGCGCGCGTCACGACGAAGGGGACGGGGTTCATGGAGTGCGCCGTGTCGGGGGAGCCGTCGTCCTCGAGCATCTCGTCGCAGTTGCCGTGGTCGGCGGTCACCACGCACGTCCCGCCGCGCGCCGCGACGGCCGCGACGACGCGGCCGAGGCACTCGTCCACGGTCTCGACCGCCTTGACGGCCGCCGGGATGACCCCCGTGTGGCCGACCATGTCGGGGTTGGCGAAGTTGATGATCGCGAAGGCCGGCTCGTCGTCGCGCCAGTGCTCCTCGAAGGCCCCCGTCGCCTCGCGCGCGCTCATCTCCGGCTTGAGGTCGTAGGTCGCCACGTCGCGCGGCGAGGGCACGAGCGCGCGCACCTCCTGCGGATATGCCTCCTCCTCGCCGCCGTTGAAGAAGTACGTCACGTGCGGGTACTTCTCGGTTTCGGCGACGTGCAGCTGCCCGAGCCCGGCGTCCGCGACGAGCTTGGCGAGCGTCACGCTCGGGCGGTCGGCCAAGAAGATGACGGGGTACGGCCAGCCCTCCTCGTACTCGGTCATCGTCGCGTAGCGCCGCACGCCGCGCTCGTGGAGCTTCTCGGTGAGCTCGCGCATGCGGTCGGGCCGAAAGTTGAACGCGATCACGGAGTCGCCGGGGCGGATCGTCGCCTCCTCGCCGACCGTCGTCGGCTCGATGAACTCGTCGGTCTCGTCGCGCTCGTAGGCGGCCCTGGCGGCACCGGCGCCCGTGTCGACGTGGTGTGCGCCCGTGCCGTCCATCAGCAGGTCGACCGCCTTCTCGATGCGGTCCCAGCGGCCGTCGCGGTCCATCGCGAAGTAGCGGCCGACGACCGAGCCGACGCGGGCGCTGCTGTCGTCGATCTGGACCAGGAAGTCGCCCGCCTGGTGCGGCGAGACGTCGCGGCCGTCCGTGAAGGCGTGCACGACGACGTCCTGCACGCCCGCCTGCGCGGCGAGGTCGATCAGCGCCTTCAGGTGCCGGTCCGACGAGTGCACGCCGCCGTCGGAGGCCAGCCCGATCAGGTGCACGCGCGGGGCGTCGCAGAGCGCGGCCCGCAGGACCGCGTTGGTGGCGAGCGTCCCGTCGGCCACCGCCTCGTCGATGCGCACGAGATCCTGCTTGACGACGGCGCCGGCGCCGAGGTTGAGGTGGCCGACCTCGGAGTTGCCCATCTGGCCGGGTGGCAGCCCGACGGCCTCGCCGCAGGCGGTCAGCGTCGTGTGGTCGTACGTCTCCCAGAGCTCGTCGAAGACCGGCGTGTCCGCCAGCGACACGGCGTTGCCCGGACCCGGCTCTGCCAGGCCGTAGCCGTCGAGGACGATCAGCGCGACCGGGTCGTGGGGCATCTCAGCCCCGCGCCGCCTCGACAATCGCGGCGAACGCGTCGGCCTCCAGCGAGGCGCCGCCGACGAGGAAGCCGTCGATGTCTCCGAGCGCCATCAGCTCCGCCGCGTTGTCGGGCTTCACCGAGCCCCCGTAGAGCACGCGCACCTGCTCGGCCGCCGACTTGTCGAAGTGGGCGACGAGGGCGCGGATGAACGCGACCGCGTCCTGGGCGATCTCGGGGGTCGCGACGAGGCCGGTGCCGATGGCCCAAATCGGCTCGTAGGCGAGCGTGACCTCGGGCAGCCGCTCGAGCGGGACCTTGTCCAGCGCCTCGAGCACCTGGTGGCGCAGCTTGCGCTCGGTGTCGCCGCCCTCGCGCTCCTCCTCGGTCTCTCCGACGCAGAGCATCGGCGCCAGACCCGAATCGAGCGCCTTGACCACCTTGTGCTGCAGGGCGGCGTCGGTCTCGCCGCAGTGCTGGCGGCGCTCGGAGTGCCCGAGCACGACGCCGTCGACGTCGATCTCGCAGAGCATCGGCGCGGAGACCTCGCCCGTGTGCGCGCCGTTGTCGGCCTCGTGCATGTTCTGGGCGTAGACGCCGACCTGCGAGCCGCGGGCGGAGTCGGCCATCGCCTGCAACGCCGTGTAGGGGGGGCAGATCGCCATGTCGACCCCCTCGACGTGCGCGACCTGGGGCAGCAGCGCACCGATGAACGCCTCGGCCTCCGCGACGGTCATGTGCATCTTCCAGTTGCCGGCCACGAAGGGCGTCCTGCTCATGAGAGGGCCTCCACACCCGGGAGGGGCTTGCCCTCGATCAACTCCAGCGACGCCCCGCCACCCGTCGAGACGTGGTCCACGCGATCGACGAGGCCGAACTGCGCGAGCGCCGCGGCGGAGTCGCCGCCGCCGACGACGGTCGTTCCGCCGGCCGCGGCCACGGCCTCCGCCACGGCACGCGTACCGGCGGCGAAGGGCTCGTGCTCGAAGGCCCCCATCGGCCCGTTCCAGAACACCGTGCCGGCCTGCGCGATCAAGTCGGCGTACTCCTTGGCGGTCTTCGGGCCGATGTCGAGGCCCATCCAGTCGTCCGGAACGTCGACGCCGTCGACCTCCCGGGTCTCGGTGTCGGCGGAGAGCTCGCGCCCCAGCTTGAGGTCGACCGGCAGCTTGAGCTTGTCTCCGCCGTCGGCGAGGGCGCTCTCGGCCGGCTCGACCCCCTCCTCCTCGCACATCGAGGAGCCGACGGAGTGCCCCTGCGCCTTGAAGAACGGAAACCCCATCGCGCCGCCGATCAACACGCTGTCGGCCCGCTCGAGGAAGGCTTCCAGGACCCCGATCTTGTCGGTCACCTTGGCCCCCCCGACGATCGCGACCAGCGGCCGCTGCGGATCTTCGAGGATCCCGGTGAGGGTCTTGACCTCCCGTTCGAGCAGGCGCCCGGCCGCGCTGGGCAGCAGGCGCGCGACGGCCTCCGTGGACGCGTGCGCGCGGTGCGCGGAGCCGAAGGCGTCGTTGACGTAGAAGTCCCCGAGCGCGGCGTAGCGCTTCGCCAGCTCGGGGTCGTTGTCGGTCTCCCCCGCGTCGAAGCGCACGTTCTCGAGCATGACCACATCGGCGTCGGGCACGGGTAAATCGAGGTCGTCCATGAACGCGACGTCCTCCTCGAGGAGCTCGGAGAGCCGCTCGGCGACCGGCTTCAGCGACAGCGCGGGGTCCGGCCCCTCCGGCCGGCCGAGATGGGAGAGCAGCACGAGCCGCGCCTTCTTGGAGCGCAGCTCGCGCAGCGTCGGCAGCGCGCCGCGGATGCGCGCGTCGTCGGCGATCTTCCCGTCGTCGTCGAGCGGGACGTTGAAGTCCACGCGGACGAGGACGCGCTTGCCGGCGACGTCTGCGAGGTCGTCGAGGGTCCTCACCGGTGGCCGTCCCGATGGCGCCAGGCCGTGACTGGCGGGATGCCGGCGCCGCCAGGCAAGGACGCAGTCCCGAAGGTATGGCGCAGCCACATCGAGGGGCGAGGACGCAGCATGGCGGTGATCGGCGCCCGACAGGCGCCGCCTGGTGTCGTCGGGGCGGCCACTAGAGCAGCTTCAGCACAAGGTCGACGCAGCGGTTCGAGTAGCCCCATTCATTGTCGTACCAGGAGACGACCTTGACCAGGGTGTCGTCGAGGACTGCCGTGAGCAGGCCGTCGACGATCGACGAGTGCGGGTTCTGCGCGACGTCGGTGGAGACGATCGGGTCTTCGGTGTACTGCAGGATGTCCTTCATCGGGCCCTCGGCGGCGGCCTTGAACGCGTCGTTGACCTCGTCGACCGAGGTCGCGCGCTCGGCCTCGAAGGTGAGGTCGACGACCGAGCCCGTGGGGACGGGCGCGCGGATGGCGAAGCCGTGCAGCTTGCCGTTGAGCTCGGGGAGCACGAGGCCGACGGCCTTGGCGGCGCCCGTCGAGGTCGGGATCAGGTTCAGCGCGGCGGCGCGGGCGCGGCGCAGATCGTCGTGGGGCATGTCCTGCAGGCGCTGGTCGGCCGTGTAGGCGTGGATCGTCGTCATCAGCCCGTGCTTGATCCCGATCGCGTCGTTGACCACCTTGGCGAAGGGCGCCAGGCAGTTCGTCGTGCACGAGGCGTTGGAGATGACGTGGTGGGAGTCGGGGTCGTAGTCGGCGTCGTTGACGCCCAGCACGACCGTGAGGTCCGGCTCGCTGGCCGGGGCGGAGATGACGACCTTCTTGGCGCCCGCCTCGAGGTGCTTGGCGGCCTCGTCGCGCTTGGTGAACAGCCCGGTGGACTCGATCACCACGTCGGCTCCGAGCTCTTTCCACGGCAGGTCGGCGGGGTCGCGCTCGGCGAAGACGCGCAGGCGATCGCCGTCGACGATGATGTCGTCGCCGTCGAGCTCGACCGTGCCGGGGTAGGGGCCCAGGATCGAGTCGTACTTGAGCAGGTGGGCGAGCGTCTTCGCGTCGGTCAGGTCGTTGACGGCGACGAATTCGATGTCCGCGCCGGACGCCTTGCCAGCGCGGAAGAGGTTGCGGCCGATGCGGCCGAAGCCGTTGATGCCGACGCGTACGGCCATTTTCGGCCAACTCCTTAGGACGAGGGAACCGGGAGAACCTATCTAATGGCTCAAGCGCCGTGCGGGGCGACGACCTCCACGCGCAGGCCGTCCGGGTCGCGCAGGTAGGCCGCATAGTAGCGCGGCCCGTACTGCGGGCGGGGCCCGGGCGGGCCGTCGTCGCCGCCTCCCGCCTGCACGCCCGCGGCGTGCGCGGCGACCACGGCGGCCTTGCCCGCCGCCCGCAGCGCGACGTGCCCGTAGGTCGGCTGGGGGGCGTTGCGGGCGGTGATCCAGAACTCCGGCTCGGTGGTGCCCCAGGCGACCACCTCGGCGCTCTGGTGCATTCGCCGTATGCCGAGCGCGTAGAAGACGGCGTCATAGAAGCGGCCGGAGGTCGCGAGGTCCGCCACCTCGAAGCCGACGTGGTCCAGGATCACTTGACGATCAGCGGTAGGCCTCGTGTCACGAGCTCGGACGCTATCGGTTGCCCGCCCGATAACAGCTTCGTATCACGACGGTCACACCTGCGACACAGGAGCGCGCCGCTGCGCACGTACGTTGCGCCGGTCTGGATTTCGCAGCACGGACCAGGAGCGGATTGAACGTGAAACGGACCATCATCGGGGCAGTCGCCGCCATCGGGCTGGGCGCGTCGGGAGTCGCGGTCGCCCAGATCGCGGGCAGCGTCCCGAGCCCGCAGCCGCGCGTCGGATCGCCGCCGGACGTGCTCGCCCCAGGCTTCACCGCGGCCACCGTCGCCGGCGGCTCGCAGGCGCTGGAGAACCCCTCGAGCTTCATCACCCACTACGGCTACCTGTCAGACAGCGCCTCGCAGGACTCGGGCCTGGAGACCAAGACGGAGCCCGACCAGAACACCTACCTGGTCTCCAAGGCCAATCCGGGCGGCCCGGACGCGGGATACGACTACGGCCGGCACTTCCTCGTGCAGGGCCACGAGGTGTTCTCCAGCTCGACCGCAGGGGTCGGGCACTCAAACAGCGCGTACTTCACGCGGGTGAACCTCGACGTCGGGCGCGACGATCCGCACCGCATCGCGCTGCTGAGCACCGCCGACGCCGACGGCAACACGGGCGAGGCGTCCATCGACGGCTCCAACTACGACCCGTTCACGCGCGACCTCGTCTTCACGGGCGAGGGCAACAACCAGTACGGCGGCGTCTTCACCACCAAGTTCGCCTGGCCGGGGACGACCCCGCCGCCCACGAGGCAGTTGCTCGGGCAGATGGGCACGGCGGGCTACGAGGGCGTCGAGCTCGACGACCAGGGCAACGTCTACCTCGTGGAGGACTCGGGCGGCAGCGGCGTCACCGACGACGGCACCGCGACGCGCGTCAAGCAGCCCAACTCGTTCCTGTTCCGCTTCAAGCCGGACACCCCGGGTTCGTTGTCAAGGGGCAGTCTGCAGGCGCTGCAGGTCTCCGTGGACGGCCACCCGGTCATCTTCCACACGACGGGCACCGCCGTCCGCGACGACGCCCTCGGACCGGACATCGCCCGGATCCACTCCGGCGAGCGCCTGCACGCGAGGTGGGTCACGGTGCACGACACGACCGTCGACGGCACGGCGTCCTTCAACGCCAACCAGCTGGCCAAGGACGCCCACGCCACGCCGTTCAAGCGGCCCGAGAACGGCAAGTTCGTACCGGGCTCGGACTTCAAGTCGTTCGTGTTCGACGAGACCGGGGACACCGACGTGCGCGGCGCGGGGTACCCCGGGGCCGCCGAGCGCGGCGGGTGGGGCGCGGTCCTGCGCCTCGACCTCGACCGCGCCGGCGGCGCCGACGGCACTTTGCGGACGATCGTCAACGGCGACGCCGAGCACGCCGGTTTCGACAACGTGACGTTCTACGACAAGCAGACGCTGCTGGTGGCCGAGGACCGCGGGGACACGCTGCACCAGCAGCTCAACGCGCTCGATTCGACGTGGTCGTTCGACCTCGACCTGCCGCTGGACAAGATCACCGCCAAGGGCAGGCGCCTGATCGCCCAGGGCCGCGACCCGGCGGCGACGCAGGACGTCGTCAGGCACGAGGCGGTGCCGCCCGTCCCCGATCAGAACGACGGGGACAACGAGATCACCGGCCTGCACGTCTCCGACGGGTCGATGAGGGTCGGCGGCATCCTCGGATCCCAGGACCCGGCGAAGCTCGAGGGCCTGCGGATCTTCGTGACCTACCAGCACGGGGCCAACGAGACCTACGAGCTCACGCCTCCCGGTGAGCCCGCGGGCGGCGCCGGCGGCACGGAGGGGGCGGCCGCGGCCGCCGGGCCGGTCAACCGCCGGACCCACGAGGTCCGGCGGATGAAGGTCAACGTGCGGTAGCGACGGGTGCCACGACTCGCCTCGCTCGCCGTCGCAGCCGGCCTTCTGGCCGGCTGCGGCGCCGCTCGTGCCACACGGCCGGCCTCGAGCGCCCGCGCGCACGTGCTCGGCCGCGGGCAGGCCGAGCGGGCGCTCGGCAACGCGTTCCGGCGCGGGCTGTACCGGCTCGCGGTCATGACCCAGCCGGGCGAGGACCCCACCGACCTCGGCCAGCCGCTGCCGACCGGCCTTCTGGACACCGTCGCCTGCGCGGGCGCGCCGCCGCGGCGCTGCACCGTGCGCTGGCAGGCGGTCGACGGGCGGGCGCGCCGCACGGGCTACCGCATCCGGCTGACCAAGAAGGGGTGCCTCTACGCCAACGCGGAGCCGGCGCTGCCGCAGATCCAGGACGTGCTGACCAAGGCGCCGGCGGAGGATCCCCGCAACTTCCTCGTGGCCGCGGTGCGCGGGTGCTGAGGCGCGTGCTCGCCGCTGGCGTCCTGACCGCCGCGCTCGCGGGCTGCGGCGGACGCGTCGCCAGCCCCCCGCCCCCCCAGGCCTTCTCCGCCCGGACGCCGCTGTCCGATCGCTCGGGCCGGGTCACGGCCGCCGCCTTCGCGCGGCCGATCGCCGCCTACCGCCGCCACGTCCGCCGAGCGCTCACCGCGATGCTCGGCGAGCTCGCGCGGCTGCGCGCCGCGGCCGGCGACGGCGACCTCCCCGCCGCGCGGGCCGCCTGGCTGCGCGCCGACGCGCGCTACGAGGCGATCGGCGCCGCCTACGGCGCCTTCGGCGACCTCGACTCGGCGATCAACGCGACCCCGGGCGCCACGGGCCGGCTCGTCGGCCTGCACCGGGTCGAGCTCGCGCTCTTCGGGCGTCGCTCGACCCGCGACGCGCAGGCCCCCGCCGCGCGGTTGAGCCGCGACGTGCGCCGGCTGCGCGACCGCGCCGGACGGGTGACCATCGAGCCGCTCGACTACGCGCTGCGCGCCCACGAGGTGCTCGAGGACGCGCTGCACCTGCAGCTGTCCGGGCAGGCGAGCCCGTGGAGCTCGAGCGCGCTCAACGCCCTCACGGCCAACGTCGCCGGGACGCGCGTCGTGCTGCGCACCCTCTCCCCCATGATCCGGCAGCGGGACCCGCTCGTGCTCGCCGAGGCCGAGCGCTCGCTGACCCGGCTCGAGCGCAGCGTCACGCCGGTGCGCCGCGCGCGCTGGGACCGGCTGTCCCAGCGCCGCCGCGAGGCCATCGCCGGCGCCGCCGCGGCCGCCGCCGAGCGGCTGGCGTACGTGCCCGAGCTGATCGACCCCCGCCCACCGCTGCCGCTCAAGCGCGCTGTGACCGGATGAGGCGCCGCGACCTCCTGGCGACCGCGGGAGCCGCTCTCGGAGCGGGAGCCGTCGCCGGCTACGGCACGGCCGCCGGGACCGGGTTGCCCGCGGGTGCCGCGGCGACGGCGGACGCGCTCGGCCGGCGCGTCGCCGTCGAGGGCGTCCACCAGGCCGGCGTCCTGACGCCGCGGCCGCGCCAGGCGCTGTTCGCCGCCTTCGACGCGATCGCGCCCAGCCGCGCGGAGCTCGCCGAGGCTCTGCGCGCCCTCTCCGAGCGCGCCCGCCGGCTGACCGCGGAGCACGTCGCGCTGCTGGGCGCGCCCGGCGAGGGCCCGACGCCCGACACCGGCGTCCTCGGGCCGCGCGTCCCGCCCGATGCCCTCACCGTCACGATCGGCCTCGGCGCGTCCCTGTTCGACGGCCGCTACGGCCTCACCGGCCGCCGCCCGGCGGGCCTGAAGGCGATGCCCGCCTTCCCCGACGACCAGCTCGTCGGCGCCGAGACCCACGGCGACCTGCTCGTGCAGCTGTGCGCGGGCACGCAGGAGACCCTGCTCAACGCGCTGCGCGACCTGATGCGCGCGACGCGCGGCTCGCTCGCCGTGCGCTGGAAGATCGAGGGCTTCCTGCCCGCCGAGCGCGAGCCGGGGGCGGGGCGCAACCTGCTCGGCTTCAAGGACGGGACCGCGAACCCCTCGACGGCGGACGCCGCGCTGATGGACCGCCTCCTGTGGACCCGCGGGCGCGGGACGTTCGCCGCGGTGCGCATCATCCGCAACCGGGTCGAGTTCTGGGATCGCGTCGCGCGCTCGGAGCAGGAGCTGATGATCGGCCGCGACAAGGCCACGGGCGCCAAGCTCGCGGCGCTCCCCGCGGACGCGCACATCCGCCTGGCCCGCCCGCGCACGCACGGGACGCAGGGACAGCGGATCCTGCGCCGCGGCTACAACTACTCGCGCGGCATCGACGAGGCCGGCCAGCTCGACATGGGCCTCGTCTTCGTCGCGTTCTGCCGCAGCCTCGAGCACCAGTTCGAGCCGATCCAGCGGCGGCTGGCCGGCGAAGGCCTGGCGGACTACGTCAAGCCGACCGGCGGCGGGTACTTCTACCTTCCGCCCGGCGCCCGCGGGGGCGACGACTGGGTCGGCTCCGCGCTGCTGAGCTGACGGCCTCTGCGCGCCCGGCCCCGGGCCGGGAGAGGAGGGGAGTTCGGCCCGGGGCGGATCGCGCTGCTGCATTGCAGCGGGAAACCCCCGCGGGAATGTGAAATTGCTGATCGCTCGAGGCGGGCGCCGCTGGCCGTGACGGAAAGGGACACGGCCGTTCACCGGTTCTTCACAGCGGCGGCACCTGGAACGCAGGAGGGTTCACCCGTGGAGCCCGCCTTCCTGCGCTCCCTGCCGCTCGCGCGGCGGGCCCTCGTCTACGCTCAACAGATGCACGAGGGCCAGGAGCGGGCCTCCGACCACGCGCCGTTCATCCTGCATCCGCTCGAGGTGGCGGCGCTGCTGCACAACTCGGGCCACGCCGAGACGGTGGTCGCCGCCGGGATCCTGCACGACACGCTCGAGGACTCCGCGGCCACGCCCGCCGACATCGAGGGCCGCTTCGGCCCCGACGTCGGCGCGCTGGTCGCCGCGATGACCGAGGACCCGTCGATCGAGCCCTTCGAGGCGCGCAAGGCGGCGCTGCGCGACCAGATCGCCGGCTTCGGCCCCGACGCCACGGCGGTCTATGCCGCCGACAAGGTCGCCAAGGTCCGCGAGCTGCGCGGGCGCGCGGCACGCGACGCGGCCGTGCCGGCGACCGATCGCGAGCGGCTCGAGCACTACGCGCACAGCCTTCAGATGCTCGAGCACGAGACGCCGGACCATCCCCTCGTGCGTCAGCTACGGTTCGAGCTGGAGGCCCTGCGGGCCCTCCCGCCCAGCCCATGAGCTACCGCCTCGCCCTGTCCGACGACGACGTCCCCCCCGCGCTGCGCAGCTGCGCGGCCGAGCAGCTCGTGGACGCGATCCGCGTGCTGCGCGAGGAGCGCGAGGCGGACCCCGTCGAGGCGGTGCACGAGGCGCGCAAGGACCTCAAGAAGGCGCGCTCGCTGCTGCGGCTCGCCGGCCCGGACATGCCCGGCGAGCGCCGGCGACACGAGAACGGCGCGCTGCGCGACATCGCGCAGCGCCTGTCTGACGTGCGCGACGCCGACGTGATGGTGGAGACGCTCGACAGCCTTCGCGAGCGCATCGCCGAGCGGCTCTCCGCGCGCGCCTTCTCGACCGTCCGCCGCCGCTTCGCGACCGCGGCGGCCCGCTCCCGGGCGGGCGACGCCGCGATCTCCGAGGAGGTGCTGGCCGAGCTCGGTGCCGTCGCCGCCCGCGTCGGCGACTGGCCCGTCGAGTCCTGCGACGCCCGCACGCTGCGGGCCGGTGCGAGGACGGCCTCCGCGCGCGGCCGGCGGCGCTTCGCCGCCGCCGAGGAGGACCCGACGACCGAGAACCTTCACGGGTGGCGCAAGCGCGTGAAGGACCTCTGGTACCACACGCGGCTGCTCGAGCAGGCGTGGCCGCCGGTGATGATCGCCTCCGCCGACGCGGCCCACGAGCTCGCGGACCTCCTCGGCGACGACCACGATCTCGGCGTGCTGGCCGAGCGCCTCGAGTCGGCCACCTGGCCGCTGTCCGTCGACGCCGGGACGCTGCTGGACCTGGTCGCTCGGCGGCGCGGGGAGCTGCAGGCCGAGGCGTTCACCCTCGGGCGGCTGGTCTACGCCGAGCGCCCGAAGGCCTATGGGCGCCGCCTGGGCCGCTACCTGCGCGCCCTGCCGCAGCCCAGTGCCCCGGAGCTCAACCCGACAGCCTGACGCGCTCCACGTCGCGGTGCTGCACCGTGAGAAAGAGGCGCTCGTCGGCGGCGAAGCGCGCCGCGAGGTTCTCGACGATGGCCACGGACCGGTGCCGGCCGCCCGTGCAGCCGACGGCGATCGACAGGTGCGCCTTGCCCTCGGAGACGTACTGCGGGAGCAGGTACTCGAGCAGCGGCACGAGACGGTCGTAGAACTCCTCGAGGCGCCCGTCGCGCCCGACGTAGTCGACGATCCGCTCGTCGAACCCGGTCAGCGGGCGCAGGTCGGCCTCGTAGTGCGGGTTCGGAAGAAAGCGCACGTCGAACAGCAGGTCGGCGTCGCGCGCCGGCCCGTGCTTGAAGCCGAACGACATCAGCGTGATCGCGAGGCGACCCGGCTCGGTCGGGTCGAGCATCTCCGCGGCGACCTTGCGCCGCAGCATCGCCGCGCTCATCCCGGTGGTGTCGATCAGCGTGTCCGAGCGGTCGCGGACGGGCCCGAGCAGCTCGGCCTCGCGGCGGACGCCGTCGAGCACGCTGCCCTTGTGCGCGAGCGGGTGGCGCCGGCGCGTCTCCTTGTAGCGCGTGAGCAGCGTCTCCTCGTCGGCGGTGAGAAACAGCACGCGGTGCGCGATCTGAGCGGCGTCGAGCTCGTCGAGCACCTCGGCCAGGCGCTCGAAGTAGGTGCCGCCGCGGAGGTCGGAGACGACGGCGGCGCGCTCGACGCTCGAGCCCGGGTGGGTGAACAGGTCGGCCAGCGAGCGGATCATCTCCGCGGGCAGGTTGTCGACGCAGAAGTAGCCCGCGTCCTCGAAGGCGTTCATCGCCAGCGACTTGCCGGCGCCCGAGAAGCCCGAGATGACCACGAGGTCCTCGAGCTTGGACGGCCGGCGGCGGAAGGGATTCACGCCCCCGAGTCTGGCCGTCACTCCAGACGCCTCGGCCCGGGGCCTGTTCATCGGCCGGTCTTGTTGAGGTGGCCGTACAGGTCGCGCCCGATCTTGGCCGGCACTCCGGGCACGCGCTCCAGATCCTCGCGCGTCGCGCCGAGCACGGCCTCGGGGGCGCCGAAGTGCTTGAGCAGCGCCCGCTTGCGCGTCGGCCCGACGCCCGGCAGCTCGTCGAGGACGGACTCGGTCATGGCCGCGTCGCGGCGGGTGCGGTGGTGGGTGATCGCGAAGCGGTGCGCCTCGTCGCGCACCCGCTGCAGGAGCTGGAGCTCGGGCGTCTCGTGGCCGAGCAGCAGGGGAGCCTCGACCCCGGGAAGAAAGACCTCCTCGATGCGCTTGGCCAGCGAGATCACGGCCACGCCGCGGTCGCGCAGGGCCTGCAGCGCCTCCATGCCCGCGGCGAGCTGGCCCTTGCCGCCGTCGATGACGACCACGTTGGGCAGCGCGGCGAAGCTCGCGTCGCGGTCCTTGTCGTAGGGGGACAGCTCGCGCTGGTTGACAAAGCGCGCCGTCCGCCGCGCGAGCACCTCCGCCATGGCGGCGAAGTCGTCGGACTGGCCCGGCTCGAGGTCGCGGATCTTAAAGCGCCGGTAGTCGGACTTCTTCGGCGCGCCGCCCTCGAAGACGACCATCGAGGCCACCGGGTGCGTGCCCATCAGGTTGGAGATGTCGTAGCACTCGATGCGCACGGGCAGCGTGTCGAGGCCGAGCGCCGCCTGCAGGCCGTCGAGCGCCTCGACGCGCTGCTGGCGCCGGCGCTCGGACTTGAGCTTGTCCTGGTCGAGCGCCAGGCGCGCGTTGCGCTCGGCGAGCTCGAGCATGCGGCGCTTGGCGCCGCGCTCGGCGGCGCGGATCTCGACGGGGCCCTCGCGGCGCTCGCCGAGGATCTGGGCGAGCACCTCGAGCTCCGAGCCGGTGGCGACCTCGCCCTGCACGACGATCAGGGCCGGGATCGACAGCGCGCTCGCGTAGTACTGCAGCAAGAACTCCTCCGTCGCCCGCGCCACGTCGTGGCCGGCCTCGTTGACCAGGTAGAAGCTCTGACGGTCCGAGAGCACGCCGTCGCGCACCTGGAAGACCTGGGCGTTGGCCTCGCTGCCCGAGACGGCGACGGCGACCGCGTCCATCGAGCCCGTCGTGGCGTCCGAGACGCGCTGGCGCTCGAGCAGCGAGCGGATCGCCTGCAGCCGGTTGCGCTCGATCGTCGCCTGCTCGAAGTCCTGCTCGCCGGCGGCGTGGTACATGCGCCGCTCGAGGTCGCGCTCGATCTGCTTGAAGCGCCCCGAGAGAAACGCGGTCACGCCGTCGATCGACTCGCGGTACTCCCGCTTGGAGACGTAGCCGACGCACGGCGCCCCGCAGCGCTTGATGTAGTAGTCCAGGCACGGCGAGCCGGAGTGCCGGCCCGGCGTCGGGCCCTCGCAGGAGCGGTAGAGGAAGACCTTGCCGAGCAGGTCGAGCGTGTGGCGGACGCGCTTGGCCGACGAGTACGGCCCGAAGTAGGCGCGGTCCTTGCGGTGGCGCTCGCGGGTGAAGTAGACCCGCGGGAAGTCCTCTTCGAGGCTGACCGCGATGTACGGGTAGGACTTGTCGTCGCGCAGCCGGATGTTGAAGCGCGGCTTGTAGCGCCGGATGAAGTTCTGCTCGGTGAGCAGCGCCTCGGTCTCCGTCTCGACGACGAGGTAGTCGACGTGGTCGACCTCGCGCGGCAGGTCCGTGGAGCCGTAGCTCGTCGGGCTCGAGAAGTGGTTGGCGACCCGCTTGCGGATCGAGTTCGCCTTGCCGACGTAGACGACCTTCCCGCCCGCGTCGCGGAACAGATAGACGCCGGGCTGATCGGGCAGCGCGCGGCGCTGTTCGCTGGTGACGGCCACGAATATCCAGCCTAGGAACCGCAACCCTCGGCGGGGTGCCGCTGTTGTGGACCGCGATGGCTTACCGAAAGATGCTCCCCCTGCTGGCCCTCCTGGGCGTCCTACTGACGATCCCGGCGACCGCGTCAGCCTCCCGCTACCGCGTCGGCATCGGAGAGCAGGGCGCCTCCATGTTCGCGGACCCGCTCTTCACCCCGCTGCACATCAAGCGCGTGCGCTACATCGTCCCGTGGGACTGGCGGCGCGTGAAGGCCGACAAGGCCACGTACACGTCCTATCTCGAGACCGCGCACGCGGCCCACAAGGAGGTGCTCGTGCACTTCACGGCCTCCCGCGGCTGCTACGTCAACGGGAGGTACTCGAAGGCGAAGCACTGCAGGCTGCCGAGCACCCGCGCCTACCAGAGGTCCTTCCGCGCGTTTCACAAGGCGTTCAGCTTCGTGAAGGTCTACGGCGCCTGGAACGAGGCCAACCACAAGTCGCAGCCGACCTACAAGTCGCCCAAGCGCGCGGCGCAGTTCTACAACACGCTGAAGAAGAACTGCAAGCACTGCACCGTCCTCGCGGCCGACCTGCTCGACTCGTCGAACCTGCTCTCCTACACCAAGCGGTTGCGCCACTTCCTCAAGGGCCATCCCAAGCTCTGGGGGCTGCACAACTACTCCGACGTCAACCGCAAGCGCTCGAGGGTCACGGGCCCCTTCCTGCGGGCGGTGCCGGGCAAGGTGTGGCTGACCGAGACGGGCGGGATCGTCAACTTCAAGCCGCACTTCCCGAACTCGCCCAGCCGCGCGGCCTCGCGGCTGACCTACTTGTTCAAGCTGGCCGACCGGTTCTCGCGCAAGCGCAAGGGCTACAAGTCCAAGATCACGCGCATCTACCCCTATGAGTGGAAGGTCGAGGAGCCCGGCGAGCGCTTCGACGCCGCCCTGATCGGCCCCGACGGCCAGCCGCGCAAGGGCTACTCCGTCTTCAAGGCGAAGGCGAAGACCCGCTCGAAGTAGGACGGGCGGCTACTTCTTGGCGTCGACGGCCTTGCGCAGCTCCTCCTTGTTCATCGAGGAGCGGCCGTCGACGCCGCGCTGCCTGGCCTCGTTGTAGAGCTGCTCCTTGGTCCGGCCCTTTTCGCGGTCGGTGCCCGAGCGCTCGCCGCCGCGCTGGCTCGAGGACTTCGAGTCCTGCGTCGAGGACTTCGAGGCGGTCTGGGTCTTGCCCGACCGTGCGCGGTCCTTGTTGACGGTCCGCGCGGCGATCTCCTCGGCGCGGTCCTCGGACCGTCCCTGGTCCTTCTGGGACTCCTTGATGTGCTCGTACTTGCGGGCGTGCTTCGTGCCCTGCTTCACCCCGGCGGGCGGCATGTGGGTCTCCTTCGGTCGACGATTGGCGGCGGGCTACCCGGTGAGCCGGCTCGGACCCGCAGCGTCGGCCCACGGACGCGACGCGCGGCCATGACGGCGGCCGAGTGGTCTAGAGCCTCTTGAAGTACCTGCTCACCGGGGGCTCGGTGAAGCCGGCCTGCTCGTAGGTACGGCGCGCCGGAGCGTGCCCCGGGTCACCGCCCGTCTCCACCATTAGATCACCGCGCGTGCAGGCGCCGCGCCGGCATATGGGCGCGCGACGGGATGCCAATCGGGCTGCGCTTGCCGCGCGCGGCCCAAATCCGTCGGCCTCCGCAGATTCGGCATGCAATAGATGCCTCATCTGCGACTGGTTGCAGAAACCTGTCGGGAGCGGCTGAACTACCGGCGCTGGATCTTCCGGCGCTGGAGCTACGGGCGCCTCTTGGCCGCGAGCTGCTTCAGCGCGGTCAGGAACTCGCTCAGCGGGCGGGCCCCGGCCAGCGGCTGGATCGCCGGCTCCTCGCCCACCCGCGTGTACTGCACCTTGTAGCCGATGGTCCCGCCCGTGACGCCGCCCGCCGCCGCGCGGTTGGCCTCGGGGGTTGCGAAGCGCGTCGAGAACGCCAGCCGCCGGACCGTGTGGTCAGGCGCCACATCGACCTCGAAGCGCGGGTCCTTGAAGATCTGGTCGACCTTCTGGCGGACCTCGGGCGTGACCTCGAACTGCGGGACCGTGGCGCCGGGGATGCTCACTGGCGACTGGCTGAGGTTCGTCAGCAGGCGCTGGACCTGATCGAGCATGCGGCTCTTGTCGATCGTGCCCGTGTAGTGCGTCGTCTTGGTGCCGCCGATGGCGCCGGAGCCGGCCGCCTTGACCGTGCCGATGGCTCCCAGCGGGTCGACGCCGAGCGCCGAGAGCCCGCTGCCCTTGCCGGCGCCGCCGGCCTGCGACGCGCTCTGGTTGATCTCGCCGATCGTCTGCTCTCCGACCTGGAAGTCCTCGCCGCCAAGACGCACGAAGACGTTGCTGCCGGTCGACACGAGGCGGCTCTTGAAGGCCGTGCCGAACCCGTGGAAGGCGATCGCCCAGTCCAGGCTGGGCAGCCTGCCGGCGCCGTTGGAGCGCAACGGGCCGCCGAGGCGCAGCTCGACGGGTGAGCCGACGCCGGCCGGCGCATGGTCGAGCGCGAGCGTGAGGACGGCGTCGACGGTGGCCGCCTTGATCGGCTTGACGGCGCGCAGCGCGGTCCGCGGATCCTGGCTCGAGGACGCGGAGCCCGAGCCGCCGCAGCCCACGGCGAAGGCACCGGCCGCGCCGAGGGCGAAAATGATCGGGATCAAAGCGGATCTGGGCTTCATCGTGGCTCTCAGGGTGACACGCCGGCGGACCGGGCAACAGGTCCCAGGACCGGTCCCAGCCGCAAGTTGAGTCCCGGACCCAGGGCCAAGTTGGGTCCCGCGCCTGTGGTGGCGCCGGCCCGTTCCCGGCACCGTTGCATGGCATGAAGCGCCTTCGTCAGGAGTCCGGCCAGACCGCCGCCGAGTATCTCGGCGTCCTGTTGCTGATCCTCGCCATCGTCCTGGCGTTCATGCAGTTCGGCCTCGGGCTGAAGATCGGCAGCGCGATCGGCAGCCTCGTCGACCAGATCGCGGGCGGTGGCTCGGCGCACAGCGGGCCGGGCTCCCCCGGCTCACCCGGCGGGCCGGCCGGGCCGAGCGGGCCCGGCAGCCCCGGCTCCCCCGGCTCCCCCGGCGGGCCCGGCAGCCCCGGCTCCCCCGGCGGGCCGGGCGGCCCCGGCGGCCCCGGCGGGCCGGGCTCCCCCGACTCCCCGAACGGCCCCGGGTCCGGCGCTCCCGGGTCCGGCGGCTCCAACGACCCCCTCGGCCCCGGCCTCATGACCGCGTGCACGGCCGCCAAGAGCGCCGCCTACTGCCTCAAGGCGCTCGACCCGGCGAAGTACTTCGTCCACGACCGCCCGAACGCGGCGCTCAAGCGCGTCGACGCCGCTACCCAGCAGCTCCTGAAGTCCGGCGCGCGCCCCGGCTCGCCAGAGTACGACGCGCTCGTCAAGGCGCGCCAGCAGGCTGTCGACGACTACCTCAAGACCAAGCCGACCGCCAACAACGCGGCGCTGAAGGCCCTCGACAAGGTCCGCAAGGCCGTCAACCCCACCCTCAACGACGTCCCCAAGGGCAAGGGCAAGGCACCGAAGCTCCCGCTGAGGCCCAACACCTCGAGCGGCGGCCCGAAGGTCCCGAGCTCCACCAGCAAGGCCGCTTCGAAGCTGCTCAGCGGTGGCTCGAAGCTCCTCAAGGGCGCGGGCATCCTCGGAACGGCACTCGGCGCCTACAACGACGTCAAGAAGGACGGCGTCACCAAGGGCCTCACCGAGACCGGCGGCAGCCTCCTCGGCGGCTACGGCGCCGGTGCGCTGGCCACAGCCGGCTGCGCGGCCCTCGCCGTGACAGGTGTGGGGGCGGTCGCCTGTGGCGCCGGTGCGCTGGTCGTCGCCTTCGCCGGCAGCCAGTTCGGACACTACGTTGCCGGCCAGGTCTACGACCATGTGCTCACCCCGATCGGCCACGCGGCCAAGGACGCCGCCAAGACCGTCTACGACGGCGGTAAGAAGGTCGTCGAAGGGGGTAAGAAGGTGCTCAGTGCGATCAACCCCTTCGACTAGCAGCGCGTGACCCTCACCACCGCCGCCACCATCTTCGCGATCCTGTTCCTGCTCTTTTTGTACGTGGCAGCGGGACGGAAGGTGTGGCAAGGGGAAAGCGGCCTGCAGCCAGGCGTCGAGCCCGAGTGGTGGCCGTTGAGCGCCGAGGCCTGGCAGGGGGTGGCGCGGTCGTGGCTGGCGAGCGTGCCGTTCCTGCTCCTCGGTTTCTGCGGCTACCTCGTCCACCTGCTCACCGGAGCCGACGGCGCGGCCGCCGTCGTGAGCGCGATCGGGTTCTTCGGCGTCCTCGCCCTGATGGCGTCCATCACGCTCTTCAACCGGCCGCGCTCCCTGGTGCCGCCGCACCGGCGCTCCGAGCCGGGATCGCTCGCCGCCCGCCGCGCTCGGCGCCGCTGAGTCGTGCCGCTGTTCCGCAAGCCCAAGGTGGCCCGCGGACCCCTCGACGACCTGCTCGACGAGGCCGGGCTGACGTGGGAGCTCCTGGGCGATGCCCACCGCGTCGCCTTCGACCGCGGTGCCGCCCTCGTCTACGAGGTCGACGGCTTCTTCCTCGGCCAGCTGCTCTTCGACGGCCCGTCCGACGCCGAGCTCGTCCCCTACCTGGAGGCCAACGGCAGCGCCGATCTGGCGTTCTCCTCGATCGACGACGGACGGCTGTGCAACCGGGTCGTGCATCCGGCGCCGCGCTTTGACCGCGACGCCGTCCTGCTCTGCCTGGAGGCGCTCGCGGCATGCGCCTCGGCGCGCGCCGCCGAGCCCGGTGACATCGAGACGCAGCTCGCCCGCCTGCGCCAGCCGGCCGACGGCGAGGCCGCTGCCGCCGCCGCGGAGGCGGCCTTCGCCGCCGCCGGGATGTCCGCCCGGCGCCTCGAGGATCTGCCGTATGCATGGGAGCTCGACACGCCGACCGGCCCCACCGGAACCGTCCTGACGGACTCCCACGACCGCCTCGCCTTCTTTCTCGAGCTCGAGCCGGCGCCGGCGCCTCCCCCGCCCGAGATCGCGCGCCGGATGCTCGAGGCCAACGACGCCGGCGCCCGCCGCTACGCGCTCGGGCCGGCCCGGATCGACGCGGTGTCGGTCGTCGCCGCCGACGGGTTCGACGCGCACCGGCTCGCCTTCGTGGTCGACGCGCTGTCCGACCTCTCCGCGCTTCACCGGAACAGTTCCGGATAGCCGCACGAGGCTGTTAGGTTGCTGGACATGACCGACGCCTCGAACCCCCCGCCCGCCGACGGTGGCGACCGTCGCACCCTGACGACCCGCCAGGGCCACGCCGTCCCGGACAACCAGAACACGCGCTCGGTCGGGGCCCGCGGCCCGGCGACGCTTGAGAACTACCACTTCCTCGAGAAGCTCTCCCACTTCGACCGGGAGCGGATCCCGGAGCGCGTCGTGCATGCGCGCGGCACCACGAGCTTCGGCTACTTCGAGGCCTACGGCAGCGTCGGCGGCGAGCCCATCTCCGAGCTCACTCGGGCGAAGCTCTTCCAGGGGAAGGGCAACCGCACCGAGGTCGCCGTTCGCTTCTCTACGGTCGCCGGCGGCCGCGACTCCTCCGAGGCGGTGCGCGACCCGCGCGGCTTCGCGGTGAAGTTCTACACCGAGGACGGCAACTGGGACCTGGTCGGCAACAACCTCGGCGTCTTCTTCATCCGCGACGCGATCAAGTTCCCGGACTTCATCCACTCCCAGAAGCCGGACCCCGTCACGTTCGAGCGCCAGATCCCCAACCGCGTGTTCGACTTCGCCAGCCAGACGCCCGAGTCGATGCACATGTTCACGCTGGTCCTCAGCCCGCGCGGCATCCCCGCGAGCTACCGCACCCAGCAGGGCTTCGGCGTCAACACCTACAAGTGGGTCAACGAGGCCGGCGAGACGGTCCTCGTGAAGTACCACTGGCTGCCCAAGCAGGGCGTCAAGAGCTGGACCGAGGCCGACGCCGGCGTCAAGCAGGGCGAGGAGCTCGGCGTCCACACGATGGAGCTGCGCGCGGCGATCGACGCGGGCGACTACCCCGAGTGGGAGCTCAGCGTCCAGATCATGAGCGACGACGAGCACCCCGAGCTCGACTTCGATCCGCTCGACGACACCAAGGTGTGGCCGGAGAACGAGTTCCCGCTGCGCCCGATCGGCCGCATGGTCCTGGATCGCAATGTGACGAACTTCTTCGCGGAGAGCGAGCAGATCGCCTTCGGCACCGGCGTCCTCGTCGACGGGCTGGACTTCTCCGACGACAAGATGCTCGTCGGCCGGACGTTCTCCTACTCGGACACCCAGCGCCACCGCGTCGGCGCGAACTACCTCCAACTGCCGGTCAACCAGCCCAAGAACGGCAACGTGCGGACCAACCAGCGCGACGCGCCGATGGCCTACTACGTCGACGACGACGGCGGGACCAACCCGCACGTCAACTACGAGCCCTCGATCACCGGCGGACCCGTCGAGGCGCCCAAGCCGTCCCACCCCGAGCAGGGCCCGGAGTACCGGGCCCGCATGACCCGCGCCCCGATCCCGCGCACGAACGACTACCAGCAGGCCGGCGAGCGCTACCAGCTCCAGGAGCCGTGGGAGCGCGACGAGCTGGTCGCCAACTGGATCGCCAACCTGTCGCAGTGCGACCGGCCGATCCAGGAGCGCATCGTGTGGCACCTGTTCCTGTGCGACGATGAGTACGGTCAGCGGGTCGGCGAGGGCCTCGGCATCACGGCCGACGACGTCCGGCACCTCGAGCCACTGGCGACGCAGACGCTCAGCGAGCAAGAGCAGGCGCGCCGCGCCAACCTCGGCCACAACGGCCCCCGCACTGTCGAAGGCCTGACGATGACCCACTGCGTGCCCAACGAGCACGTGGCCGTGGCCGACGAGCCGGAGTACGCCGGCGCCAGCTGACGCCGATTACGACGCACCGAGCAGCGGCTCAACAAGCAGCATGTTGGGTAGTGACCCATTAACCCATGCAACCGCCGCCCCCGCCGGGGCGGCAGGACACCGCAAGGAGCTGAACGCATGAGCGAGTCACCCACGCCCGAGCCAACCCATCCCGGAACCGAATCCAAGCCAGAGAGCGAGGAGCTCGTTCAACAGATCCGAACCCAAGGACCACAGGCACCCTTCGGCGAGGACGAGCCGGATCCCAACGCCGCAAGCGACGCCACCGCCGCCGAGATGGGCGGCGGAGCGGATACAGAGCCGGGCATCAGCGGCTACGGAGAGCGGGACCCCGCGACTGAGATGCCGAGGATGACGAGCGCGCCGGAGAGCCAGGAGGACCCGAAGGGCCACGACGCGGCCCCCGAGCCAGGTACCGATACCGATCCCCACGGCACCTAGCGTGGTGAGTCGCTGATCCGCCGGCGGTTGCTTGCGTGACCCGAAACGCCGGCTGGGCCGGCCGCGGCCCGGTCAGGCGGCGACCCCACAAGGGCCGTCGCGGCACCCCCGGCTGGGGGTGGACGTCACTCTCTGGCAGCGCGAACCGCATGGAGTCTGCGAGCACGGATTATCGCCGCCGTGACGATCTTTACGGAGCAACGACACAGACGGCGAGTCGTGATCGGCCGTCAGACGATCGAGAGGAGGAGTCGCTCCGGGCGCCCGGATCGCGTGCATCGGAGCGATCGGCCGCGGTCGCGCTGCTTGTGCTGAACGATCGTCTCGCGTCAAGAGCCGCCGTCGGTCTAAGACGGAAACCCGAGGCGCCCCCAGCGCCGGGTTCCGGCCTCAGCCTCTGCAGTCGACCGCGACGTTCAGAGCGCTGCAGATCTCCCGCATGCGGGCATCCGCCAACCGGCCGAGTCGCCTGACGAGCACGGCGAGCGATACGCTCTCGACCGAGTCCAGGTTGACCGCCGAGCGCCGGGTGATCGGGTCGTCGCCGGGCTCCAGGATGACCTCACTGGGGAGCGCTCGAATCGTCGTCGTGCACGGTGCGACGAGTACCCGTCGAAGCCGCGGGATCGCCGCGTCACGGGACAGGACGACGACGGGGCGCCGGCCGACCTCGGCCAGCTCGCACCACCAGAGTTCCCCCCTCCCAGGCAGAGCGCTCATGATGCGGCAGCCGCTTGTCGAAACGACGCCAGGTCGCCCCAGGCGTCTGGCTCATCGAGCGGGTGCTCGTCGTAGGCGGCGTAGCTCGCGTCGACCTCGGCGGCGCGGTGATGAACGAGCAACGCGCGGAGAGCCTCGTCGATGAGCGCGGCGTCGGTAGCTGCCGAGTGGACGCGCCGGGCGCCCGCAAGGAGGTCTGTGTCCACGGTCGTGCTCAGTCGTGTGCGAGCCATGCCATGAGTATGCCACGATCCGGCACGAGCGAACCCTCGACTGACGCCGTGATCGCGCGCCGGCCCCGCCGGTCCGGCGTTGCGCCGACTCACTTGACCAGCCGGACCGTGAGGCCGCCGCCGGTGGCGTCGCCCGCGCCACCCATGAGGCCGAGGATCTGCGCGACGTAGGCCTGGGTGGCGGGGTAGGGCGGGACGCAGCCGCACGCCTGCACCGGCGCCGGCCCCGCGTTGTAGGCCGCGAGCGCGAGCGGCACCGAGGCGAACTGGCGCAGCAGGTCGCGCATGAGATGTGCCTGCGCGTCGATCGCCTCGCGCGCGTCGTACGGGTTGCCCAGGCCGTAGGCCGCCGCGGTCCCCGGCATGAACTGCGCGATGCCCTGCGCGCCCACCGGGCTGACCGCGAACGGGTTGAAGTTGCTCTCGGCGTAGATCTGCGAGGCGAGCAGGTTCGCCGAGACGTTCCAGCGCTGGGCGGCCGACGCGATCGCCGACGCGTAGCGCTGCGGCACGAAGCCCGGGACGCCGGGATGGCCGTTGGCGTGGTCGGCCAGCCCGCCGTCGGACCCCTCGCGCGTCGAGCCCGAGGAGCGCGCGTTGAGCGTGTAGCCGTAGTGCCAATCCTCCCAGGCGTAGCGCTGCAGGAAGTGAAATGCGCCGGCGTGGACCTTCAGCCAGCCGTAGGCGGCGGCCGGTCCGAGATCCAGCTCGGTGCCGTAGCGGTGCAAAGAGGTGCCGGGTCGCGCGACCCACTTCGGGTCCGGGTGCCGGACCCAGAGGACCGCCTGCTCGGCGTCAGAACGGAAGGCACTGGTGATCGTCAGCTGCAATCCCGCACCGCGCGCGGCCGCCGCCATGCGGTCGAACGCCTTGGCGACGTCCGGGCGCATGCGCTGGCCCTGGCGGGTCGCGAACGGCCCGCCGTACTCGCCGCCCGCGGCGCCGACGCCCACCGTCAGGGTCTCGGGCGCCAGCTCTGCCTCGGCGCTCGCGGCCACGTCGGTGGCGGCCCTCGCCTTGCCGCGGCGGACCTCCACGGTGCGCCGGACCGCGACGCGGATGCGGATCGGCGCGAGCGACGAGGCATCCGGGAAGGTCACGTCCGCCGCGCCCGCGCCGTTAGCCTCGACCGCCTTCACCGCCGCCTGCCGGCCCAGATCCAGATACGCGGCCTTCTCGAGATGCGACGGGTTCGGGCGGCCGTCGACGACGGCCGGCTCGAACAGGCGCGGATAGGCGTCGAGCAGCGCGCGGGCGCCGGCGAGCGACGCCACGTCGGCCGCGCGCTGGGCGGCCGAGCGGACGCCGATGCCGCGCGCGACCGCCCCGAGCAGGAACGCGCCGAGCAACAGGCCGAACAGCGCCCCCACGATCAGCACCGTGGACTGGCCGGCCTCGCGCCGCCTCATGCCGGCACCTCGCCGGTGTGCGCGGGCGGTCCCAGGCCGAGCAGGCCGAGCGCCGCCGCCCGCCGGGCCATGGGCCCGGACGGCGCCGTGACGAGCGCCGCGGGCGGGCCCAGCGCGGCGAGCGATGCGAGGGCCAGCGCGGTGCAGTCCGGGTCGTCGCCGGTGGCGGTCGCGAGGAGCAGCCGGTCGGCTTGCGCGAGCAGCCCGTCGAAGCCGGGGTGACGGCCCGCAAGCGCCACGACGACGGGTGACCCCGCAGCGGCCGCGGTGAGGCGCCAAGCCTCCGGCACGCTCGCCTCCGGGTCCTCCGCCAGCGCGACGCGGCACAGCGACCCCGCGGCGGTCGCGGCGATGTCCCGTGCGGCGAGCCGCCGCGCCAGCGCGGTCGCCGCCATGCCGGCCGGGCACGCCGGCCACGGCTCTCCGGGGCGGCACACGACCGCTGTCCGCGCCCCGCAGGGGCGGCGCAGGCCGGCGGCGACGGCGCCGGCGACGGCAGCGAGGTCCCTGGGCGCCGCGAGCACGACGACGAGATCGGCCACCGGTGGCGCCACCGAGGCGGTGGGTGCAGCCGGCGTCGCGGGCGCCAGGAAGAGGGATCCTGCGCGGGCGAGCAGCTCGTTCACGGCTTGTCCTTCGGCTGCGAGGACTCGCCGTCGCCGCCGCGCACGACCGTCCGGCCGACGCTCGCAGCCTGCTCGCCGGCGTCCGCGGCCGAGGTCGCGGCCAGCAGCTCTGCGAGCCCGTCGGTGAATGCCCGCGGGCGGACGGTCACGCGCACGCGATGGCCGCTGATCGTGAAGCTCGCCCGGCCCTTCGCACGGCCCAGCGCATCCTGCACCGCCGCCTTGGGGTCGCGGTCCTGCAGCAGGGCGACGGCACCAGCCTCCGCTGCGGCGGAGGCCCGCTCGTCGGCGGACCCGGCGGCCAGCACCTGCACGGCGGCGGCGACAACGAGCACGGCGAAGGGGATCAGCGCGACCAGCTCGACGGTGGCCTGCCCGGCGCAGCGGCGCAGCCGGATCATCGCTGGCTCGCGAAGCTCGCGTGGGCGGTGAGGGCGCCGAGGTGCAGCCCGGGGACGACCGCGGGGATCGTCACGCGCACCGTGATGCTCTTGCCGTCGCCGCTGCGCACCGACACGCGGTGGTCGAGCGACGCGGGCAGGGCCGCGCGCGCCGCCGCGAGCTCAGCGCCCCCGACGGCGTGCGCGCGCGCCGCTGCGCGCGCGGCCGCGGACGCCGACCACGCCGTGTGAGCGGCGAGCACCGCCTGCCAGCAGCCGGCGAGACCGACCAGGATCAGCGGCAGCAGCGCGACGAACTCGACGGCAGCCTGGCCGCCGGAGCCGGGCGAGGGGCGGATGACGGGCATGTCCGTCAGCGTGCCGGGCCGCGCGTGACGGATCTACGCCGACGTGTGCCGGTTCGCGCACGAAAGCGTTACAAGAGTGCGCGCCCGGCGGGCGGCCCGGATCCGCGGGCGGCGGGCGGCGCGGGTCCGCGCGCGGCGAGGACGCGCTTGATCGGGGTCATGACCCCGATCAAGCGCGTGATCGGGGCCCGCGACCGCAAACGACCCTCAGTACTCGCGGTACGCCCGGACCACGACAGAGAAGCCGTAGGCGGCGGCGGCAAGGAGCGCGAACCAGATCAGGATCCAGGGCCCGGAGGAGCTCCACATCCGCTGCGTCGCGATCAGGGCGAAGGCCAGCGTCCCGGCGCTCGCGTAGGCGATCAGCCGGTGGTTGTCGGGCAGGTCGAACAGCCGTACGCGGTTCTCCATGTACATCCGGTAGGCGAAGAAGCCGAGGCCGCCGACGAAGATCACCGTGAGGAGGTTCGAGACCGTGTTGCGGGCGGTCAGGCCGCCCGGCGCCAGGGCGACGATCGCCGCCAGCGCCAGGATGATCGCGATGTTCCGGGCCGTCTTCACGGCACAGAATCTAGCCGCCGGGTCAGGCGGGGACCGGCGCGGCGGTCGAGCGGTTGGGCACCGGGATCTGGGCCGCGGGCGCCTGCGCCGGATCGGTCTCCGGAACGGCCAGGCTCCCGGGGCCGATCGCCGGCTCGGCGGCGAAGCGGTACCCCACGCCGAAGTGCGTGTGGATGTAGCGCCACCGCGACGACGCGCGCTCGAGCTTCTGGCGCAGCTTGCGGACGAACACGTCGACGGAGCGATCGCCGTGAGCCATGGCGTAGCCCCAGACGCGCTGGTAGATGTCCTCGCGCTGGAGCACCTGTCCCTCGGCGGAGGCGAGCAGGTGGAACTCGCGGCGGGTGAGCTCCACGCTGACACCGGAAACGAACGCCTGGAACTGGTCGGGCCGGACCTCGAGCTCGCCCACCTCGACGGGAGAAGCGTCCTCGCCCGCCTCGTCGGACTGCCGCCGGCGCACCACAGCCTCGACGCGGGCGATCAGCTCCTCAGGGTGGCAGGGCTTGGTCATCCAGTCGTCGGCGCCGAGGCGCAGCCCGCGGACCCGCTGGGCGACCGAGGAGCGACCGGTGACGACGACCACGCCCATGCCCGGGAGGCGCTGGGTGATCGTCTCGAGGTACGTCCACGCCTGGTGGCCGAGCACGGCCAAATCCACGACCAGGGCGTCGAGCCGCATCGCGACCAGGGCGTCGGCCGGCAGCGGGCCACCGGTGACCCGGTAGCGCCACCCCAAGCCCTCGAGGCGCTTGGCCAGGACCTGCAGGAAACCGCTGTCGGTGTCGATGACGGCGATCTGCAGCGGATTCTCGTGTGCGGAGAGCATGCTCAACGAAGGATAAGCCCCCGGACGGCGCCGGTTACTCTCGGCAACCACCCGGTCACAGCTTGTTCACGGGTCGGCCGCAAAGTGCAGGGGGTTCAGGAGGGCGGCGGACGGGAGGCGTCGGAGAACTCGCGGAACAGGCCGGTCTCGACGAACGCCACCTGCTCGCCCACGTCGACGGCGTTGTCACCCACCCGTTCCAGGGCGCGGGCCATCAGCATCATGTGCATCGCCCACTCGCGCCGGTCCTCGTCGGTCCCGACCACCACCGCGCGGGTGAAGACCTGCCGGTTGAGCTTGTTGATCTTGGCGTCCTGGCGCACGAGATCCTCGGCCAGGGCGACGTCGCGCAGCGCGAACGCCTGCTTGCACTGCAGCGCCTGGGAGCGGGCCAGCTCGCCCATCCGGCCCAGCATCGAGAGCATCTGGGCGTCCGTCGGCGGGTCGTGGCCGGCCAGCGGCACGAGCTTGGCGATGTTCACGCACTGGTCGCCCATGCGCTCCACGTGCTTGATGACGTGCAGCAGCGCGGCGACCACGCGCAGGTCGCCGGCCACGGGCGCCTGCAGTGCGAGCAGCGACAGGATCGACTGGTGGACCTCGAGGAAGCGGCCGTCGATGCGGTCGTCGTCGGCGATCACCATCGCCGCCAGCTCGACATCCTGGTGGCTGACGGCCTCGAGCGCCTGGTCGAGCGACTGCACGACCATGTCGATGCCGCCCAGCGCGCGGGATTCGAGCTCTGAGAGCTCCTCGCGGAAGTGGGCGCGCAGCTGCGAGGCCATTAGCCGAACTTCCCGGTCACGTACTGCTCCGTGCGCGGATCGTCGGGCTTGGTGAAGATCGTGTTCGTCGGCCCGAACTCCACCATCTCGCCGCTGAGCATGAACGCCGTCTTGTCGGCCACCCGCGCGGCCTGCTGCATGTTGTGGGTGACGATCACGATCGTGTAGCGCAGCTTGAGCTCGGAGATCAGCTCCTCGATCTTCAGCGTCGCCACGGGATCGAGGGCGGAGCAGGGCTCGTCCATGAGGATCACCTCGGGCTCGACCGCGATCGTGCGCGCGATGCACAGGCGCTGCTGCTGGCCGCCGGAGAGGCCGATGCCCGGGGACCGCAGCCGGTCCTTGACCTCCTCCCACAGGCCGGCGCCGCGCAGGGACCGCTCGACGCGCTCGGTCAGCGAGGAGCCCCGCGCGCCGGTCAGGCGCAGCCCCGCGGCGACGTTGTCGAAGATCGACATCGTCGGGAAGGGGTTGGGCTTTTGGAAGACCATGCCGATCACCCGCCGCACGGCGACGACGTCGACCTCGGACGCGTAGACGTCGAGGTCGTCGAGCAGCACCTCGCCCTCGGCGCGGGCGCCGACGATCTCCTCGTGCATGCGGTTGATGCAGCGCACGAGCGTCGACTTGCCGCACCCCGACGGGCCGATCATCGCCGTGACCTTGCCGGGCTCGAAGTCCAGGTCGACCCCCTTCACGGCGTGCTCGTCGCCGTAGTAGGCGTGCAGGCCCTTGAGCTGGACGCGCTTGGCGCCGGTCGCCGCCGGGGCGGTCGCCTCGCCCCGCTCCGCAGTCCGCTCGAAGCGGCCGGGGGCCGGCGCGGTGTCGGCCGTCGTGGTGTCGAGTTCCGGATTCATGAGAAGCGGCTCCTTCGAGCGAACAGGCGGGCGATGAGGGTGAGCAGGAGCACGAGCGCGACGAGCGTCAGGGCCGAGCCCCAGGCGCGCTCGACCAGGCGGTCCTGGGCCTGGCCGACGTCGTTGAAGATCTGGATCGGGAGGGAGTTCATGCGGCCGTTGAGGCTGAAGGTCGTGCCGAACACGACCGCCGAGGTGAACAACAGCGGCGCCGTCTCGCCGGCGGCGCGGGCGACGGCGAGCAGCGAGCCCGTGATCAGGCCCGGAAGCGCGCTCGGCAGCACGATGCGGGCGACGATCCGCCACCGCGGCGCGCCGAGCGCCAGGGCGGCCTCGCGCAGCGAGTCCGGGACCAGCAGCAGCACGACCTCGCTGGAGCGGATGACGACCGGGAGCATCAGCAGGCCGAGGGCCACCGAGCCCTTCCAGCCCGCGTAGCCGGATCCGCCGAAGCCGATCACGAGCGTGATGTAGACGAACAGGCCGAAGACGATCGACGGGACGCCGGTCATCACGTCGACGAAGTAGCGGACGACGCCGGCGAAGCGGCTGCCGCGGCCGTACTCGACGAGGTACAGCGCGACGCCGGTGCCGACCGGGACCGCGACCGCCGTGACCAGGGCGACCATCTCGATCGTGCCCAGCAGGGCGGACCTGATGCCGCCGGGATCGCCGAGGAACGAGCCGGTCGGGTCGCTCGAGAAGAAGTGCCAGCTGATCGCGCCGGCCCCCTTCTCGATCAGGTAGTACAGGACCAGCACGAGCGGGATGACCGCCAGCAGCGTGCCGACCGCCAGCAGGCCGCGGGCCGCCCTGTCGGTGCGGCGCCGGCGGCTGGAGAGCGGCGGGATGATCGCGGCGGCGCCCATCACACCCCCGCGGCGGCGCTGGCCGTGAGCGGACCCGGGACGCCTCCCTGGCGATCGCGCCTGCCGCGCACCACGAAGGCGCGGGCGGCGACGTTGACCAGCAGCGTGAGCACGAACAACACGAGGCCGGCCGCGATCAGCGCCGCGCGATGCAGCTCGTTGTTGGCGGCCTCGCCGAACTCGTTGGCGATCACGGCGGCGAGCGTGTAGCCCTGCGAGAAGATCGTGTGGCCGATCACCGGGGCGTTGCCGATCACCAGCGTGACGGCGATCGTCTCGCCGATCGCGCGGCCGAGGCCGAGCATCGCGGCACCGGTGATGCCGGAGCGCGAGTAGGGCAGGACCGCCGTGCGGATCATCTCCCAGCGCGTCGCGCCGAGCGCGAGCGCGGCCTCCTTCTGCTCGACGGGCACCGTGGAGATGACCTCGCGGCTGATCGCCGAGACGATCGGGACGATCATGATCGCGAGGATCAGGCCCGCGATGAAGTAGTTGGGCCCCGGGACATCCGGGCCGACGAAGGGCACGAAGTCGAAGGTGCGGCCGAACCACTGCTCGGCGCCCTTGAGGTGCGGGACGAGCACGAAGACGCCCCACAGGCCGTAGACGACCGACGGGACCGCGGCCAGCAGCTCGACCATGATGGTCAGCGGCCCGCGCAGGCGCCGCGGGCACAGCTCGGTGACGAAGACGGCCGTGGCGAGGGCCACCGGCACGCCGATCAGCAGGGCGATCGCGGAGGTGATCAGCGTCCCGGCCACGAGCGGCAGCGCGCCGTAGATGGAGCGCGAGACATCCCAGTTGCCGTCGAACGCGAAGCCGAAGACGCCGAAGCGCGACAGCGCGGGATTGGCCTCGACGATCAGCCGGACGAAGAAGAAGCCGATCACGGCCAGGATCCCGCCGGCCAGCCCGGTCAGGGTCCACTTCAGGACGCGGTCCGGCAGCCGAGCCGCCGGCGGCCGCTCCAGGACGGAGCGGCCGCGGTGCACGACGACGGAGGACGGAGGCGTCTCGACTGCCATCAGGATCCGCCGAGCGGGCTCCCGTTGCAGGTGAGCGACTTCAGCGCGGCCTGGGACTTCGACAGCAGCGCGTCCGGCAGCTTCGCGTACTTGAGCTGCCCGAGCTGCGCCTGGCCGTCGGTGAGGCCGTAGTTGACGAACGCGGCCATCGCGGTCGCGTCGCCCTTGCTCATGCCGAGCGCCTTGCAGGGGTCCTGGTAGGTGTCCACGAAGGTCTGCGAGGTGATCGGGTAGGCGGTCTTGCCGGGCGCGTTGATCGTCGAGATGCCGAGATCCGCCGGAATCTGCAGGCCCTCGCCGGCGGCGGAGGTCGACGCGAGCTCGGGGGCGATGAAGCTCCCGGCCTTGTTCTTGATCGAGGCGACCGAGAAGTCGTTCTGCAGGGCGTTAGGCCTGCTCGACGTACCCGATCGAGCCGTCCGTCTGCTTGATCGCGGCGGCGACGCCGTCGTTGCCCCTCGCGCCCGTGCCCGTCGGCCACTTGACCGTCTTGTCGGCGCCGACCTTGGACTTCCAGGCCGCGCTCTCGCCGGCGAGGAAGGTCGTGAAGCCCTTCGTCGTGCCGGACTCGTCGGAGCGGTGCACGACCGTGATCCTCCCGGACGGCAGCTTCGTGCCCGAGTTCAGCTTGGCGATCGCCGGGTCGTCCCAGTTGGTGATCTTGGCCTGGAAGATGTCGGCCAGCGTCTGGCCGTCGAGCTTGACGCCGCTCTTGACGCCCGAGACGTTGTAGGACGCCGTGATGGCCCCGAAGAACATCGGGATCTGGACCGGCTTGCCCTTCTTGAGGGTCGCCTTGTCCTCGGAGGCCAGGGCGGGGTCTGATCCGGCGAACTGCGCCGTGCCCTGCGCCAGGGCCGCGATCCCGGCGCCCGAGCCCACCGGCTGGTAGTTGACCGTGATGTTCCTGCTCTTGAGGTCTGAGCCCCACTGCTGGTAGACCGGCGCCGCGAAGGTCGAGCCCGCGCCGTTGACCGTGCCGCCGGCGGTGTCCGCCGCGGTGCTCGAGTTGCTGGTGGAGGCGTTGCTGCCGGTGTCCGAGCTGGAGGAGCTGGAGCCACAGGCCGCCACGCCGGAAGCCAGCACGGCGCACGAGGCGACGGCGGGCAGGAAGCGGGTGAGGTTCATCGGGCCTTTCCTGATCTGTTCGTTCATGTCTCGATCACGGTCTCAGGGAGCCGGGGCTGAGCCTGTTACCGGGCTGTGGTCGCCGTGTGAAAAGGGTGTGAATACCGACTCGGCCGCGAAGCGGTAGCCGAAGCCGAAGTGCGTGTGGATGAAGCGCCACTCGGGGAGGGCGTCCGCGAGCTTGGCGCGCAGCTTGTGCACGTAGACGTCGACTGAGCGATCGTCGCCGCGCAGGCCGCCGCCCCAGACGGTCTCGTAGAGTTCGGCGCGGCTCAGAACCCGGTTCTCCCGCCGGGCGAGCGCGGCGAGCAGCTGCAGCTCGCGGACCGAGAGCGTCAGCGCCCGGCCGCGCGCGAGCGCGGCCGGGCCGCGCGCGAGCGCGAGGTGCTCGTCGGGCCGGATCTCGAGATCCGCGGCCCGATAGACGACATCCGACATGCCCCCACCCTCGCGAGGCTGCGACGATCCGCGGTTATCAGGGTGTGAACGCTATGTGGCGGCGGCTTCCCACTGCGCGTAGAGGTCCTCGAGCGCGCGCCTGGCCTGCGCGTGGCGCTTGGTGGACTTCTCGGCGGAGCGGGGGTCGTTCCACGCGGCGGGGTCGGCGAGCTCGGCCTCGAGCCCCGCCAGCAGCGCCTCGGCGCGCTCGATCTCGGCCTCGAGCGTCTTCGCCCGCCCGCCGTCGCCGTTGCCGCCGGCGGCGGCGGCGCCCTTCGACGCTACGGCGGCCTTCTTCGGCCTGGCGTTGCGGGCGGCGACCTTCGCGGCCGCCGCCTGCTCGCGGATGCGGACGTACTCGGGCCAGCCGCCGACGTAGGAGCGCAGCGTCGAGTCCTCGACGGCGACGGTGCGCGACCCGACGGCGTCGAGCAGCGCGCGGTCGTGGGACACCAGCAGGACGGCCCCCGGGAAGTCCTGCAGCGCGCTCTCCAGCGCCTCGCGGCTGTCGAGGTCGAGGTGGTTGGTGGGCTCGTCGAGCACGAGCACGTTCGCGCTCGAGGCGACCAGGCAGGCCAGCGAGAGGCGCTGGCGCTCGCCGCCGGAGAGCCCGGCGACGGGCTTCTCCGCGGCCTCGCCGCTGAACAGAAAGCGGCCCAGCAGGGCGCGCGTCTCGTGCGGCTTGAGGCCCGTGGCGCGCTGGCAGGACTCGAGCACCGTGCCGATCGCGCCCACGAGGTCCGCGTGCTGGGAGAGCATGCCCAGCTTGAGGTTGTGGCCCTTGCGCAGCTTGCCGGCGTCCAGCGCGCGCTCGCCCGCCAGGACCTTCAGCAGCGTCGTCTTGCCGGTCCCGTTGGCGCCGACCAGCGAGACGTGCTCGCCGCGCTCGAGCCAGAACTCGGCGTCTTGGAGCAGCGTCCGGTCGCCGATCGCCACCGTCGCGTCCTCGAGCTCGAAGATCACGCGGCCGGTGCGCTCGGGCCTTTGGAACTCGAAGCCGAGCGAGCGGGTGTCGCGCGGGTCGCGGGTCAGCTTGTCGACCTTCGCGAGCTGCTTGGCGCGCGACTGGGCCTGCTTGGCGCGCGTGCCCGCGCTGAAGCGGTCGACGAAGCGCTGCAGCTTGGCGATCTCGGCCTCCTGCTTGTCGATCGCGCGGCCGAGCGCGAGCTCGCGCTGGGCCTTCTCCGCGCGCCAGGCGTGCCAGGTGCCGGCGAAAAAGCGCGCCCTGCCGGCCTTGAGCTCGAGCACCGCCGTGCCGACGGCCTCCAGAAACCAGCGGTCGTGCGCCACGAGCACGACGGCGGCGTCGACGCTCTGCAGGTAGGACTCGAGCCACTCCAGCGAGGCGATGTCGAGGTGGTTGGTCGGCTCGTCGAGCAGCAGCAGGTCGGGGTCGCCCGCCAGCGCCCGGGCCAGCGAGGCGCGCGTGAGCTCGCCGCCGGAGAAGGTCGCCAGGTCGCGGTCGAGGTCTGCGTCTGAAAAGCCGAGGCCGTGCAGGGTGGCGTTGACGCCCTCGCGCCAGTTGTAGCCGCCGGCGTGCTCCAGGCGGGCCTGGGCGCGCGCGTAGGCGGCGAACGTCGCGTCGCCGGTGGCGCCGGCGGCCATCGCCTGCTCGAGCTCTGAGAGCCGCGCCTCGATCGCCAGCAGCTCCCGGCAGCCCGCGAGCACGTAGTCGCGCAGGCTGACGCCGTCCTCGCGCGGCGGGCGCTGGTCGTGCAGGGCGATGCGGACGCCCTTGGCGAGCGTGAGCTGGCCGCCGTCGATCGAGGTCTCCCCCGCGAGCATGCGCAGCAGCGTCGTCTTGCCGGCGCCGTTGCGCCCGGCCAGCGTCAGCCGCTCGCGGCGTTCGAGCTTGAACGAGACGCCATCAAACAGCGGGTCGCCCGCCATGTCCTTGGCGAGATCGGATGCGATGGCGACGGCCATGGGCCACTGAGGGTAGGTATGATCCGATCCGCTCATGAAGCGCCTTTCAACCTCCCTGCTGCTCAGCGCCGTCGCCCTGATGGCCTTCGCCCCGCTCGCCCTCGCCGACTCCGCCAACGACCACGGCCAGGGCTGGTGGGGCGAGACCTCGGACCTCGATGTCACGATCGCCGGCTTCATCGTGATCGGCGGCTTCCCCCTGTTCATCCTGCTCGCGTCGCTGGTGATGTGGCGGCTCGAGAAGCGCAAGGACGACCGCAAGGCGATCGACAAGGAGCGCATGGCGCACGCCGACGAGCGCGGCGGCTGGTAGTCCCCGGGTGCGGAGTGCGCATCGTCGGGCAAGGCCGCGGGTTGGACCTGATGATGCCGCTCTCCCACCGCCGCGCGGCGCCCGTGGGCGTCGGCCTCCCCCTCGCCGACGGCCTGACGCCCGAGGCGCGGCTGGGCCGCACCCGCATGAGGCGCGTCGTGCTCGTCACCGCACTGTTGAGCGCGGCGCTCTCCGCATCCGCCGCCCACGCCGGGACCTACCCCGTGTACGCCTGCTCGGCCAACGGCAAGGTCTACGACAACAAGTCCTGGACCGCGACGGGCGCCGTCGCCGGGGCGAAGTCCGACCTGTCCTGCCCGATGCCCGACGATCCGATCTCGGTCTCCGTCCCGGGCGGCGCCGCGACGCCGAACGACCAGGCGGCCGCCCTGACCTTCAACGCACCGTCTGGGACCACGATCGCCGACTTCCGCATCGACCGGGAGCTGATCTACAAGAACCCGGCCGTCTCCAATCACCACCGGTACTACGCGGACTACGCGCTCGGGAGCACCGTGTTCGCGGGCGCCGGCAACTACCTCGACGCGACGCGCACGCGCCTGGACGCGCAGCAGCTCTGGTACGGATATCCGGCGCACGCGGTCACGGTGGGACCGCAGGTCGTGACGCGCGCGTCGTTCGCGTCGCTGGGCGGCTACGGCGGCGGCGCCAGGTCCCTGTCGCTCGGCGTCGGCTGCTTCAACCGCAGCAGCCCGTGCGGGATCGCGGCCGCCGGCCGTGTCTTCAACGGCCTGCGCGGCGCGGTCGTGACGCTCGACGATCCGTCCGCTCCCACGGTCACCGTCTCCGCCTCGGGGCTGCTCACCGGGGGCCCGCGCAGCGGGTCGGACCCCGTGACGCTCAGCGCCGCGGACAACTCGGGCATCAAGGCCGTGCAGCTGCTCGACGTGACGGCCGGCGCGCCGGTGATCGTCGGCAGTGAGGTCTATGACTCGGGCGCGACGCTCACCGACGCCAAGGCGGGCTGCTCCTATCGCCTGGTGGTCCCGTGCCCGCCGCTCTCCGGCGAGACCGTCCGGGCGAGCAGCCTGCAGGTCGGACAGCGCCGGCTCGTCGTGCGGGTGCTCGACGCCGCGGGCAACGCGCGCGACGCGGGCCCGTTCACCGTCGACGTGGCCACGCCGTCGGACCGGGGCCCGCTGAACGGGGCGGGCGCGACCGAGACGGGCAGGCTGACGGCGGGCTTCACGACGGGCCGCTCGGGGCGGCGCACGGTGGACTACGGCGAGCGGCCGACCGTGCGGGGGCGCCTGCTCAACGCCTCGGGCCAGCCGATCGCGGGCGCGCGGCTGCTCGTCCTGACCCGCGACGTCACCAAGGATCGCTACGTCACGCGCGGGGCGGTCATGACCGGTGCCCACGGCCGCTACAGCTTCAAGGCGAAGAGCGCCGCCTCACGGGTGCTGCAGGTCGGCTGGGTCTCGCACGCGCTCGACGCGCGCTTCGCGGCCATGGACCGCGTCCTGTTGCACGTGCGCGCCGCCGGCAGCCTGAGCGCGCCGCGCTCCGTCGCCCTCGGCCAGCGGCTCGTGCTGCGCGGGCGCCTGCGCGGCGCGCATCCGCCGGGCGCCGTCCGCGTGGTCGCGGAGGGCCGCACGGGCGGCTTCGGCTACCGCCCGTTCAAGCGCGGGCACGCGAGCCGGTCGGGGCGCTTCAGGCTCACCTACCGCTTCGGCAGCGCGGCCTCGCGCGGGCACAGCTTCCGCATCCACGTGCTCATCGGCGGGCGCAGCGGCTGGCCCTACGACGACGGCGTGACGCGGTCCGCCGTCGTCCGCGTACGCTGAGCTCCCAGGAAGCGAGCCGCTTCTCAGTCCTGCGGCCAGAAGTCCGGCAGCAGCTCGCCGTCGCCCTCGTGGTGGGGGCCGAAGGCGACGAGCTCGAGGCCGTCCGGGCCGGCGGCGAAGGCGCGCGGCACCGCGGGGGCGACGCGGATCGCGTCGAGCGGGCCGACGTCGCGGATCTCGTCGCCGAGCTTGACCCGTCCCGAGCCCGAGAGCACCACGTAGACCTCCTCGGCCTTGTCGTGGCGATGCCCGAAGCCCTGGTGCTTGTCGGGCTTGACGCGGTGATAGGACAGGCCGAGCGAGTCGGCCTCGAGGGCGCCGCGGGCAAAGCGCGCCTCCTGGCTGTCCTGGTGGCCGAACTTGGGTGCGGAGTCCTCGACGTTGGCGAGGTTCTCGATCGTGAAGCCGCTCATGCGCGCGATTGTGCCATCTGCTCATAACAACGCGCGGGCCGGGTCGACGGCCGCGCCGCGGACGCGGATCTCGAAGTGCAGGTGCGGCCCGGTCGAGAGGCCGGTCGAGCCGACCCGCCCGATGAAGTCGTGGCCCGTGACGCACTGGCCCTGGCGCACGCCGAACGCGGACAGGTGCGCGTACATCGTCACCAGGCCGAGCCGGTGTCGGATGATGACGAGGTTGCCGTAGCCGCCGGGGTCGTAGCCGACGTAGCTCACGCATCCTCGGCCGGCGGCCCCGATGCGCGTCCCGGGCGCGGCCGGGAAGTCCAGGCCGGGATGGAAGGTCGCCCCGCGGGGGCCGAAGCGGTCGCCGATCGCCACCGTCAGCGGGCGGTAGAAGCGCAGCGGCGACTGCGGCGGCGGTGTGGTCAGCGCGCGGCGCGTGGCCGGCCCGGCCACGCCGTCGGCGGCCAGCCCGGCGAAGGCCTGAAAGCGCCGGAGCGCGTTGATCGCGTGGTCGCCGAAGCCCCCGTCGATGCCCCCGTTCGGGAAGCCGTGGCGGCTGAGCTGGAACTGGAGGTAGGCCACGTCCCAGCCGCGCGCGCCGCGCGTGATCGTCCGGCTGCCCCACCGCGGCCGCCCGCGCCGGCCGAGCGCTCGGCGCGTCGCCGGCCCGGCGACGCCGTCGGCCGCGAGCCCGTGGCGCGCCTGGAAGCGGCGCACGGCGCCGCGCGTGCCGGGCCCGCGAATCCCGTCCACGTCCCCAGCGTAGTCCGCCGTCGCGCGCAGAGCCACCTGCAGGGCGGCAGCGTTCGGAGACACGCGGGCCCGGGCCGCGGCCGGGGCGGCGAGCGCGAGCATGGCGACGACGAATGCGGCGGCACGGCGCATCGCACCGTGTTCGCGGCTTTAGGGCGCTCCCCTTTCAGCGTGTGCTCAGGTCGCGTGCTCGCCGTGCTTGGCCATGAGCTCGCGCTGGACGCTGCTGCGGTCGCCCTCGGCCGGCGTGCGGCGCTCCCACCGGCCGTCCGGAAGCAGGTCCCAGCCGTAGGTGTCGTCGGCCAGGCAGCGCTCCACGCTGTCGAGCAGTTCGTCGCGCAGGGCCTGCTCGCCGATCGGCGCGAGCAGCTCGACGCGGGTGTCGAGGTTGCGCGGCATCAGGTCGGCGGAGCCGATCCAGACCGACCACCCGCCGTCGCGCTGGAAGCCGTAGACGCGGGAGTGCTCGAGGAAGCGGTCGACGACGGACACCACGCGGATGTTCTCCGACACGCCCTCCACGCCCGGCCGCAGGCAGCAGATGCCGCGCACGTTGAGGTCGACCTGGACGCCGGCGACCGACGCCTCGTAGAGCGCGCGGATGCAGGCGCCGTCGACCAGCGAGTTCATCTTCATCGCGATGCGGGCGGGCTTGCCGGCCTCGTGCGCCTGCACGGTCTGCTCGATCTCCTTCAGGATCCCGTCGCGCAGGAAGGCCGGCGCCACGAGCACCCGCCGGTAGCGGCGCTGGCGTGCAAAGCCCGTGAGGCCGTTGAACATGTCCGCGACGTCGGCGCCGATGTCCGGATCGCAGGTGAACAGACCGAAGTCGGTGTACAGCCGGGCGGTCTTCTGGTGGTAGTTGCCCGTTCCCACGTGCACGTAGTGGCGCACGCCGTCGCCCTCGCGCCGGACGATCAGCACGCACTTGGCGTGGGTCTTGAGCGCCGGGAGGCCGTAGACGACGTGGACGCCCGCCTCCTCGAGCTTGCGCGCCCAGCGGACGTTGGCCTGCTCGTCGAAGCGGGCCTTGAGCTCGACCATGCAGACCGCCTGCTTGCCCCGCTCCGAGGCCCGGATCAGCGTCGGGACGAGCGGCGTGTCGTCGCTCGTGCGGTACACGGTGAGCTTGATCGCGAGCACGTCGTCGTCGTCCGCCGCCTGCTCGATCAGCCGCTGGACCGAGCTGACGAACGAGTCGTAGGGATGGTGGACGAGGATGTCGCCGCGGCGCATCGCGCCCATGACGTCGGGCTCGGCGTCCTCCTCCGCGATCAGCCGCGGCTGCGTGACGGGGTGCCAGGCCGGGTCGCGCAGGTCGCTGAAGCCCGGGGTGCCGTAGACGTCCATCAGGTCGCCGAGGTCCATCAGCCCCTCGACCTCCATGACGTCGCCCTCCTCGACGCCGAGCGCCTCGACGAGCTGGGTGTGGATCGCGTCGCCCATCCCGGCCTGCACCTCGAGGCGCACGACCTCGCCGAAGCGGCGGCGGCGCAGCTCGGTCTCGACCGCCTGCAGCAGGTCGTCCGCCTCGTCGCCGACCGTGAAGTCGGCGTCTCGGGTGACGCGGAACATCGTGTGCTCGAGGATCTCCATGCCCTCGAAGAGCCGCTCGAGGTTCGCCGCGATCATCTCCTCGACGGGCACGAAGCAGTGACCCCCGTCGACCGGCATGAAGCGCGGCAGCATCTCCTTGGGCACCTTCACGCGGGCGAGCAGCTCCTGGCCCGTGGCGGGGTCGCGCACCCGCACGGCGAGCGACAGGGAGAGATTCGAGATGTACGGAAACGGGCGCCCGAGGCCCACGGCGAGCGGGGTGAGGACCGGGAAGACCTGGCGCAGGAAGCGCTCCTCGAGCTGCTCGCGCTCCTCGGCGCTGACCTGGTCGAGGTGCAGGATGCCCAGGCCGCGCTCGCGCAGGGCGGGGATGATCGTCGCGGCCAGGGCGTCCGAGGCGCGCGCATGCTGGCCGGCGACGACCGCGCGGATGCGCTCGATGGTGCCCGCGGCGTTGAGCCCGTCCTTGCCCGGGGAGTCGATGCCGGCGTCGACCATGTCGTGCAGCCCGGCGACGCGGACCATGAAGAACTCGTCGAGGTTCTTCGACCAGATCGCGCAGAACTTCAGCCGCTCCAGCAGCGGCGTGCGCCCGTCCTCGGCCAGCTGCAGGACCCGGTCGTCGAAGTCCAGCCACGAGAGCTCGCGGTTGAAGTACAGCTCGGGCTTGGCGAGGGGACGCGACTCTTCCTGGGAGTCGGGGCGGGTCGCGAGATCGGACATGCGGAGGCGATGGTACTGGCGGCCGTGTGAACGATTTGTGACCGTTTTGTCAACGCGCCGCGGCGATCGCCAGGCACACGCCCTCGCGCAGCCCGCCCTCGCCGACCACGAGCGGATGGCCCAGGCGCGCGGCGGCCGCGCCGAGGATCTGCAGGCCGGCGGGCAGCAGCCGCACGCGCTCAGGGTCGAGCCCGTGCTGGGCGGCCACGTCGCCGCGGGTCCGCGAGGCGAGGAGCTCCAGCGCGTGGGCGACCGTCGCCGGATCGATCCGGTCGCCGGCCAGCCGGGCCATCGAGGTCGCGCTGCCGCCGACGGCGACGGCGGCGTCGACCGGGGGCGGCGTCAACGTCGCGAACATCGCGGCGGCGGCCCGGCCGGCGGCCGCGAGCTCGTCGGCCGCGGGGGGGTCCGAGCGCAGGTGCTCGTCGGCCAGCGAGCTCGACCCCAGGGCAATCGAGATCGACCACTCGACGCCGTCCGCCAGGCGCCCGACGGCGATCTCCGACGAGCCGCCGCCGACGTCGACGACCGCGACGCGCCCCTCCAGCCGGGTCCGATGGGCGTGGGTGCCGCCGGCGAACGCGAAGTGCGCCTCGTCCGCGGCCCCGAGGATCTCGACCTCGACGCCGGCGCGCTCGCGAACGGCCCGCACGAGCGCGTCGCGGTTGGACGCCGCGCGGATCGCGGCGGTCGCGACGACGCGCAGGCACCCGGCGCCGAGCGAGCGCGCGACGGCCGTCTGGACCGCGACGACGTCGGCGACGGCCGCCATCGCCTCGGGTGGCAGCGCGCCGGTCCGGCGCAATGCGGTGCCCAGGCGGGTGAACGCCTTCTCGCACACCACCTCGCGCAGCACGCCGCCCTCGACGTCGGCGACGAGCACGCGCGTGGTGTTCGACCCGATGTCGATGCAGGCGCAGCGCATACCCTGAAGCCCATCATGACCGTCGCGGCCATCGAGGTGCAGGGCCTGCGCAAGGCCTACGGCGACCACGAGGCCGTGCGTGGCATCGACTTCACCGTCGGCCGGGGCGAGGTGTTCGGCCTGCTGGGGCCCAACGGCGCGGGCAAGACGACCACCGTCGAGGTCCTCGAGGGCTATCGCGAGCGCTCCGGGGGAACCGTGCGGGTGCTGGGCGAGGATCCGGCCGACCGCTCGTCCTCGCTGCGCGAGCGCGTCGGCATCGTCCTGCAGAGCAGCGGCATCTACCGCCACCTCACGGTTTCCGAGGTCGTCGAGCACTGGGCGCGCCTGTACCCCGCACCCCGCGACGTGGCCGAGACGATCGAGGTCGCCGGCCTCACCGCCTCCGCGGGCAAGCGCACGCGGACGCTCTCGGGCGGCCAGCAGCGGCGCCTGGACTTCGCGCTCGCGCTCGTGGGCGACCCCGAGCTGATCTTCCTCGACGAGCCCACGACGGGCTTCGACCCCGAGGCGCGCCGCAACGCGTGGGGCACCGTGCGCGCCCTGCGCGACCTCGGCAAGACCGTCCTGCTCACCACCCACTACCTCGACGAGGCGCAGGCCCTGGCCGACCGGGTCGCGATCATCAAGGACGGCGCCATCCTCGCCGAGGGCCGCCCCGCCGAGCTGGGCGCGGGCGCCGCGCGCTACCGCGTCAGCTGGCGGGTCGGCGACGAGCTGGTCGAGCGCACCACCGAGGATCCGACCATGCTGCTGCACGAGGCCACCGCCGCCGCGCTCGCCCGCGGCGAGCGCCTCGCCGAGCTCAGCGTCAGCCGGCCCTCGCTCGAGGACGTCTACCTCGAGGTCACCGCGTGAGTGACGCCGCGCTGGGGCGTCCGCGCGAGCGCGACAGCGGCGGGACCGCCTCCGGGCCCTCGTGGGGCCGCGTCGCCTGGCGCCAGTACCGGCTCGAGCGCAAGATGTTCTGGCGCAACCCGAGCGCGGCCTTCTTCAACTTCCTGCTGCCGCTGCTCTTCCTGGCCATGTTCGGCGCGATCTTCGCCGGCCAGCAGGAAAAGCTCGACGTGATCGTGCCCGGCATCGCCGGGATGAGCGTGATGTCGACGACCTTCACGGCGATCGCCATGAACCTGACGTTCCTGCGCGAGCAGGGCATCCTCAAGCGCGTGCGCGGCACGCCGATGCCATCGTCGGCCTACCTGGCGTCGCTGGCCGGCAACGCGATCACCAACACGGCGCTGCAGATCGCGATCGTCGTCGTGGCGGGGCGCGTCTTCTTTCACACGGGCTGGCCGCGCGACCTGCTCTCGCTCGGCGTCTTCGTCGCGCTGGGCGCCGCCTGCTTCGCGGCGCTGGGCGTCGCACTCGCCCACGCCATCCCGAACTTCGAGTCCGCCCCCGCCTACGTCAACGCGGTCTTCTTGCCGACGATCGTGATCTCCGGCGTCTTCTACGACGCCAAGGGCGCCCCCGCGGTCCTGCACGACATCGCGCAGGGCCTCCCGCTCAAGCACCTCATCGACGGACTGTCGGGCGCGATGGTCAAGGGCCACGGGGTCGGGTCCCACGGCACGGCGATCCTCGTGCTCGCGCTGTGGGGCGCCGTCGGCGCGGTGCTCGCCGTGCGCGGGTTCTCCTGGGACCGGCGGCGCACTTGAGCGAGGGCGTCCAGGCCTGCCTGCGCGGGCTGTTCTGGCTCTCGACGGCGCTGCTGGCCTGGACGCAAGTGGGATACGGAGTGGTGCTCGCGCTCCTCGCCCGCGGCCGCGACCCCGTTCAGGGCAGGTGCGTCGAACCAGGCGCCGAGCCGTCGGTCTCGCTGATCGTCGCGGCGTATCGCGAGCAGGACGTGATCGCGGAGAAGGTCGCCAACGCGCTGGCGCTCGACTGGCCGCGCGAGCGGCTGGAGATCATCGTCGCGGTGGACGGCTCGGCCGACGACACCGCCCAGGGGGCCCGCGCCGCCGGGGCGGACGTCGTCCTCGAGCTACCGCGCGGCGGCAAGATGCGCGCCCAGGACGCCGGCGTGCGCGCAGCGCGCGGCGAGCTGCTCGCCTTCTCGGACGCCAACGCGATGTGGGACGCCAAGGCCCTCCGCCTGCTCGCTGCGGCGTTCGAGGACCCGGACGTGGCGTACGCCTGCGGGCAGGCGCGGTTCGTCAACGACGCCGGCACCAACCAGGAGGGCCTGTACTGGCGCTACGAGCTGTGGATGCGCGCGCACGAGTCGGCTCTGAGCTCCGTCACGGCCGGCAACGGCGCCATCTACGCCGTGCGCCGCGAGGACTACATCGCGTTCGACCCGCCGATGGGCCACGACCTCGCGCTCCCGGCCGAGCTGGTCAAGCGCGGCCGCCGCGCGGTCTACGCCCCGGATGCCTGCGCGACGGAGCGGATGGTCCCGTCGATCGAGGGCGAATGGCGGCGCAAGCGGCGGATGATGAGCCGCGTCTGGCGCATCCTGCAGATCAGCCGACTCGCCGATCCGCGCGGCTACCCGCTCCGGTACGCGGCGATGATCGGCTCGCACCGCATGCTGCGCTACGCCTCGCCGTTTCTGCACATCCTGGCGTTGCTGACCTCGCTCGCCCTCGCCCGCCGGCCCGGCCGCAGGCTGCACCGCGCCGCGCTCGCCGCCCAGTTGGCGATCCTCGCTGGCGCGGCTGCCGGCGACCGCGTGCCGCTGCGGCCACTGCTCGTCGCGCGCTACTACGTCCTCACCACCGCGTCGATCGCGGCAGGCCTGTACGACCACCGCCGCCACGGAACCCCCGAGGGCTGGGAGCCCGCTCAGGGGACGCGATGACCGCACCCGGCTTCTTCATCGTCGGCAACGACCGGTCGGGGACGACCATGCTCCGCCTGATCCTCGACCGGGGATCCGACGTGGCCATCCCGCCCGAGTCGATGTTCCTGACCGACGTGGAGATCATGGGTCATGCCGCCGGACAGGACCTGCTCGACCGGGTCTGGAGGCATCCGAAGGTCCGGCTGTGGGGCCTCCCCGGGCCTGCGCCGCGCCTGCCGGAGGGCCTCGCACCCGAGCAGGCGCGCCGCAATGCCCTCGAGGCGCCGTTCGTGGCCTACGCGCGCAAGCACCGAAAGGCCCGCTGGGCCGACAAGACCCCGCACTACGTCCATCACGTCGACGTGCTGCTCGCGATCTGGCCGGCTGCGCGGTTCGTGGTGCTCGTGCGCGACGGCCGCGACGTCGCCCTGTCGGTGCGCGGCATGCCCTTCGGGCCGAACAACGCCTGGGCGGCCGCCCAGTGGTGGGCGCGGGGGATCCGGGCGGGCCGCGCCGCCGAGCGCCGGCACCCCGGCCAGGTCATGACGGTCCGCTACGAGGATCTCGCCGCCGATCCGGCCACCCACGTGCGCGCCCTCTGCGACTTTCTCGACCTGCGCTACGACCCGTCGATGCTGGCCCTCGACCAGACCGACCACCGCAAGATCGTCCCCGACCAGGTGTCGTGGTTTCCCACCCGCTTCGACGGCATCACGACCGACGCGGTCGGACGCTGGCGCACGGGGATGTCCGCGCGCGAACAGGCCACCTTCGCCTCGCTCGCCGGCCCCGAGCTCGCCGCGCTCGGCTATCCGCTCCCGACGCGGCCGACGGGGGCCGTGACCGCCCGGCGCGCCGCCCTGTATCACCGCCACAACGAGCTCATGCGCAACGTCAACTTCGTCAGGCTGCGCGTCTTCCAGGAGCGAGGCCGCGAGCTGCGACTGGCGCTCAAGCGCCGCGTGCGCGACGCCGGCAAGCCTCAGTAGGCCGCCCTGTAGGCCGGGAAGAAGCCGTGCCAGTCCGTCCGGTCCGAGCCCGTCAGCCGGGCGTAGGTCGCATGGTCGTGCACCGCCCTGGCGGTCACGGACGGGAGCAGCTCGCCCGGCGCGAAGCGCTGCTTGAACTGCAGCAGCGAGTCCGACCGGCCGCCCACGCCGCCGCCGAGATGCAGCGTCTCAAAGCCCTGCTCGCGACCGCTGCATGCGAGGGCGTGGAGCGCGAGGTGGCTCGCGCCCGCGCCCCGCCCCGCTTCGGCGACACCGCCCAGGTGGTAGTGCAGCCAGGGCGGGCGGCCGGCGCCGAGGACACCGGCGACCAGCTCCCCGTCGGGGTCGAGCACGTCGACCGTCACGAGCGGGACGTCTGCCAGCAGCGCATCCCAGTACGGCTGCGGGAACGAATAGAACGGCGAGGCGTTCGCGCGGCGCATGGTCGCCTCGTACACGTCGACGAATCCGCGCAGGTGGGTGGGGGCGGTTTGGACCCGGGTCACGAGGCCGCGCGCCCGCGCCCGGCGAACCATGCGGCGGTGGTGTGCGTGCATGGAGGCCAGCAGGTCCGGCTGGGCCAGCGGCCACGCCACCGTGCCCGCCAGCGCGACCGTGTGGAACCCTGGCGGGGCGACCCGTGGCTGGTTGGCGAGCAGCGGGTGGTACACGAAGAAGCTCGTGATCGCGCCGCGACGCGTGCACCACGCCTCGTAGGCCGCGGCGAAGGCATCCAGCGGCGCGGACGGCCCGGCGCCGAGCGGGCCGCCGTAGCCGTAGGGCGTCACCACGTCGCACGGATCGCTGCGCACCAGGCACGGAAGGACCACGTCACCGCCCGGGGCAGCGAGGTGCAGCAGCACGGGTGCGGCGTCACCGAGCAGGGCCGACGCCGCCACGAACCCGCGCGAGTAGTACAGGTCGGTGATCCCGAGCCCTTCGAGGAGGTCGTCCCACTGGCCTGGGTCGACCTCGACGAGACCGGGTTCGCCCACCACCGGGATGATATGGCCCCACGGACGGCCGGCGTGCGAAGATCAGGACGTCGTGATCGCCTGCCTCTATGACGTCCATGGCAACCTTCCCGCCCTCGAGGCGGTGCTGGCCGACGCCCGCGCGCAGGGCGCCGGCCGCCATCTGCTTGGCGGGGACTACGCCCTCTTCGGCGGCTGGCCCGCCGAGACGGTCGCGCGGCTTCGCGACCTGGCGGACGCCACCTGGATCCGGGGCAACGGCGAGCGCTGGACGGCCGATGCGGAGGCGGCGCCCGACGACGACGACGTGCAGGGCGCGATCGCCGCGTGCCGCGACGCGCTGGGCGAGGCGTGCACCGCCGAGCTGGCGGCCCTGCCCGAGCGGACCCGGATCGGCGACACGCTCGTGGTCCACGGCTCGCCGCTGTCCGACGTTCGCTCCTTCGGACCCGAGCCGGGTGACGACGAGGACGAGCTGCTCGCCGGCCAGTCTCCCCCGCGGCTGCTGTTCGGGCACACCCACCTGCCCTTCGCGCGCCGCCACGGCCCCACCGAGCTGGTCAACCCCGGCAGCGTCGGCATGCCGTTCGACGGCGACCACCGCGCCGCCTACGCGCTGCTGCGCGACGACGGGCGGATCGAGCACCGCCGCGTCTGTTACGACCACCTGGCCAGCGCCGCCCGGCTGCGCGAGACCTTCGACGGGGCGTGGACGGCCACGATCGCGCTCCGCCTCCAACGGGCCCGGCTGGCTTGAGCACCCCCACCGCCGAGCCGCGGTTCCGCTCGCTCGTCGACCGCCTCGGCGCCGTGGTGTGGGAGGCCACGCCGGGCGAGCGCGGGGCCGAGGCGGTCTTCAGCTTCGTCAGCGAGGGGACCGAGGCGATGCTGGGCTACCCGCCGGAGCGCTGGCTCGCCGACCCGCGCTTCTGGTTCGAGATGATCCATCCCGAGGACCGCGAGCGCGTGTTCGCCGAGACCGGCGCGATCCTCGCCGAGGCCGGCGGCGCGGACGTCGCGTACCGCTGCCGGACCGCCGACGGACGCTCGCTGTGGGTGCGCAACATCATCCAGGCCGACATGACGCCGGGCGGCCTGCGCCTCTCCGGCGTGCTGGTCGACATCAGCGGGCAGATGGTCGCCGAGGCGCGGCTGCACCGGCTGCAGGAGCTGACCGACGCGCTGTCGGGCATCCTCAGCGCGCGCGAGGTCGCCGCGGTCGTGGCCGCCCGCGGTCGCGCCGCGGTCGGCGCCGCCGCCGTCGCGGTCTTCCTGCGCAGCGGCGACGAGCTCGAGCTCTCCGGCTACGACGGCTATCCCGAGGAGGCGATCGAGGAGTACTGCACGATCCCGCTCGACCAGCCCGTCCCCGCCGCCGAGGCCGCGCGCACCGGCGAGGCGATCGTCCTCGACGCCGTCGAGCTCGACGCCCGCTACCCCGGGCTTGGAAGCTGGAGCAAGCTCGCCGGGTCCGGCCAGCTCGTCGCGCTGCCGCTGCAGGCCGAGGGCCGCACGCTGGGCTCGATCGCCCTGCGGATGTCCGACGCGGGGCCGGTCGGCCACAGCGACCGCGTCGTGCTCGACGTGCTCGCCCGTGCGTGCGCGTCGGCCCTCCTGCGCGCCGAGCACTCGCAGGCCGAGCAGGACGCCCGCCATCGCGCGGAGGACGCCGGCGCGGTCCTGGACTCGATCATCACCACCGCCCCCGAGGGGTTCGGGCTCTTCGACCGCGAGCTGCGCTTCGTGCGGGTCAACGCAGCGCTCGCCGAGATCAACGGGCTCCCGGCCGCCGACCACGTCGGCCGGTCCTTTCCGGAGGTCGCTCCCGGCATCGGAGACGAGGGGCACGCCGAGCCGCTGCGCCAGGTGGTCGCGACGGGCGAGCCGATCGTCGACATGGAGGTCTGCGGCCGCGTCGAAGGCGACCCCGACCGCGAGCGCACCTTCCTCGTCTCGTGGTACCCGATCAACGACGCGGCCGGGGAGGTCGCCTACGTCGGCGCCATCGTCGTCGACATCACCCAGCGCAAGCACGCCGAGGGCCGCTCCGCGGTGCTCGCCGAGCTCGGCGCCATCCTGGACGATCTCGTGGGCGTGGAGGAGCGGCTCGGCCGTGTCGCCGACCTGCTCGTGGCGGTGCTGTGCGACACCTGCACCATCTGCCTGCAGGCGCCGGAGGGCGGCCTCGAGCGCGTCGCGGTGCGCGACGTCGATCCGGAGCTCGAGGCGCTGATCGCCGGCTGCCCGCCCCCGGGCGGCGCCGTCGAGGACCTGCACACGCGCGTGGTCGAGTCCGATGAGGCCTCGTACGCCGCCTATGCTCTCTCCGATGCCGACCGGGAGGTGCAGCGCCGCCTCGGCCTGCGCTCCGCCGTCGTCGTGCCGCTGCGCGTCCGCGCCCGCCTGCTCGGGACGCTCGCTCTCGGCAGCCGCCGCGCCGGCGCCTTCGCCGACGAGGACGTCGAGCTGGCCGAGGAGATCGCCCGCCGCGCGGCGCTGGCCGTCGACAACGCCCGCCTGCACGAGGGCGAGCGCATGGCGCGCGACCGCACCGAGCGCCAGTACTCCGTCGCCGCCGCCCTGGCGGACGCGCTCACGGCGGCGGACGTCGCCACCGCCACGCTCGCGGAGGTCGTGCCCGCCGTCGGCGCCCAGCACGGCACCATGTGGCAGATCAGCGAGGACGGCACCGCGCTCGAGGCGATCGGCTGGCGGGGCTTCAGCGACGAGGAGATGGCCGAGCACCGGCGCGTGCCGCTGGGCGAGCACCGTCCGGTGGCCGACTGCATCCGCGCGCGGCATCCGCTGCGTTTCGCGACGGGCGAGGAGCTGCGGGCCGGCTATCCAACCCTCGCCGACGGCCTGCGCGAGCGCGGGCTGCGCTCCGCCGCCGCCTTCCCGCTGCTGTCGGCGGGACGCGTGGTCGGCGGGCTGTTTCTGTCCTCGACGCGCGCGCGGGCCCTGCGCCCCGACGACCTCGCGCTCGGAGCGGGGCTGGCGGCCCAGGCGGCGCAGGCGCTCGAGCGGGCGCGCCTGTTCGAGGCCGAGCGGCGCGTGTCCGTCACCCTGCAGCGCTCGCTGCTGCCCGCCGCGCTGCCCGACGTTGAGGGCGTCGAGATCGACCTGCGCTACCTGCCCGCGGCGGGTCTGGAGGCCGGCGGCGACTTCTACGAGGCCCTGGCGCTCCCGGACGGGACGCTGCTGATCGCCGTGGGCGACGTGGTGGGGCGCGGCGCACAGGCGGCCGCCGCGATGGGCCAGCTGCGGAGCGCGCTGCGCGCCTTCGCCCTCGTCGGGGAGGAGCCCGGCGCGATCCTCGCCCACCTCTCCGCGTTCGCGGACACGGTCGACGGCGCGATGGCGGCCACCGCGGTGGTCGGCAAGCTCGACCCGGCTTCGGGCCGGCTGGCCTACGCCTGCGCCGGCCATCCCTGGCCGCTGCTGGCGCGCGCGGACGGCTCCGCGGAGTACCTGCGGGCCGGGCGCGGCGTCCCACTCGGCTGCCTCGACGAGCCGGGCTACCCCGAGGCGACCGTGCAGCTCGATCACGGGGCGACGATCCTGCTCTACACCGACGGGCTGACCGAGCGCCGCGGCCAGCCCACCGACGCGGTCCTGGAACGGCTGCGCACGGTGGCCGCCACGGGCGCCGCGGACGAGCTGGGCGTCCTGCTCGACGGTGCGGTCGCCGGCGTCGGGGAGACCGCGCAGGCCGACGACGTGGCGCTCGTCGCCGTCCGCGTCACGCCTGAGCCCGGGCCTTGACCGTCACCGGGCAGCGGTGTCCGGATGGCCGCAGGCGCCGGGGTCGCACAGACGTTCGTGGTCTTCCTGATCGCCGGGTTCATGGCGCTCGGGCAGCTCGGCATCGAGCTCGGCCCGCTGATCGCCGGCGCCGGTGTCATCGGCGTCGCGCTCGGCTTCGGTTCCCAAGCGCTGGTCAGGGACTTTCTGTCGGGGATCTTCATCCTGGTCGAGGACCAGTTCGGCGTCGGCGACATCGTGGACCTCGACGGCACGACGAAGGGCACCGTCGAGGCCGTCAGCCTGCGCACGACGCGGATCCGCTCGATCGACGGCACCCTCTGGCACGTCCCCAACGGCGAGATCAGCCGCGTGGGGAACACCAGCCAGCACTGGTCGCGCTCCCTGCTCGACATCGACGTGGCCTACGACACCGACCTCGACCAGGCGCAGGACGTGATCCGCACCGCCGCCGCCGAGCAGTGGCGCGAGGACGACGGCATCCTCGAGGAGCCCGACGTCTGGGGCGTCCAGGCGCTCGGCCCGAGCGCGGTCACGATCCGCCTGGTCGTCAAGACCACCCCCGCCGAGCAGTACCGCATCTCCCGCGCCCTGCGCCGCCGGATCAAGGACGCCTTCGACGCCGCCGGGATCGAGATACCCTTCCCGCAGCAGACGGTCTGGCACCGGTCGGGCGCCTGAGCCGCCGGGCCTCGAACAGCCACCCAGCCGGCCGTTCGTCCCGCGGCTACCCCGCGTCGGCGCGCTCGATCGGCGGCTCCGGGCGCCCGTGCCGCTCCTCCGTGAGCTCCTGCACGGCGATCAGGCCCGCACCCACGACGCCGGCCTCCGGGCCGCGGCGGGCGAGACGGATCGTGGTCTCGGTCCCCACGCCCGGGAGCGTGAAGCGGCGGGCGGTCTCGCGCGCCGGGCCGAGCAGCAGCTCGCCCGCCGCCGAGACGCCGCCGCCGATGACCACCTCGCGCGGGTCGAAGACGTTGATCGCGTTGGCGATGCCGATGCCGAGCCGCTCGCCGAGCAGGCGGATCGCGCGGCGGCCCGCCGGGTCGCCCGCCTGGGCGGTCTCGACGGCGTCTTTGCCCGTGACCTGGCCCTGCTCGCGCAGAAGCTCCCCGAGGCCGGACTCGGGGAGCTCCTGCGCGAAGCGGGTCGCCAGGCGGTCGAGCTCGCGGCCGGAGGCGAAGCGCTCCAGCGACCCCGGCTGCGGGAAGCTCTGCGCCGGCTCGGGCACGCCGTCGACCAGATCGAGCCCGACGATCTGGTGGCCCAGCTCGGGCGCCGCGCCCGTCGCGCCGCGGTAGAGCTTGCCGCCGAGCACCAGCCCCCCGCCCACCCCGGTGCCGACGGTGTACATGACGAGGTCGGAGGCCACGAGGCGCTCGCCCTCGTAGGCCTCGGCGAGCGCCGCGCAGCTCGCGTCGTTCTCCACGTAGACCGGCAGGCCAACCCGCTCGGTCAGCAGCGACCGCAGGGGGAGGTCGGCGAGCGGGACGTTGACCGAATAGCGGATCCGGCCCGTTGCGAACTCGACCACCGAGGGGACGCCGATGCCGACCGCCTCGGCGTGCGGCCCGCGCACCGCGTCGATGACCGCGACGATCTGGTCGAGCAGGGCGTCGCGGGACGAGGTGTCTGTGGGGACGATGTGGGGCTCGCCGGGGACCCCGCGGTCGAGCGTCGCCGCGGCGACCTTCGTGCCGCCCACGTCCACCCCGATGCATTGCCCCGCGATCACCCGGGGGCGAACGCTACCCGGTGGCTTCGCTGCCGCCGGTCGTCGGGTCGCGCTTGCGGGCGTAGAGCTCGCTGTCGGCGGCCGCCAGCAGCTCGGCCGGGTCGGGGCCGGTGGCCTCGGCGACGCCCCACGTCGCGGTGACCCCGTGCGGAAAGGTGTCCTCGCGGATCTGGCGCGAGATGCGGCGGCCGACGAGGCTGGCGGCGTCCAGGCGGGTCTCGGGCAGCAGGACCGCGAACTCGTCGCCGCCGAGGCGGAAGGCGGCGTCGGCCCCGCGGATCGACGTCAGGCGCCGTCCCACGACGGACAGCACCCAGTCGCCGGCCGCATGGCCGTGGGTGTCGTTGACCGCCTTGAAGTCGTCGAGGTCGACCACGACGAGCGCGAGCGAGCGCTCGTAGCGGATGTGGCGGGCGAGCTCGCGCTCGAGCGCCTCGTCGAGCGCGCGCCGGTTGCCGAGGCCCGTGAGCGGATCCAGGCGGCTCGTGCGCTCGGCGAGCTCGAGGCGCTGCGACTGCAGGATCTGATGGCCGCTGAAGCGGGCGAGCACGCCCAGGGAGTGCTCGTCGGAGGCCTCGAACGCGTTGGCGGCGCCCGAGACGATCGTGACGACCCCCACGACCGCGTCGTCGCCAGTGGCCAGGGGGGCGGCGATCACCGAGCGGGCCGTGCCCCGGCCCTCGCCGGGGGAGATGGTGTCGCCGCTGACCTCGTCCCAGTGCACGAGACGGCGCTGCATGAAGGCGCGGTTGGTCGCCTCGCGCTCGGCGAGGGGCCCGCCGGCCTGCACCGCGGCGGAGGACCCCGCGGCCATGGTGACCGTGCCGTTTGAGTCCACGAGCTCGACCATCGCCCCGCCGGCGCCCGTCAGCTCCCGGGCGTGCCCGGCGAGCGTCATGAGCACCGCTCCAACGTCCAAGCCTGCGGCGGCGATCGTCTCCTGTGCGTGGATCAGGGCGGCGAGTTGCCTTCGATCCGTCGTCATGTCTGACCTAGTAACGCTGGCCGGACGAAAAACCTACTGGGGTCGAGGCGGTATTTCGACCGCCGCGTCTATTTCCGGCGCACCCGCGTCGCGGCGGCCTCGTCCGCGAGCACCAGCAGCCGGCCGGAGGCGGGGCGCACGTGCGCCGCCGGAGCGGTCGGATCGGGCGGCTCGCCGAAGGCTCGCTCCAGCGCCCGCGCCTTGTCGGCGCCGGCGACCAGGAAGACCACGTCGCGCGCCGCGTCGAAGACCGGGAGGGTGAGCGTGACGCGCGGGACCTGCGGCTCCATCCCGGCCACCGGCACGCCGACGGCCAGCCGCGAGCGCTCCTGGAGGGTGGGCTGTCCTGGGAACAGCGAGGCGGTGTGGCCGTCCGGCCCCAGGCCCATCAGGGCGAGGTCGAGGCCGTCGCCCTCCCCCAGCGCCGCCGCCAGCCGCGCCTCGTAGTCGGCGGCCGCCGCGTCGAGGTCGAGCTCCGTGCGCACGGGCTCGAGCTGCCCGGCGCCGGCACGCGGGATCCGCGCCAGCAGCTCCTCGCGCACCATCCGCGCGTTGGACCGCTCGTCCGCGGGCGGCACGTGGCGCTCGTCGCCCAGCCACAGCGTGGCGCCGCGCCAGTCCTCGAGGCGCTCGGCGGCGAGCGCGTAGGCGCGCTTGGGCGTGGAGCCGCCCGACAGCGCGATGTGGCCGCCCGCGCGCGCACGCTCGGCCAGGATGTCCGCAGCGGCGCTCGCCACGGCCTCCGCGTCCGCCAGGACCTCGAGCTTCACCGGCTGACCATCGTCAGGGCCTGGCCCAGGGCCGGCCTGTAGGTCCTGTCGCGCAGCAGCGCCTGGCGAACGCCCTCGCCGAGGATGCCGCCCTCGCCGCGCGAGGCGCCCAGCACGGTGAGCTCCCGGCAGGCGCCGTCCTTGGCCTTGCGCACCTCGCGCAGGCCGCCCGTGGAGCGGTCCAGGGAGATGCTCGTGCCCGAGTGGGTCTCGATCGTGACGCCGCCGAGGCCCTTGGTCGTCACGTCGACCGGCGTGAGCGTCACCTGGACGTCGCCGCGCCGCGCCTTGGCCTTGCCGACGAGGTCGTCGCCGCGCCGCAGCAGGCCGCCGGCCCTCCACCCCAGCCGCGAGGCCAGCCAGCCCACGAACAGCGCGGCGGGCGCGACGGAGTCGGCCCGGTGGCGGACGCTGACGGCGCTGATGTTGCGCAGCTCGGCGCGGTGCTGCGGAGGGTCGAAGGCGGCGGCGACGCGCTCGCGCCACGGCGTCGAGCGCAGCCAGGCGAGGTCGACCACGTACATGCTCTCGAGCAGCGACCCGACGCGCTGCAGCGCCAGCTCGACGTCGTCGTCGAGCGTGTCCACGAGCACGATCTGCGCCATCTCGCGCAGGGCGTCGACGGCTTCGGCGTGGCCGTGCGGCGCCCACACCAGCGTCGCGAGGTCCGGCACCACGAGCGGAGCGACGATCGTGTCGAGCTTGGACAGGTGATGCTCGCCGACGTCGACCTCGACGCGCTCGCGGGCGATCGAGAGCTCGCCCTCGAGCTCGACGGCCATCGAGGCCCAGGCGTCGAGCTTGCGGCGCCGGTGGTCGACGGCGCACAGCACGGTCCGCGACGGATGGAAGCGCCCGACCTGCAGCAGCCGGTTCTCGACCTCCCCGCGGTACCGCCGGTCGACGATCACCACGAGGTTCAGGACGCGGGCGGGAGCGACCGCGCCGGACTGCTTGTGCCGGGTCGCGAGCAGCTCCAGCAGCGCCCGCTCGATCTCGCCCGGGGTCGTGTCCTGCGCCGACCAGACCTCCTCGGACTCCTCGGCGATGGTCACAGCCGCCGCCACCGGCGGCCGGGGCCGAGCAGGCCGTCGGCCTCCTTCGGCCCTTGCGACCCCGCCTCGTACTCGCCCTTGGTCGCCTCGCCCCGCCCCCAGGCCGCGAGGATCGGGTCGATGATCGACCACTGCGCGTCCACCTCGTCGTTGCGGGTGAACAGCGTCGCCTCACCGCGCATCGCGTCGATGATCAGGCGCTCGTAGGCCTCGGGCGACTGGGAGAGAAAGGAGGTCCCGTAGTGGAACTCCATCGTCACCGGCCGGATCAGCATCTTGGAGCCCGGGATCTTGGCGCCGAGCTTGAGCGACACGCCCTCGTCCGGTTGCAACGTGATCACGAGCTGGTTGGGCACGACGCCCACTGACCCCTCCTCCCGGAAGGCCATGTGCGGCACGGGCTTGAGCTGTACCGCGATCTCCGTGAGCTTGCGCGCCAGGCGCTTGCCCGTGCGCAGGCAGATCGGCACTCCGGCCCAGCGCCAGTTGGTGACCTCGAGGCGCAGCGCCGCGTACGTCTCGGTCCGGGAGTCGTCCGGGACGCCGTCCTCCTGCGCGTAGCCCGGCACGTCCTCGCCGGCCACGACGCCGTTGGTGTACTGGGCGCGCGCCGTCCTCTCGCTGACCTGCGCTTCGGAGAACGGGGTGATCGCCTGCAGGACCTTGACCTTCTCGTCGCGGACCTTGTCGGCTTCGAAGGACACCGGCGGCTCCATGCACAGCAGCGTCAGCAGCTGCAGCATGTGGTTCTGCACGAGGTCGCGCAGCGCGCCGGCCCGCTCGTAGTAGCCCGCGCGGGTGCCGATGCCGATCTCCTCGGCCGCGGTGATCTGCACGTGGTCGATGAAGTTGCGGTTCCAGACCGGCTCGAACATGTAGTTGGCGAAGCGGAACGCCAGCATGTTCTGGACCGTCTCCTTGCCCAGGTAGTGGTCGATCCGGTAGATCTGGCTCTCGCGGAAGGCCTTCGAGATGGTGCTCTGCAGGTGCCGCGCGGACTCGAGGTCGGTGCCGAACGGCTTCTCGACGATCAGCCGGACGTCGACCTTCTCGTGCCGGTGCAGGCGGGCCGCCTCGAGGCGCTGCGGGATCAGGCCGAAGAACTCGGGCGCGGTCGAGAGGTAGTAGCAGCGGTTCAGCGGCTGGCCGGCCTCCTCGTCGGCCGCCTCGAGCGCCTCGGCGAGCTGCGGGTAGCCGTCGGCGTCGTCGAACGAGAAGCCCAGGTAGCGCATCCGGCCCAGCAGCGCCTCGAGCACGTCCTTGTCGGGCGGGCGGCGCGAGAAGCTCGTGATCGACTCGCGCGCGATGTCGCGGAACTCGTCGTCGCTGGACGCCGAGCGCGAGATGCCGATCAGCGCGAAGCGCTCGGGCAGCGCCCCCTCGTGGGCGAGGTTGTACAGCGCGGGCAGCAGCTTGCGCTTGGCCAGGTCGCCCGTGGCGCCGAAGATGACCAGCGCGGTGGGCGGGACGGGCAGCCGCTCGAGCCCCTCGGTGAGCGGGTTGTCCTGCTGGGCCAGCGCCTGCGCGGACTCCGGGCTCACCCGCCGGCCTCGCTTGGCTCGTCACCGCTGCGGGCTTCTCCCGAGCTGCGCTCCACGGCGTGGCCGCCGAACTGGTTGCGCAGCGCGGAGAGCACGCGGGCGGTGAAGTCTCCCTCTCCGCGGGAATAGAAGCGCGCCGCGAGCGCCGCCGACAGGACGGGCATCGGGACCTCGTGGTCGATCGCGTCGACGATCGTCCAGCGGCCCTCCCCGGAGTCCGACACGTACCCCTTGATGGCGGCCAGGTCGCTGCCCTCGGCCTTGAAGGCCAGCTCCGCCAGCTCGCACAGCCAGGAGCGCACGACCGAGCCCTGGTTCCACAGCGCCGACACCTCGGCGAGGTCGATCGGGAAGTCGGCCTTGTGCATCAGCTCGAAGCCCTCGGCGTAGGCCTGCATCATCCCGTACTCGACGCCGTTGTGGACCATTTTGACGAAGTGGCCGGCGCCGGGGGGGCCGAAGTGCCGCCAGCCGTCCTGCGGCGCCAGCACGTCGAGGACCGGCCCGAGGCGCTGCACGCCGTCGTCGGTGCCGCCGACCATCATGCAGTAGCCGACCTCGAGCCCCCAGACGCCGCCGCTGGTGCCGACGTCGACGTAGTTGAGGTCCTTCGCCGCCAGCTCCTCGCCGCGCCGGACGTCGTCGTGCCAGTTGGAGTTGCCGCCGTCGACGATCAGGTCGCCCGGCTCGAGCAGGCCGGCGAGCTCTGAGACGACGGACTCCGTCGCGTCGCCCGCCGGGACCATCACCCACACCGCGCGCGGCGCCTCGAGCTTTGCCACCAGATCCTCGAGCGACGACGCCCCCTGCGCCCCCACCTCCTTCGCCTTGCCCACCGCCTCCTCGGAGAAGTCGAAGGCGACCACCTCGTGGTCGGAGTCGCGCTTGACGCGGTGGACCATGTTGCCGCCCATCTTGCCGAGGCCGACGAAGCCGATCTGCATTCAAGCCCTTTCGATGGTGGCGGTGATGCGGTCGACGGAGCCGGCGAGGTCGCCGGCCGATAGGCGCACCCGCACGGCCGGCAGGCCGTGGTCGCGCAACGTCTGCAGGTCACCATCGGCCTGGGCCGCGATGAGCTGCCGAAAGCCGTAGGTCTCCCCTGGGATAGCCGCGTCGACGGGGTCGTCGTGGACGAGCTGCAGGAAGCGCCCGGTCTTGGGGCCGCCCTTGTGGTACTGGCCGGTCGAGTGCAGAAAGCGCGGGCCGTAGCCCCAGGTGGTGGCGACGGCGAAGCGCGCGAGGAGCGCGGCGCGCAGGCGGGCCACGGCGGCGTCGACCGCGTCGCCGTAGGGCAGGTAGCCCATGACGGCCACGTAGTGCGGCGCGCGCAGGCCCTCCAGCAGGTCGGCCAGCTCGCCGTCGCGCAGGCCCGGCGGCGGGCCTTCGGCGAGCACCTTGCTCGTGTTGTCCTTGGCCTCCTGGACGTTGGGCTGGTCGAACGGGTTGATCTCCAGCGCCCAGCCCGCCACGGCCGTCGCGAACTCCGCAAAATAAAACAGCCGCCCGAGGTCGCCCTCCCCGTTCGCGTTGACCGTGAACGCCGGGTGGCCGGCATGCGCGAGCGCGGCGACGGCCTGCTCGTTGACGGCGTCCGGGGCGTCCGCGTTGCGCACGTGCAGGAACACGCGGTCGTCGCCGTAGCTCTCGGGCCCGAGCAGCGGCTCGTCGGCGACCGGCAGCACCCCGCCGCCCTGCTTGCCGGTGCTCTCGGCGATCAGCTGCTCGGCCCACAGGCCGAACGCGTGGATCGGCGCGTCGATGACGAGCGCGAGCTTGTCGCGGCCGGCGCGGGCGAGCGCGCCGAGGGCCGCGCCGAGCCACAGCCCCGAGTTCGCGCGGGCGTCCTGCCACTCCATGCAGTTCTGCTCGGCGACCTCAGCCCCGTGCAGCTGGCGCTCGATGCCCAGGCCCGCCAGCGCGGCCGGGACGAGGCCGAAGTACGACAGCGCCGAGGAGCGGCCCCCGATCTCCGGGTCGCTGAGAAACGTCCGGCGGAAGGCGTGCTCGGCGGCGAGCGCGCCGAGCGCGGTGCCGGGATCGGTGATCGCGACGAAGTGCTCGCCGTCTCCGATGAGTCCCCAGAAGTGCTTGAACAGCGAGTTGGGCTCGATCGTCCCGCCGGACTTCGAGGACACCACGAAGAGCGTCCTCTCCAGCGCGAGCCGCCGCTCGACGGCGAGGATCTGCAACGGCTCGGTGGTGTCGAGCACGTGCAGCTCAAGGCCGTCGCCGCCCGTCGGGTGCGAGCTGCGAAAGACCTCGGGCGCGAGGCTCGAGCCGCCCATGCCGAGCACGACGACGTCCGTGTAGCCCGCGTCGCGAACTTCCTCGACGAAGGCCGTCAAAGTGTCGAGGTCCTCCATCATCTTGTCGGCGATCGTCAGCCAGCCGAGGCGGTCGGCGAGCTCCGGGGTGTCCTCGTCGCCCTCCCACAGCGTCACGTCGCGCTCCCAGATGCGGCGGGCGACGTTCTCGGCCCCCGCGCGGGCGACCTGCTCGGAGACCTGCTCCTGCGCACCGGGCGCCAGCTCCGCCGCGATCCGGTCCGGAACGCCGGCGACGACGGCCGCGCCGCGCCGCTCGATGCCCTCGAGCAGCTTGTCCATGGCGTCCGCGAAGTGCTGCAGCCCCTGCTCGAGCAGCAGGTCGGTGACCGCGTCGAGGTCGACGCCGGCCGCGCTCAGCGCCTCCAGGTCCGGCGCGGGATCGAGCTCCACCGTCGGGCCGTCGGCGTCCGCGCCGCGGGCGGCGGCCAGGAGCGTCGGCTGGGGCATCGTGTTGACCGTCTGCGGGCCGACCAGCCCGTCGACGTACAGCGTCTCGGGGTAGCGCACGCTCTTGACGCCCGTCGAGGCCCACAGCGGGCGCTGCACCGGGCAGCCGGCTCCGCGCAGGTCGAGGAAGCGCTGGCCATCGAAGACCGCCTGGAAGGCGCGGTAGGCGCGGCGGGCGTTGGCCAGCCCGGCACGCCCCATCAGGTCCTCGCGGCCGATCGCCTCCAGGCGCTTGTCGACCTCGGTGTCGACGCGCGAGACGAAGAAGGACGCGACGGAGTGGACGTCGAGCGGCTCGCCCTCGTCGCGCCGGCGCTCCATCGCCGCGATGTAGGCCTCCATCACGCGCTCGTAGCGCCCGACGGCGAACAGCAGCGTCACGTTGACGTTCATGCCCTCGTAGAGCGCCTGCTCGATCGCTGCGATGCCCGCCTCGGTCGCGGGGATCTTGATCATCAGGTTCGGTCGGCCGACCAGCTCCGAGTACAGGCGGGCCTGCTCGAGGGTCCCCTCGGTGTCGTGGGCCAGGCGCGGCGCGACCTCGAGCGAGACGAAGCCGTCCAGGCCGCCCGTCTGCTCGTGGATCGGCCGCAGCACGTCGGCCGCCGTCTGCACGTCGCCGATCGCGAGGCGCCGGTAGACATCGCGGGCGTTCAGGCCCTCGCGCGCCGCCGCGGCCAGCTCCTGGTCGTAGTCCTCGGTCCCGAGGATCGCCTTCTCGAAGATCGCCGGGTTCGACGTGACGCCGCGCAGCGAGTCCTCGTCGATCAGCTGCTGAAGCTCGCCGGAGTGCACCATGCCCCGGCGCAGCTGATCGAGCCACACACTGGTGCCCGCGGCGGTCAGCGCCGCGAGGCGATCGTTGATCAAGTCCGGCTCCGCTCGACGGTGGCGCGGGCGCACTCGGCCACGTGCTCGGCGGTGATGCCGAAGTGCTCGTAGAGCTCCGGTCCGGGCCCGGAGGCGCCGAAGTCCGTCATCCCGACGATCTCTCCCAGCTCGCCGACCCAGCGGTGCCAGCCGTACTCGCTCGCCGCCTCGACCGCGACCCGGGCGCGCACCGCGGGAGGCAGCACGGAATCCCGGTACGCGGCGTCCTGGTCCTGAAACGTGTCCATGCAGGGCATGGAGACGACCCGGACCGCGAGGTCGTCCAGCGCGTCGGCGGCCTGGATGGCGAGCGTGACCTCGGTGCCGGTGGCGATGAGGATCACGTCGGGCTCCCCCCCGTCGCCGGTGTCGCGCAGCACGTAGGCGCCGCGCTCGATCGCGTCGTCGGGGATCGCGTCGGGGTCGAGCGTCGGGGCGCCCTGGCGCGAGAGGGCCAGCGCCGTCGGCCGGTCCGTGCTGCGCAGCGCGAAGCGCCACGCCAGCGCCGTCTCGTTGAAGTCGGCGGGCCGGACGACGTTGAGCTTGGGCGTCGCGCGCAGGTGCGCGAGGTGCTCGATCGGCTGATGGGTGGGACCGTCCTCTCCGAGCCCGATGGAGTCGTGCGTGTAGATGAAGATCGACGGGCACTCCATGATCGCCGCCATCCGCACGGCGCCCTTCATGTAGTCGAGGAACTGCAGGAAGGTCGCGCCGTAGGCGCGGAAGCCCGACAGGGTGAGGCCGTTGACGATCGCCCCCATCGCGTGCTCGCGGATGCCGAAGTGCAGGTTGCGACCCGAGTAGTCGCCGGCCTCGACGCTGCCCGCGTCCTTGATGATCGTGTTCGTGGACCCGGCCAGGTCGGCCGAGCCGCCCACCAGCTCCGGCACCGCCTTGGCGGCCCACTGGATGACGGCCTCGGAGGCCTTGCGCGTGGCCAGGGCGCCGTCCTCGGGCGTCTGGCGCGGCAGGTCCGCGTCCCAGCCGTCGGGCAGCTCCTTGCCGCGCCCGCGCTCGAGCGCCTGTGCCATGTCCAGGTGCTCGGCCTTGTAGGCCTCCCACACCTGCTTCCACTGCGCGTGCGTCTCGGCGCGCTCGGCGACCAGCCCCTTGTAATGGTCGTAGACGCCGTCGGGGACGAAGAAGGTCTCCTCGGTCGGCCACTCGTAGAACGCCTTGGTGGCCTTGATCTCGTCCTCGCCAAGGGCCGAGCCGTGGGCGTCGCCCGTGTCCTGCTTGTTCGGCGCGCCGTAGCCGATGTGGGTGCGGGCGATGATCAGGCTCGGCGTATCGGACTGCTTGGCGGCCTCGTAGGCGGCGATGAGCTTGTCGACCTCGATGTCCTCGCCGAGGTGCTGGACGTCCCAGCCGTAGGCCTCGTAGCGCGCGCCGACGTCCTCGGAGAAGGAGATCGCCGTGTCGCCCTCGATCGAGATGTGGTTGTCGTCGTAGAGGACGATCAGTCGGCTCAGCCCGAGGTGCCCGGCGAGCGACGCGGCCTCGGCCTGCATGCCCTCCTGCATGTCGCCGTCGGAGGCGATCACGTAGGTGTGGTGGTCGATCACGGTGTGCTCGTCGGTGTTGAAGCGGGCGGCGAGCATGCGCTCGGCGAGCGCCATCCCGACCGCGGTCGAGATGCCCTGCCCGAGCGGGCCGGTCGTGGTCTCCACGCCGACGGTGTGCCCGGCCTCCGGGTGCCCCGGCGTCTTGGACTCGACCTGGCGGAACGCCTTGAGGTCGTCCATCGAGACGTCATAGCCCGTCAGGTGCAGGATCGAGTACAGCAGCATCGAGGCGTGGCCCGCGCTGAGCACGAAGCGGTCGCGGTTCAGCCAGTGCGGGTCCGCCGGATCGTGCTTCATGATCTGCGTGTAGAGCGCGTAGGCCACGGGGGCGAGCGCCATCGGCGCCCCCGGATGACCGGAGTTCGCCTTCTCCACCGCGTCCATGGAGAGCGTGCGGATGGTGTCGACCGAGAGTTTCTCGATGCTGATCTGGTCCGTGGCGGTCGACATTTCTGCTCCTGTATTGCTGGGACGGACGGCGAAGCGTAACGCCGCTGATGCTCGTCGTACTCTGCCCATATGAGCTCGCACACAGACACGGCATCACGCGCGGTGGAAAAGGCCGACGAGCAGTGGCGCGCCGAGTTGTCCCCCGAGCAGTACGAGATCCTGCGCAAGGCCGGCACCGAGCGCGCGTTCACCGGGCCCTACTGGGACTCCAAGGACGACGGCGTCTTCCGCTGCGCCGGGTGCGGGGCGGAGCTCTTCGACGCCTCGACGAAGTTCGACTCCGGCACCGGCTGGCCGAGCTTCACCGAGCCCGCCGTCGCCGCCAACGTCGAAACCCGGACCGACAAGTCGCTGTTCATGAAGCGCACCGAGGTCGTCTGCAAGGCCTGCGGCGGCCACCTCGGCCACGTCTTCGAGGACGGCCCCCGCGACGCCGGCGGCCTGCGCTACTGCATCAACGGCTGCGCGCTGGAGTTGGACAAGCGGTAGTTGGTCTTCGGCTCGCGTCAGCAGCGCGCCACGTCGATGCCCTGATCGAGGCGTTGCAGGCCATCGGCGTCGCTGGTGACGGCGACCCCGCCGACGACACGAGCAACCAGGACGACCGACGCGTCGATGACATCGGCGGTGGCGGTGGCGGCGCAGAGCTGCCCCGCCGCTCGAGCCGCGGCGGCGTCGAGCGGGTGAACGACTACGCCATGCTCAAATTCGCGAGCCCGGCAGCGAACGTCCGGCGTCCTAGTCGCGACCGTCAGTGCGAGCGAAAACGCTCCTTGAGCACCCTGAAGTAGACCGGCCGAGGCTTGCCCAGGGCGTCGACGAGCCCCGTGTCCCAGTGCGCCCTGCGCGGGCTGAACTGGCCGCGCCACTCCCACCAGTAGACGCGGTCCACGCGCGTCCGGAAATGGAGGGCGGAGCGGAACGCGAATGCCGCCCGGCGAGCTTGGCGCCTGAGGCTGTAGGGCCAGAGGTTGGCGAACTTCGCGAAGGCCCCGGTCTCCGTGATCCAGATCCGGCCGCGCCGGTGAGCCGCGATGAAGTGCTTCAGCCGGCCTGCGCCGCCGCGGTTGACGTCGCCGTAGTTGTGTACGGCCCAGATCTTCGGGGTCTTGCCGTAGGTCTTGAGGAAGTGGGCGATCCACCACTTCGTCGGCGAGCCGTCGCTGAGCACGATCGTGATGGGCAAGACGGTGCAGCGCGGACACGATTGCTCCATCGCCTTCGCGTAGCGCGCCGCGCGCTGCGGGTGCTTCCATGTGACGGGCTGGCTGCTGTGGTTGCCCTCGTTCCAGGTCTGCCACTCGCCCATGCGCGGCCAGCGCTTGAGGGCGGCTCGGAAGGCCGTGCGATAGCGCGCGACCGACGGAACCTTCTCGTCGCCCGTGCCCTGGAAGCTCAGCAGCGGATCCAACCCGGCGGCGAGCGCCAGCCGGTACCAGTTGTCCACGCGGTCGCGGGCATAGCCCTCGTGCAGCGCCACGTTCCACGGCGTGTTCAGCCGCGTCGCCCGGGGCTGCAGCGCCCGCAGCCTTGCTGCGGTGAAGTCCGTGGTGTTGCCGATGCCGAAGACCTGGCGCGGCACCAGCGCGCCCGCGTCGGCGCTGAGGAGCAGGCAGGCCAGGACGGTGGCTGAGAGCAGGCGGCGCATTCTGAAGCCTCAACCCACGGGCGGGCCGAAACTCCCGCACTGTGGTTCGATACTGGGCGCCGCGGCCTCCTCAACCATCACCGCCGTTGAGCCGGACGCGCGGAAAGCGGAAGAACGGCACGTGCGAGACCGCGTGAACCTCGTCCCGAATGGCCCGCACGTCCTCAGGTGAAAGCCGGAGCACGTCCTTGGCCTGATAGGCGGTCGCCAGCGCCTCTGTGACCTTCGGATCGATGGACTTGTCCATGTCGGCGTAGCCCCGTCGACGTTGGACATCCACCCCGGGGTGTGGAACAACTTGTCGTGGTGGGGCGGCTGCGACGCCGTGAGATACGGCGGCGACGCCGTGAGCTTGCCGACCAGCACCCTGGGGCGCGCGTCGTTGCGCGACGGGCCGACGTGCCCCTGCGCGGCAGCCGTCGCGTGCACCGTGAGCATCGCCGCGTTGTCGATCGTGGAGATCGCGCCGGGCCCCGTCCGTCCGATAGGCCGCGTCCTGCGGCGACCAGGACGATTCGAGGCCCGCGGTGACGTGGTCGGCGAAGGAGAAGCACTCCTCGTCGGTCAGGGAGGCGCGGGGCGTCACCTCGGCGCCCGCCTCGGTCGCGACCCCGAGGCACGCCAGAACGGCTGCCAGGAGTGCCGCCGCCACGACCCGGCGACGGGCAGCCTGCCTCGCGCCGCCCCCGGCCGCGACGCCAGGCCTCGGGGTCGCGGCAGGACGCGGCTTCGTGGGAAACGGCGGCTGCCGGCATGAGGCCGGCGAACCGGATTTGGAGAGGACCGCCGGCACACGTGCAGCATGATCGCCGCCGGGAGAAGATGCGCCCGTCGGTGGGATGGGTGGTGTCCGAGCTGCCAACGCGGCGGCGGGGCCGTGCCCTTTAGGTTCGCGGCCTAGCGTTCGGCGGGTGCTTCGCGCCTCCGGGCTCGTCAAGACCTTCGGAGAGGGCCGGGCCGCCCGGCGGCTCCTGGACGGGGCCGAGCTGGAGGTGCAGGCGGGCGAGCTGGTGGCGGTGCTCGGCCGCTCGGGCACCGGCAAGTCCACGCTGCTGCACGTGCTGGGCGGCCTGGACCGCGCCGACGCCGGACGGATCGAGGTGGCCGGCGAGCGCGTCGACGGCGGCTCCGAGCGGCGCCTGGCGGCGCTGCGCCGGCGGCGCATCGGCTTCGTCTTTCAGTTCTTTCACCTGCTGCCCGAGCTGACCGGGGAGGCCAACGTGCGCCTGGCCGGCCGGGTGCGCGGCGCGCACCCGCAGGCGGGGCGGCGGGCCGGCGAGCTCGTCGACCGGTTGGGCCTGCGCACGGTCGCCGGCCTCTCGCCGGTCCAGCTCTCCGGCGGGGAGCAGCAGCGCTTCGCGATCGCCCGGGCGCTGGTCAACGATCCCGCGGTGATCCTCGCCGACGAGCCGACGGGCAACCTCGACGGCGCGTCGGGCGCCGAGGTCCTGCGGCTGCTGCGCGAGACCGCCGACGAGGGCCGGGCCGTCCTGCTCGTCACGCACGACCCGGCGGCGACCGCGGTCGCCGACCGCGTCCTGCGGCTGCACGAGGGCCTGCTGGTCGGGGCATGAGGCGCTGGCTGGCGGCCGCGGGCGTCTTCGCCGCCGCGCTCGTGGCCGGTGCCGCGGTCACCGTCGGCTTCGGACTGCGCACGGGCTTCGACCGCGCCGCCCGCGCCGCCGACCTCCCCGACGTCATCGCGCGCTTCGCCCCGCAGCGCCGCAGCGTGCTCGACGAGCGCGTGCGCGGCCTGCCCAACCTGCAGTCGAGCTCCTACCGCTACGAGGTCGACCACGTCCGGCTACGCTTCCGGGGCCGCGCCACCCGCAACGGCCGCCTGGAGATCCTGCTCGGCGGGCGCCGCGGCTACGAGATCGTGGCCGGCCGCGACCTGTCCGGCCGCCGCGGCGAGGTCGTGGTCGAGCAGGGCGTCGCCCGGGAGTGGGGTGTCGGGCCCGGCGACACGCTGAAGGTCGGGCGCGCGGGCGGCCTGCGCGTCGTCGGCGTCGCCGTCTCGCCGGACAACGTCGCCTTCCCGCTGGCCAAGACCGCGAAGGTCTACGTCGGCGACCGCGAGGACGAGGCCTCGCAGCGGATCCCGGCCAACGTCGCGCTGCTGTGGGTCAACGACCGGGCGCGCGCGCCGATCACGCTCGCCTCGGCCCGCACAGAGGCGTTCGGGCTCGGCGACCTCAGCTTCATCACGCGCGAGGGCGTGCGCGTGACCCTCGACCAGGCCGCCGGCATCGTGATCGCGCTGCTGGTCGCCTTCGCGCTGGTCGCCCTGGTGGCGGCCGGGACCATGCTCGCCTCCGGCGCCCACGCCGAGGTCCAGCGCCGGCTGCCCGGGCTCGGCGTCCGGCGGGCGCTCGGCTTCTCCCCCGCGCGCGTCGTGGCCGGGCATGCGGGGGCGGCGCTCCTCGTCGCCGCGCCGGCCGCGGCGGCCGGGCTCGTCGCGGGCGCGCTGGCGGTCGGCGGCCCCGCGCGCTCGCTCCTGCTCGCCCTCAACGAGCGCCCGCCCGGCGCCGCGCTGCTCCCGCCGCTGGTGCTCGCCTGGATCGGGGTCTGCGCCGTCGTCGTCGCCGCCTCGGCCTTGCCCGCCTGGCGCGCGGCGCGGCGACCGATCGCGCCGCTGCTGCACGGCGGCGAGCTCGCGCGCCGCGCGGCGCCGCGCCGCGCCTCCAGCGACGGCCTGCTGCGCATGGGCGCGCGCTTCGCCGTCGCCGCCCGCGCGCGCTGGGCCGGCTCGGTCGCGACGATCGGCGTCTGCGCCGGCGTCGTGCTGCTGATGCTCGGGCTCGCGTCGCTGCTCGTGCGCCTGCGCGACGATCCGGCCGTCCTCGGCAAGCGCTACCAGCTCACCGTCGACGCCCGCGCCGGGCTGCTGCCCACGCTGCGCGCCATCGGAGGCATCGCCGCCGCCACCCAGCGCTACACGATCCAAGCCACGGACGCCTTCCGGCTCGGCGAGCCCGTGCGCCTCGTCGCCTACGAGGGCGACCACGTGCGCTTCGACTCCCCGCCGCTGGCCTCGGGCCGGCGCCTGCGGGCGCGCAACGAGGTCGAGGTCGGCCTCGGGCTCGCCGACGCCCTCGGGCTGCGCCCCGGCTCGACGCTCGCCACGCTCGATCCCTCCGGTCACGAGCTGCGGCTTAAGGTCGTCGGCGTCGTGCGCGCGCTCGACGACAGCGGCCGCATCGCCTGGGTCTCCGCCCCCACACTGCTCGGCGCCGACCCGGGCGGGTCCGGCCAGAGCGTCCTGCGCCTCGAGCCGGGCGCCGACCGCGCCGCCGTCCTCGCCCGGCTGCGCGACCTCGGCCTGGTGCCCGTGCGCGTCGGCGGAGCGACGACGCGCAACACCGCCTTTCTCGGGATCCTCGCGAACGTGCTGCGCGCGGTGGCGCTGGCGGTCGGGCTCGTGTGCCTGTACGCGCTCGTGCAGGGCCTGGCGATGACCGCGCGCGAGCGCCGGGGCGCGCTCTCCGTGCTGCGCGCGTGCGGCGCGTCGCGCGCCGACCTCGCCGCCGTCCTGGCCGGCGCGGCGGCCGCGGTCGCCGTCCCCGCCGCGCTGCTGGCCATCCTGCTGGAGCGGCTCGTGCTCGCACCGCTCGTCACGCGCCTGGCGGCGAGCTACGCCGCGCTGCCGCTGCGCCCGAGCGCGCTGCAGGCCGGCGCCGTCGCCGGCGCGCTGGCGCTGCTGGCGGTCCTCGCCGCGCTGGCGGTGGCGCGCAGCATGGTGCGCGAGCCCGTCGTTATCGGCCTGCGGGAGGAGCTGCCGTGAGGCGCGCACCGGCCGCGCTGCTGCTTGCGCTCGTGCTCGCGATCTCCGGCTGCGGCGGCGACGGCAGGTCCTCCGCTGCGCGCCCGGCCGCCTCCACCCTCGAGCGCACCCTCGCCGACCCGGACGGCGACGGCGCCCTGCAGTCCGCGCCGGGCGAGGCCCTGCGCGACCGGACGGAGCTGGCGCCCGCGAGCCGTCCGGGCAGGGTGCTGGCCACCTTCGGCCAGCTCACCGACCTGCACGTGCGCGACGAGGAATCCCCCGCGCGCACGCCATTCCTGGACCGCTACGGCGAGCCGTTCGACCCGGCCTTCCGCCCGCAGGAGGCGCTGTCGACCCAGGTCGTCGCCGCCGCCGTGCGGGCGCTGAACCGCCAGCGCCCCGAGGCCGTCTTCGTCACGGGCGACATCACCGACAACGACCAGCGCGACGAGCTCGACTGGGCGCTGCGACTGCTCGACGGCGGCCGGGTGGACCCGGACTCCGGCGGCCCCGGGTACCGCGGCGTGCAGTCCGCCGACGATCCCGACCCGTTCTACTACCGCCCGGACGTGGACCCGCCCCGCCACCCGGGCATGCTCGCAGCCGCCCAGCGCGCCTTCCGGTCCCCCGGCCTCAGCGCCCCGTGGTTCGCCGTCGCCGGCAACCACGACGTGCTGTTGCAGGGCGAGAAGCGGCCCGACGCGCGGACGGACAGGATCGCGACGGGCGACCGCCTCATCACCTCGCTCGACCCGCGCGCGAAGCTCCCGTCGCAGGCGACCACCGCGCAGGCCGTCGACGCGCTGCTCGGCGCCGCGCGCGGCGGCCGCAGCCTGAGGGTCCCCGCCGACCCGGCGCGGCGGTCGGTCACCAGCGCCGAGCTCGTGCGCGCGCTCGCCCGCGGGCGCGCGACCCGGACGCCGGAGCGCCTCGACTACACCGCGGACGTCGGCGCCGGGGTGCGCGCGGTCGTCCTCGACATCGCCAACCGCGCGGGCGGTCAGGCGCCGGTCACGGAACCCGCGCAGCTCGCGTGGCTGGGCGACCAGCTCACCCTCGCCCGCGACCGGCCCGTCGTGATCGTCTCCCACCAGTCGCTGCCCGAGGCGATCCTGCGCCTCCTCGACGCCGATCCGCACGTCGTCGCCGCGGTCCACGGCGACTCGCACCGCAACCGGCTCACGCCGCGCGACCACTACTGGATCGTCTCGACATCCTCGCTGGCGGACTCGCCGATGCAGGGCCGCATGCTGCGCCTGCGACAGGACGCCGCGGGCGGGTACGCGCTGGAGACGTGGATGGTCGACCAGGACGGGCGCGGCCTCGCTGGGGTCGCGCGCGAGCTCGCCTTCCTGGACGCCCAGGGCGGGCGCCCGCGCGGGTTCATCGGCACCCGCGCGGACCGCAACGCCCGGCTGTTCGTGCCGGCGGGGTAGGGGCGGCGGCC
>JBBSIC010000007.1:0-84200 GCA_038232275.1 Solirubrobacterales bacterium | reverse complement strand
CGCCCCGCGCGCCCGCCCCGCCAAGCCCGCGCCCGCGACGCCCAAGCCGGCCCGCCCCCGCGCGCGCCGCAAGCCGGCCGCGCCCGGCGACGCGAAGCCGGACGCCGAAGCCGCGTAGGGCTGCGAACGGCGGGCGTCTACCTACAGCTCGTCTGGGTGGGGCGGCGAGGCTCGATTCGCCCGCGCGGCGTGCATTGCGTGCATTCGCCCCCTCGTGGGAGGGGGAAATGCACAGAAGCACTTGGCCCGAGGCTAGGCCAGATCCTCGATCACGATCAGGCCGCGCTGCTCGAGCTCCGAGCAGAGGGCGGCGAGGTCGTCGGTGACGGTCTCCAGCGGGACGTTGAGCTCCTCGGCGGTGCGCTGGGCGGTGACGAGGGCGTCCTCGGTCTCCTCGAGCAGGGCGACCATATAGAAGCCCGTCGGGTTGAGGCCGTGGTAGTGGCCCGTCGCCAGGTTCAGCAGGACCTTGTCCTCGCCGAAGGCTCGGCGCACGACGTCCGTCGGGATGGTGATGCGGCCGGTCGGGAGGTCCATCGCTCAGAAGCTAGACGTTGGGTGGCCCGCCTGCGGTGGCCGCGTGGCGTCCGCCGGCACCCCCAGGAGATGGACCTCGCCCGCGTCCAGCGCCACGACGTCGCCGGCGCTCGTTCGCACGAGCAGGCGCCCCTCGGCGTCGACGCCCGCGCCCGTCCCCTGCCCGGCGGCCCAGGCGACCGGGCGGTCGCGCAGCGCGTCGCGCGCGCGCAGGGCGGCGAGCGCGCCCGGCGCCGGCTCGCCCAGGCGCGCCTCGAGCGCGGCGAGCAGCTCGATCAGCACGCCCTCGAGCTCGTCCGCGGAGCGCCCGAGCGTCCCGGCCGTCGCGCGCAGGTCCGCTGGCATGTCGTCCAGGTCGACCGCGACGTTCACGCCGATCCCGAGCACCGCCCAGCCCTCCTGCGGCCGCGCCTCGACCAGGATGCCGGCGACCTTGCGCTGCCTGACCAACACGTCGTTGGGCCACTTCTCGCGCGCGTCAGCGCCGGCGATGTCGGCGACGGCGAGCCCGGCGCGCAGGGGCAGCAGCCCGTCGTGCTCGCGCAGCACGAGCGAGCACAGCAGCGCGCGACCGGGCGGCCCCGCCCAGTCGTGCCCCTGCCGTCCTCGGCCCGCGGTCTGCTCGGTCGCCGTGACGAGCGTGCCGTGCGGCGCGCCGGCCGCGGCGAGCGCGCGCGCGCGCTCGTTCGTCGAGGTCGCGACGCGCAGGTGCAGGCGGGGGCGCCCGAGCCGCGTCACGCCGGACTTCGTCGCCCGTAGTCGGAGAGAAAGGTGATGGGAAGCGCCACCAGGGCCTGAAGCTACAGCCCCGCGGCTAGCGCCTCGCGGCCCAGGCCCGCGAGCGCGAGCGCGCGGGGCACCGTGCCGACCTCCGCCTTCAGCACGCCGAGGGCGAGGTGCTTGGGCGTGATCTCAAGGTCCTTGGTCGCGACCGCCGCCTGCACCGCCCGGTGCATCGCCACCTTCGCCGAGGTCGCCATGCGGAACCTGCGGCGGTGCCGCCCCGGCGGGGGCGGGCGCAGCGACACGCCGACGGCGTCGAGGCTGGCGGCGGTCTCCGCCTCCAACGCGTCCACGAGCGTGTCGTGCTCGACCCCGATCGTCTCGCTGAGGGCGAGCAGCAGGTGCTCGGCCTCGATCGCCGAGGCGCCGAGCGCCGCGGCCTCCACGTCCGCCGCTCGCAGCACGACCCGGCGCGCGTCCTTGGTGAACCGCTCGAACATCAGTCCTCCCTCAGCCGCTTGGCGTGCTTCTTGTGGACCGCCTGCTTGGTCACGCCGAGCGCCTCGGCCACCTGCGCCCAGGTCCACGCGTCGCGCAGCGCACGCTCGACGGCGTCGTCCTCGACGCGATCGGCCAGCCGGCGCAGCGCTGCGACGGCGGCGAGGGCGTCCTCGGGGCTCGGCTCGATCGCGGCGGCGGTCTCCAAGTGGTCAACTGTAGTTGACCCGGCGACCACAGTCAACCGGAGTTGACCAGCGCGTCGACGAGGCCGTCTGGCGTGTGCGGGTCGGCCTCGAGGTCGGGCTCGCGCCCGTGCTCGCGCAGCGCCGCGCTGGTCGCCGGGCCGATCGAGGCCAGGCGCGGGCCCTCCGGCAGCGTGCCGCCGGCGGCCGCCGCGAGGAAGCGCACGGTGGAGGCCGAGGTGAAGGTGATCCAGTCCGCGGCGGCGGTCGCCGCCAGCGCGGCCGCGTCGAGCGGCTCCGAGACCGTCTCGTAGAGGGCGAGCACGACGACCTCGGCGCCGCGCTCGCGCAGCGCGTCGGGCAGCGCGTCGCGGCCCTCGCTGGCCCGCACGATCAGGGCACGGGCGATCGGGACGGGTTCGAGCGCCTCGAGCATCCCCTCCGCGACCGATCGCCCGGGGACGACGTCCGCGATCACGCCGTGCTCGCGCAGTGCCCGCGCGGTGCCCGGCCCCATGGCGGCGACGCGGTGCCCGGCCAGGGCGCGCGTGTCCCGGCCCGAGCGCTCCAGAGCGGCGAACAGCTCATGAGCGCCGTTGGGGGAGCTCACGACGATCAGGTCCGACCCGCTCAGGAGCGGGAGCTCGGCGTTCAGCGACCGGGTGCGGATCGCCGGCGCCTCGACGACCTCGGCACCGAGGTCGCGCAGCCGTGCGGCCAGCGGGCTGGCCTGGGCGCGCGCCCGGGTGACCGCCACGCGCACGGCGTGCAGCGGGCGGGCCTCGAGCCACGCGAGCTGCTCGGGCAGCGCGGCGACCGCCCCGACCACGGTGATCGCCGGGGCGCGGACCGCGGCCTCTGCCGCCCGCTGCGCGACGGTGGCCAGCGTGGCCAGGGTCGTGCGCTGATCGGGCAGGGTGCCGCGCTCGACGATCGCGACCGGCTCCTCGGGAGACCGGCCGCCCTCCACGAGCCGTGTCGCGATGCGCTCCAGCGAGCGCACGCCCATGTAGAAGACGAGCGTGCCCGGGAAGCGCGCCAGGGCGGGCCAGTCGAGCGCCGTCTCGGGCTTGGCGGGGTTCTCGTGGCCCGTGACGAAGGCCACCGCGCTGGCCATGTCGCGCTGGGTGACCGGGAGGCCGGCGTAGGCGGGCGCCGCGAGGCCGGCGGTGATGCCGGGCACGACCTCGAAGGGGATGCCCGCCGCGCGCAGCACGAGCGCCTCCTCCCCGCCGCGGCCGAACACGAACGGGTCGCCGCCCTTGAGCCGCACCACGGTCCTGTCCTTGCGCGCGTGCTCGACCAGCAGCGCGTTGGTGGCGTCCTGCGATACCTGCTCGCCGCCGCCCTGCTTGCCGACGTAGACCAGCTCGGCGTCGGGGCGGGCGCCGCTCAGCGCATCGGCGCCGACCAGCAGGTCGTAGAGGATCACGTCGGCGCGCGCGATCAGCTCGGCAGCCCGCAGGGTGAGCAATCCGCGATCGCCGGGCCCCGCGCCGACCAGGTAGGCGGTCACCCGAGCAGCTCCCGCGCGCCGGCGACGAGCATGCGCTGCGCTAGGCCCTCGCCGTCGAGGCCGTCGACCTCGTCCAGGACCCAGGACGAGCCGTCCACCGCGCCGACGAACCCGCGCGTCGTGCGGCCGTCGGCGTGGATGCCGACCGGCGTGTCGCAGGAGGCGCCGAGCACGCGCACCGCGGCGCGCTCGGCCAGCAGGCAGGCCAGTGCGCGCGGGTCGTGGACGGGCAGGGTCGCCGCGCGCGTGGCGGCGTCGCCGCTGCGGGCCTGCAGCGCGAGCGCGCCCTGCCCCGCCGCGGGGACGAACACCGGCGTGTCGAGCACGGTCCCGGCGGGGTGCGACGGGTCGGCGAGGCGCAGCAGCCCCGCGCGCGCCAGCACGAGCGCCTCGACCTCCCCGCCGCGCCATTTGCGCAGGCGGGTGTCGACGTTCCCGCGCAGGTCGACGACCTGCAGGTCGTCCCGCCACGCGGCCAGCTGGGCGCGGCGGCGCAGCGAGGCGGTGCCCACGCGCGCGCCCGGGCCGACCGTTCCGATCAGCAGGTCGCGCGGGTCCTCGCGCGCCGGCACGGCGACGATCTCGGTGCCCGCGGCGAGGTCGCCCGGCACGTCCTTGGCCGAGTGCACGGCGAGGTCGATCTCGCCCGCCACCAGCGCGGCCTCGATCGTGTCGATCCAGCGCGACTTGTCCTCGGGGGCGGGTGGGGACATATTCACGTCCCCGCTCGTGCGCATGACGACCAGCTCGGCGCCACCGTCCAGCCGATCGGCGACCCAGCCCGCCTGCGCGAGCGCCAGCGGGCTCGCGCGCGTCCCGACGCGCAGCGTCTTCAAAAGGCCCGGAGGGGCCGGACGTCGGCGAGCTCGCCCTCCGGCGGGACGGGCTCGGAGAGCCCGAACAGCTCGCGCAGCACCTGCATGCGCGCGTGGCGCTGGCCGCCGCCGGCCGACTGCTTGACCTGCAGGGTCGGCTCGTGCAGCAGGCGGTTCGCGACGGCCCTGGCGACCGTTTCGACGCGCGCGCGGTCCCTCTCGCCCAGCGACTCCCAGCGCCCCGCGTTCTCCGCGAGAACGGAGTCCACGACGGCGTTGGCGTGCGCCCGCAGGGCGGCGATCGTGGGCACGACCTCGAGCGAGCCCAGCCAGCCGGCGAAGCCCGCGATCTCCTGCTCGACGATGCCCTCCGCCAGCCGGGCCTGGCTGCGGCGCACCTGCGTGTGGCGCGCGACGGTGGCGCGCAGGTCGTCGATGTTGGCGAGCGTCACGCCGGAAAGGCCGCCGCACGCGGGCTCGATGTCGCGCGGGACCGCGAGGTCGATCAGCAGCAGCGGTCGGCCGCCGCGCTCGGCCATGACCTCGGCGAGCACCTCGGCCTCGATCAGCGCGTGCGGGGACGAGGTGGAGGCGACGACGATGTCCGCGCGCAGCAGCTCGGCCGGCAGCTCGTCGATGGCGAGCGTCGAGCCGCCGAAGCGGGCGGCCAGCGACGCGGCGCGCTCGCGGCGGCGGTTGGCGACGAACAGGGTCTCGACGCCGCGCTCGTGCAGCGCCTGGGCGGTCAGCTCGGCGGTCTCGCCGGCGCCGACGATCAGGGTGCGCCGGTCGGCCAAATCGCCGAGCGCGTCGCGCGCGAGGTCGACGGCGACCGAGGCCACGCTGTTGCGCCCCTCGCCGATCGCCGTCTCCGAGCGCACGCGCTTGCCGGTCTCAAGCGCGGCGCGGAAGAGCTTGTTGGTCAGCGGCCCGGTGCTGCGGGCCCCCAGCGCCAGCTCGTAGGCGCGCTTGATCTGGCCCTGGACCTCGGCCTCGCCGACGACCATCGACTCCAGGCCGCCGGCGACGCGGTACAGGTGCCGGGCGGCCTCGCAGTTGCGCTCGGAGTAGACGCCCTCGAGCAGCTCCGTGGGGCGCAGGCCGGCCCGCCGCGCGAGCTGGGCGACGACGGCGCTCTCGGCCTCGACCGGGTCGCCCACGACGAGGTAGAGCTCGGTGCGGTTGCAGGTGGAGACGACCACCGCCTCGTGCACGTCGGGCGCGGCGAGCAACTCGCCCAGCAGCCTCTCGGCCCCGGTGTCGGTCAGCGCGATGCGCTCGCGCAGCGCCAGCGGCGCGGTCTTGTACGACGTTCCGAGAAGCAGGAGCTCGCTCACGTGATCACGGTCTCGCGCTTGGGCTCCACCGTCTCCGAGCCGGCGTCGAGCAGCTCTGAGATCTCCTGCACGTCGCGCGCGACGCGCGCCAGGCGGACGGCCATGATCGCCACGTAGATCAGCACCAGGGCGAGGAAGACCAGGTACGCGGCGGCGACGTACTTGCCGGCCTCGCCGAGCGGCAGGGCGGGCATCAGAGCTGTTGCGGGGCCGCCGAGCGCCCCTGGTCGAGGGTGACCACGGACTCGCCGGACAGGCGGCGCTTGAGCCGGCGCAGCTGCATCCGCGCCGCCTTCGCCGTCAGCTCGTACTTGCACAGCGTGGTGAAGAGCAGGCCGATCGCGGCGATCGCGAGCAAAAAGGTCACCAGCACCGACCCCGGCAGGCTCGCGGTGTGGCTCAGCGTGCGCGGGTGCGCGAACGACTGCGCCGCGCGCACGGCCATGAAGTTCAGCGGCACGAAGGCGCCGCCGACGACCGAGAAGACGGCGGCGTAGCGCGCCTGGCGCTCCGGGTCCTCGATCGAGAAGCGCAGGGGCTGGTAGCAGGCGTACAGCAAAAAGACGATCAGAAAGGACACGAGCGTCGGCTCGTCCCACAGCCACCAGTGCCCCCACGAGGCACGCGCCCAGATCGAGCCGGTGAGCAGCGCGCCGACGCCGAAGATCAGCGACATGTGGATGGCGACGTAGGAGCGCAGGTCGTGCGCGCGGTCGCCCGAGCGCAGAAAGCGGATGCCGTAGACCCCGCCGACCACGAAGCCGACCAGCGCGACGATGGCCAGCGGCACGTGGACGTAGAAGATCTTCTGCACGAAGCCCTGGTCGGCGTCGACCGGCGCGTAGAAGAAGACAAGGGCGAAGGCCGTCGTCAGCAGGACGGCGGAGCCGATGGCGTAGAGCTTGAGGCCGCGGCCGAAGATGGGTCAGTCCTCTAGGAGGAAGTCGAAGACGGCGTAGGACAGCAGTCCGAAGACCACATCGTACAGTGCGAGGATCGCCAGCCACCGTCCCTCGAGGGCTCCCGCGCCGCCTTCGGCCAGCAGCGGCGCGGTCGCGCTCGCCGCGGCGATCAGCAGCGGGAGGCTCAGCGGCAGCGCGAGCAGCGGGACGATCAGGTCGCGCGCGCGGGTCTGGACCGCGAGCGCGCCGACGAGCGTGCCGATCACGGCCAGCCCGACGTCGGCCAGCGTCAGCACGAGCGCCAGGCCCGGCAGTGCCTGGCCGAGGCCGGGGGAGAGCAGCAGCAGCGCGAACGCCGCGACCGCCACGACCTCGACGACGACGAGGAAGCCGAACAGCACGAGCGCCTTGGCGACGAACATCGCCGTCCGGTCGACGGGCGCCAGCAGGAACGCGTCGAAGCCGCCCTGCTCGCGCTCGGTCACGAACAGCCGGTTCATGCCCAGCACGGCCGCCAGCAGCAGCGTCACCCACAGCACGCCGGAGGCGAGGTCGCCCTCAAGCGACGCGCGGTCGAGCCCGAAGTGAAAGAGCACGAACGCGCTGACGGTGAACATGAGCATCGCCGGGACCGCCTCGAACGAGCGCAGCTCCGCCCGCAGGTCCTTGCGCACGAGCGCGCCGACGGCGGCCCTCACCGGTACAGCTCCCGCACGTCGGCCGCGCTGACCTGCGCAGCCGGCGCGAGCAGCGCCACGCCCGTGCCGCGCAGCCCGAGCACGAGGTCGGCGGCCGCCAGGCCCTCGTCCACGTCGTGGGAGATCACGACCCGGGTGGCGCCGCTCGCCCGGCCGATCAAGGGCTCGACCAGGGCGGTCGCCCCCGGGTCCAGGTTGGCGAACGGCTCGTCGAGCAGCAGCAGCTCGGGCTCGTGCAGGACGGCGCGGCAGACGGCGACGCGCTGGACCATGCCGCTCGACAGGGTGCGCAGGGGCTCGTCGCCGCGCAGCCCGAGGCCGACCGCCGCCAGCAGCGCCTCGCCCCGCTCGGCGCCGAGCCCGTGCAGGCGGGCGTGGAAGCGCAGGTTCTCGCGCGCGGAGAGCGCGGCGTAGAGCATCGGGGAGTGCGCGACGAGGCCCAGGCGCCCGCGCACCCGCCATCCCTGCCCGGGCAGCTCGCAGCCGAGCACCCTGACGGTGCCGGCGTGCGGGCGCAGCAGCGTGGCGAGCATGCGCAGCAGCGTCGTCTTGCCGGCGCCGTTGGCGCCAAAGACCGCCAGCGTGCGGCCGGCGGGCAGCGCGAAGGACACGTCGCGCAGCACGACGCGCTCGCCGTAGGCGCGCCCCGCCCCAGCGCACTCGACGGCGTTGGGGGATTCAATCGTGGTCATGGCGCGACTCGCCGCGCAGCGTCCGCACCGCGTGCGGCAGCACCGGCTCGAGCACGCCGAAGCACTCCTCGACGGCCTTCGGCGAGCCGGGGAAGTTCACGATCAGCGTCTGCGCGCGGATGCCTGCGACGGCGCGGCTGAGCACCGCCATCTCCGTGTGGGCGAGGCTGACGGCGCGCATCGCCTCGGCGATCCCGGGCGCCTCGCGCTCGATGACGGCGCGGGTGGCCTCCGGCGTCACGTCGTCGGGCGTGAAGCCGGTGCCGCCGGTGGTCAGGATCACGTCGCAGCCGGCGTCGACGTAGTGGTGCAGCCGGTCCTCGATCAGGGCGCGGTCGTCCGGGACGACCTCCATGGCGACGATCTCGCAGCCCGCGGCCTCCGCGCGCGCCGCGAGCGCCGGCCCGGAGCGGTCCTCGTGGCGACGGGCGGAGACGGAGGTCGAGACCGTGAGGACGGCGGTGCGCATGCAGCGCGCAGGGTATGTCGATTCAGACGAGCGCGGAGTGGCGCGCGGCGTCGATGAGGTCGCGCACCGCGGCCTCGTCACCGGCGCGCAGGAGGGCGATCGGGTCGGGCTCGCCGTTGACGATGCCCTCGAAGAACGCCTTGCGGTCCTGGTAGGTCGCAAGGGTGCCCTTCGCCCAGCCGCGCACGTCGTTGAGCAGCTCCGCCAGGCGGGCGTGCTCGGGGCCGTAGGTCTCTGCGATCTCGCGCTTGATGCGCTTGGCCAGCGCCGGGGAGGCGCCCGCGGTCGAGATCGCGATTGCCAGCGGCCCCGTCCGCACGATGGCCGGGAGGATGAAGTTGCACAGCGGCGGGACGTCCACGACGTTGACGAGCATCGCCCGCTTCTCGGCATCGTCGTAGACGCGGATATTGACGTCGGTGTCGCTCGTCGCCGCGATGACGATGAACGTGGCCTCGAGATCCTCGGTGCGATATGCGCGCCGCTCCCACTCGATCGAGTCCTCGGCGGCGAGGCGCTCGAGCTCCGGCCCCGCCGCGGGGGCGATCAGGACGACCCTGCCGTCGCACGCGAGCAGGCCCTCGACCTTCTCCAGGCCGATGTCCCCGCCGCCGACGACCACGCAGCGGCGCCCGGTCAGCCGTAGGCAGGCGATGTAAAAGGGCGTGTCGAGCATGTCGCGCACGCAGGTCTGGTCGCAGATCCCGCGCCGGAACTGGCAGACGCACGCCTTGCCCGCGTAGGCCTGAGCTGGCATGCCGTCAGCGTAGTCCAGAGCGCTTCCAGGGCCGTACCGTGGACAGCGACATGGGGCCCGGAGGCTATTTCACCGACGACTCGATGCTGCGCCGCGTCCAGCGCGAGCGGGCGGTCGGCCTCGCGGGCCCGCGCGCACTGCTGATGCAGGCGGCGCACCCCGTCGCGTTCGCCGGCTTCTTCGAGGCGACGACCATGCTCGCCGAGCCCTACCCGCGCCTGGCGCGGACCGCCAAGGTGCTGACGGCGATCGGCTTCGGCACGCGCGAGGAGGCCGACGCCGCGACCCGCCCCGTGCGGGCGATCCACCGCCGCGTCCGCGGAGCGCTGCGCGAGCCCGCCGGGCGCTTCGCGGCCGGCACGCCCTGGCGCGCGGACGATCCCGAGCTGCTGCTGTGGATCATCGCCACGCTCGTGGACTCCAACCTGCTCGTCTACCAGCGCTACGTCGGTGCGCTGTCGCGCGACGAGCAGGAGGCCTACTGGCAGGACTTCCGCCTGCTGGCCGAGCTCTTCGGCCTGCCCTACGAGCACACGCCGTCCGACATCGACGCCTTCGAGGCCTACGTCGCGGGGGTCCTCGCCTCGGGCGACCTGCACGTCGGCGCCAAGGCGCGCGAGCTGGCGGTCGAGATCGTCATGCGCCCGCCCGTGCCGAAGCGCTTCGTCCCGCTGCTCGAGCTGGTCAACCAGGTCACGGTCGGCCTGCTGCCGCCGGACATCCGCCGCCAGTACGGCTTCGGCTGGGACCCGGTCCGCGGCGCCGCCGTGCGCGGTGGCGCGGAGTACCTCAAGCGCGTGGTCGTCCCGCTGCTGCCGGCGAAGCTCCGGCTCGCGCCGAGCGCGCGGGCGGCGTAGGGCGGCGGAGGATCCCGCGCTCGCCGAGCGCCGCGCTGCGTAGAACGCCGAGGATCCCGGCGCCCCACCCCTGGCCCGTCCCTCACCAGCTGCGCCGCACCCCCTGCCGCGCCAGGCGCACGGCGACGCGCGCGAGCGCCGGGCCGCCGGAGCGCAGCACCTCCAGCCGCTCGCTCTCGCGCCCGTAGAGCAGGCGCGCGGCGGTCTCGGACGCGCGCACCAGCCGCGGGTCCGAGGGCAGCCAGCGGGCGCTGCGCAGGCGGATGGAGCGCGAGGCGAGCTGGCGGGGGTCGGTGTGGCGGGCGAGGCGGATGGGCGCCGCGGGCGCCGCGGCGCCGTGCTCGTTGACCCAGGTCAGGCCGGCGCCGATCGCCCGTGCCACGCGCTCGCCGTACGGGCGCTCCCCGGTCCAGACGGACACGGCCTGCGCCCCCGTCGCCAGTTCGATCGCGTCGGCCTCCGACCCGGCCTCGACGACGGCGAGGACCGGCCCCGGCGCCGGGTCGCGCAGCAGGCGCGCGCCGGGCGGGACGCTGCGCAGGAGAACGGGCGCGTAGAGCGCGCCGCTGAGCGGCCCGCCGCACAGGCGCACGGCGCCGGCCTCCTCGGTCTCGCGCACGAGCGCCTCGACGGCGGCAACCTGGCCGGCGGAGGCGAGCGGGCCCACCTCGGTCGCCGGGTCGCGCGGGTCGCCGACCTTCAGCGCGCGGGCGCCGGCCTCGAGGCCAGCGAGCAGGCCGGCGGTGGTCGCCGGGACGGCGACGATGCGCCCCACGGAGGCGGTGCCCTGCCCGCCGCGGGCGTACGCGGCCCACAGCGCGCCGCTGACCGTCCGGTCCAGCGGGGCGCCGTCGAGGACGAGCATCGTGGCCTTCGGGCCCGGCGCGCCGGTCTCGACGACGGCGTCGCACGCGGTCAGGTCCGCGTCCGGAGCGACGACCCAGAGCAGGCCGTCGGGCAGCCCGGCCCGGCCCAGCGCGGACGCGAAGCGGCGACCGGCGACCTCCGAGGCGGCCGCCAGCACGACGCCGTTGCCCGCCAGCAGCGCGGCCGCGGCCTCCAGCACCGCCTCGGCCCACGGCGAGCCCTCGGCGCCGCGGATCCCCACGACGCCGACGGGCGCGTGGAAGAGCACCGCGCGCCGGCCGCCGCGCAGCACCGCCGCGCGGCCGAGGCGCCGGTCGGCGAGCGCCTTCGGGCCGTCGTCGGCGAGCTCGTGCAGGCCGGCGACGCTCGGCAGCAGCTCCGCGAGGAGCGCCTCGGTGCGCGGGACGCGCGCCTCGGCGCCGAGCACGTCCGCGAGCTCTGAGAGCTCGTCGAGGATCGCCTGCGCCGCGCGGCGCAGGTAGTGGGCGCGGGCGGCCGGCGGCACGGTCGCCCACAGCGGCTGGGGCCCGGCGGCGCGGTGAACGGCCAGCGTCATCGCGGCCGAAGGCTACGCGACCGGTCAGGCAACGCGGCGCGCGTGAGCCAGCGCCCGATCCGTACCAGGGGGGCGCCGAGCCCGTCCGCCAGCGTGTGCTTAGACCTGGTCAGGGGCGCTACGCCCGGAGCCTGCTGTTGCGGCGCGCTCCGGCGGCGCAGTAGACTGAGCCATCCGCTCCATCCTCACCGTCGGCCGTCTCGCGAGAGAGCTCCGCTTCACGAATTCGCGCAGCACTCTGCGCCGCCTCGTGCCCAGTCCGCTACGGCGAACGCTTTGGTGGTCGACGCGCCGCCTCGAGGCGCTGCAGCAGTCGGCATTCGAGCGCCTGCTCGAGGTCCGCACGGGCGGGCACGTCTACGTCAACGATGCCGGGTCGGACACAGTCGGCGACAGTGCCTTCTACGAGCCAGTGGCTGCCGCTTCGCCGCACACTGCGTGACCTGGGGGCGGGCGCCGGTGATGTCTTCGTCGACCTCGGCTCGGGGAAAGGCCAGGCGCTTCTGATCGCTGGACGTCTGCCCGTCGACCGCGTCGTGGGTGTCGACCTGGTCGACGAGCTGACCCAGGCGGCACGACGCAACCTCGCGGCCGCACGGCCTCGGCTGCGCTGCGGGTCGGCCGAGGCCGTGACGGCGGACGTGCGGACGTGGGCCGTGCCCGAGGACACGTCGATTGTGTTCCTGTACTGTCCGTTCTTCGGTGAGGTGTTCGACGCGGCGGTGCGGCGCGTGCTGGACTCCTACGACCGGCGGCCGCGGCCACTGCGCATCGTCTACGCCTTTCCGTGGGAACACAACCGCCTGCTAGCCAGCGATCGCGTCGCCGTCGAGGCGGTGCGACCGGCCCAGTGGCCGGCCCGGCCCTGGTGGCGCACCGGGTGGACCATCGTCACATACCGCGTGGTGGCCGCGGGTACGCCTCCGGCATCCCCGCCCGCGCTGCCGCGGCGGCTGTTCAGGCCCCGTCGGTCAGTGGAGCGCTGGAGCGCTCCCAACGATCAGCACTTCCGGCTGTACCGGCCGGGTCACGGGTACGTCAAGACGTCAGACGCAGGGATTCGCTGCTGAGCGACGGAGCGACCCGCGCTGGGGGGCGATCTTCGGACGCAGGGGATGAAGGCGTCAAGCGACCGGGGTGCGTCAGCGGATCGTGACCCTGGCCGGCCGACGACACCGGCGGGAGGACGATCGGGTCGCACCACCCTCAGCGTGCGCGGGCCCGCCGGATGCGCTCGAGGCGGTCGCGCAGCTCCGCCTCGGCGTCATCCGGTGCGTAGAAGCGCAGGTCCTCGAGCCCCGGCGGCAGGTGCTCCTGCTCGTTGACGCGGCGGTCGGAGCGGTGCGGGTTCTCGTAACCCACCCCGCGTCCGAGGGCCTTGGCCGCCGGGTAGGCCGCCGAGCGCATCTGCGTGGGGGGATCGAGGGCGCCGTGCTCGCGGACGTAGGCGCGGGCGGCGTGCAGCGCCCGGCCGGAGGCGTCGGACTTCGGCGCCAGCGCGAGATAGACGGCGGCCTGGGCGAGCGCGTAGTGCGCCTCGGGCATCCCGACGTGCTCGACGGCGTGCGCGGCCCCGATCGCGACCTGGAGCGCCTGCGGGTCCGCGTTGCCGATGTCCTCGGACGCGAGGATCACCATCCGCCGCACGATGAAGCGCGCGTCCTCGCCGCCCTCGATCATCACCGCCAGGTAGTACAGCGACGCATCCGGGTCAGAGCCGCGCGTGGACTTGATCCAGGCCGAGATGTAGTCGTAGTGCTTGTCCCCGGCGCGGTCGTACAGGACGGCCTTGCGCTGCAGCGCGTCCTCGGCGTCGGCCATCGACACCTCGCGCGCGTCGCCGCGCATCGCGGTCTCGCAGGCGAGCTCGAGCGCGTTGAGCGCCGTCCGCGCGTCGCCGCCCGCGCGGGCCGCGAGGAACGCGAGCACCGCGTCGCCGACGGCGACCTCGCCGCCCCCGGGGTGCCCGGTGCCGCCACCCGGCCCGCCGGCGGGCGGGCCCCCTGGCGCCAGCTCTTCGTCGAGCGCGCGCCGCAGCAGGGCTACCAGGTCGGCCTCCTCGAGGGCCCGCAGCTCGTAGACGCGGGTCCGGGAGATCAGCGCCGAGTTGACCTCGAAGTACGGGTTCTCCGTCGTCGCCCCGATCAACAGGACGGTGCCGTCTTCCACCGCCGGCAGCAGCGCGTCCTGCTGGGCCTTGTTGAAGCGGTGGATCTCGTCGAGGAAGAAGACCGTGCCCTGGCCGCTGCGCCGGCGCTCCGCGGCGCGCTTCATGACCTCGCGCACCTCGGCGCGGCCCGCCTGGACGGCCGAGAGCTCCTCGAAGGCGTACGGGGGCTTCGCCCCCTCGCGGCCGCCTTCGGTGGCGCTCCCCCAGCCTTGGCGAGCGACCAGCCGCGCGATCGTCGTCTTGCCGGTCCCGGGCGGCCCGAACAGGATCATCGAGTGCGGAGCGCCCTGCTCGATCGCCGTGCGCAGCGCCGTGCCCTCGCCCAGGAGGTGCTGCTGGCCCACGACGTCGTCGAGCGTCTCGGGGCGCATGCGCGCTGCCAGCGGCGCGCCGGGCGCTGCGGCGCCCGGCGCGCGATCGGGCTCCGGCGTGTCGAAGAGCTGGTCCATCTCCCCAAGATGATGGCCGATGGAGCCGCTGACTCTCGTCCTCTCGCGCTGTGGTGCTTCGCGGTGGCCGTCGCGGGCGGCCTCGTCGGCCTGATCCCCGGCTCCCTGCGCATGCCGGCGCTGCGCGCCTCACGGGCCGCCTCTCCGAGCCCCAGCTCGTGCGGGCGATCGCCGGCGTGCTGCTCGTCGCGGCCGCCTCGCTGATCGTGCAGGCCGTAACCTGAGCGCCGTGGACCTCCAGCAGGAGACCGCCGACGTCCTGTCGCAGCTGATCCGCTTCAACACGGTCAACCCGCCGGGGGCCGAGCGCGAGGCGGCGCAGTGGCTTCAGGGCTACCTCTCCGACGCCGGGCTCGAGTGCGAGCTCGCGGGCGCGGCGCCCGACCGCCCGAACCTCGTGGCGGTCCTGCGCGGTGAGGCGCAGGGACCGGTCCTCGGCTACCTCGGCCACACCGACACCGTGCTCGCCGACCCCGCGTCCTGGTCGCGCGACCCGTGGTGCGGCGACCAGGACGAGGGCTACGTCTGGGGCCGCGGAGCGCTGGACATGAAGTCCCAGGTGGCCGCCGAGGCCGTCGCTGCCGCCCACCTCGCCCGCTCCGGCTGGCGCCCGCCGCGTGGCGAGCTGCGCGTCTTCGCGGTCGCCGACGAGGAGACGGGCGGGTCGCAGGGCGCGCAGTGGCTCACGCAGAACCGGCCCGACCTCGCCCGCTGCGACTACCTGCTCAACGAGGGCGCCGGCACCGTGATGCCCTACGGCGACCGCCGCCTCTACGGCGTCTGCTGCGCCGAGAAGGGCACCTTCCGCTTCAAGGTCGTGGCGCACGGGCGGGCGGGCCACGCCTCCGTGCCCGTGCTCGCCGACAACGCGCTGCTCAAGCTCGTCCCGGTCGTCGAGCGCCTCGCGTCCGCCGACCTCCCGTTCGACCTGACCGACGAGACCCGCGGGCTGCTGCGGGGCCTCGGCGAGGATCCGGCGGATCCCGCCGGGGCGCTCGAGCGCGTCGCCGAGACCGAGCCACGCATCGCCCCGCTCGTCGCGGCGAACCTCCGCGTGACGCTGGCGCCGACGATGATCAGCGCCTCCGAGAAGATCAATGTCGTCCCCTCGACCGCCGAGCTCAAGGTGGACTGCCGCGCTCCCGCCGGGATGGACGGAGACGCGGTCGGCGAGCGGATCGCCGCCGCCCTCGGCGACGATCTCGAGATCGAGTGGCTCGAGCGGGTCACCGGCAACCGCTCGCCGGTCGACTCGCCGCTGATGGACGCGATCCGCGGGTGGCTCGGCGACGTGGACGCGGGCGCCGAGGCCGTCCCCACCGTCCTGCCCGCCTTCACCGACTCGCGCTGGTGGCGCCACGCCTTCCCGGAGTGCGTCGCCTACGGGTTCTTCCCGCAGCGTCACCAGTCCCTCTACGAGTCCTGGCCGCTGATCCACGGCGCCGACGAGCGGATAGACGTCCGCGACCTCGGCTTCGCCGCGCAGTTCTTCGCCCACCTGCCGAAAGTCCTTCTCACATGACCCAGCCCGCACCCGACGCCCCCCAGAAGCTGCGCCTCGGCGGCATGGCCCTCGCCAACGGGCTGCTCGTCCACGGCCCGACCCGCTGGGCCGCGGCCGTGCGCGCCTCCGACGGCACGGTCAAGACGGCCTCCGGCCACAAGCCGCGCCTGCGCATGGCCGACGACATCCCGGGCGTGCGCGGCCTCGCGCGGCTCGCGGAGGCGATGGCGGTCATCCCGCTCGTCAAGCGCGGCCTGCCCGAGGCGCGCCTGCCCTTCCAGCACGGTTCCGTCGCCGCCGTCACGGTCGGCGCCACGGTCGCCGGCGCCGTCCTGCGCCGCAGCACCCGCAACGCGAGCGGCGAGCTGGGCGCGGCTCTCGTGGCGCTGGCGCCCGCCGTCTTCACCCTGCGCGCGGGCGACGTCGCCCAGTACCACGGGGTCGAGCACAAGGCGATCGCCGCCTACGAGCAGGACCGCGGCGACGCGGGCGACGCGCCCAAGGAGCACGAGCGCTGCGGCTCGCACCTCGTCGCGCCGATGATGGCGGCCAACCTCGCCGGGACGCTCGTTCTGCGGCGCCTGCTCGAGCGTCCGAGCGCCCTGGCCGGCGGCGCGCTGGCGCTGGCCTCCACGGCGATCGCCGTCGAGGCGTTCGGGTGGGCGGAGCGCCACGCCCAGAGCCCGCTGGCTCGCGCCTTCCGGCGGCCGGGCTTCGCGCTGCAGCGCGCCATCGGCACCCGCGAGCCCGACGAGCGCCAGCTCGAGGTGGGCCGCGCCGCGCTCGACGAGATCCTGCGCGCCGAAGGGATGGGGTCCACCACCCATTAACCCGGGCGCATTGACCGGACGCCTGATACTTGGGTATCAGCCGTCGTCCAGCGCCGGACGTACCTCCAAGGAGCAGGGATGCACCACCTCGCCGCCGTCACCCAAGCACCCGATCTGCCGCACTGGTACGACTGGGACATGCTTCAGGACAAGATCATCACCTGGGCCCCGATCGTGTTCATGGGGCTGCTCGTCCTGTTCCTCTGGCGCACGATGAAGCTGATGCCCAAGACCAAGCCCCAGGAGATCAAGCCGGACGCGAAGTCCGCGATCGGCTGGGAGGACGTCGCCGGCGCCGACGAGGCGAAGGCCGAGCTGCAGGAGGTCGTGGAGTTCCTGCGCGATCCCCAGCGCTTCGCCAAGCTCGGGGCCAAGGTGCCCGCCGGCATCATGCTCCACGGGCCCCCCGGCACCGGCAAGACGCTTTTGGCCAAGGCCGTCGCCCGCGAAGCGGGGGCGCAGTTCTTCGCACAGTCCGCGGCGTCCTTCGTCGAGATGTTCGCCGGCCTCGGCGCCGCCCGCATCCGGCGCCTGTTCGCCGAGGCGCGCAAGGCGGCCCCGGCCATCATCTTCATCGACGAGATCGACGCCGTCGGCGGCGCGCGCGGCTCGGACAACAACTCCGAGCGCGAGCAGACGCTCAACCAGATGCTCGTCGAGATGGACGGCATGGGCACGGCGGAGAACGTCGTCGTGATCGCCGCCTCCAACCTGCTCGAGAAGCTCGACGCGGCGCTGCTGCGCCCGGGCCGCTTCGACCGGCAGATCTTCGTGTCGCCCCCGGGCGTCGCGGGCCGCGAGGACATCCTGCGGGTGCACACGCGCTCAAAGCCGCTCGCCGCCGACTGCGACCTGCGGATGATCGCCCGCCAGACGGCGGGCCTGACGGGCGCCGACCTGGCCAACGTCTGCAACGAGGCCGCGATCTTCGCCGCCCGCCAGGACCGGCCGGCGATCCTGCACCAGGACTTCGACTCCGCGCTGGAGCGCGTCGTGGCCGGCATGCAGTCGCGCCGCACGCTGACCGACCACGAGCGCCGGGTCGTCGCCTTCCACGAGGCAGGCCACGCGCTATGCGCCGAGATGCTCCCCGGCGTCAACAAGGTGCACAAGATCTCGATCGTCCCGCGCGGCAAGGCCCTGGGCTACACGCTCAACCTGCCGGAGGAGGACCGCTACCTCAAGACCCGCGACGAGCTCATCAACCACATGGTCGTGCTGCTCGGCGGCCGCGCCGCGGAGGAGGTCGTCTTCGGCGCCGTCACCACCGGCGCGTCGGATGACCTCAACCGCGTGGCGGACGTCTCGCGCTCGATGGTCCACGACTACGCCATGGGCACGTCGCTGAACTCGCTGCGCGTCAACGCCGAGGGCGGCCAGGTCTCCGACCGCACCCGCCGCCTGCGCGACGAGGAGCAGCAGCACCTCGCCGACGAGGCGATGCGCGCCGCGACCCGGATCATCCGCGAGCAGCGCGAGAAGCTCGACGCGCTCGCGTTCGCCCTGCTGCGCAACGAGATGCTCGAGCGCAAGGACATCGACGCCATCATGGCCGACGTGCCGCGCCCCGAGGTCAAGGGCGCCACGGACCTGCGCGTCGTCGCCGCGGCCGAGCGACGCTAGGCGACTCACACAGTCGTCCAGCGGTCCCGCGCATGGCGGGCGTCTCTCAAGCGCGGCCGCGCGGAGACCGATGCCATCAGCGTGGGAATGGTGTCGTCCATCCGAGAGCAGCCTGCCGCGACGCTGCGGCGGCTCGCCCATCTGCAGCGGCTGCTCGAGCCCGGCGCCATCGAGCCGGTCTACCAGCCGATCGTGCGGCTGAGCGACCTCGAGCCGATCGGCTACGAGGGCCTCGCCCGCTTCCCCTACGCCGAGGGGCTCAACAGCATGCCGCCGGACGTGACGCTCGCGGCCGCGGCCGAGATCGGCCTGCGCGAGGACCTCGAGGTCGCGTGCTGGAGCGCGATGGCCGCCGCGGGCGCGCCGCCCGGCGGCCGGCTGCTGTTCGTCAACATCAGCCCGCAGGCGCTCAAGCACCCGGGGCTGTTCCTGCTCGCCGGCCGGCTGCCCTCGCGCCTGGTCATCGAGATCACCGAGCAGTGCGACATCGCCGACTACGCCGAGCTGCGCGCCCAGCTCGCCCCCTGGATCGCCCGCGGCGCGCAGGTCGCCATCGACGACACCGGGGCGGGCTACGCGTCGCTCGAGCACGTCGTCGAGCTGCGCCCGGACTTCCTCAAGCTCACGCGCGGCCTGGTGGCCGAGATCGACAAGGACGCCAACCGCCAGGCCCTGCTGCGCGCGCTGGGGGCCTTCGCCCGCGAAGTCGGCGCCGTCATCGTCGCCGAGGGCGTCGAGCGCAAGGAGGAGCTCGCGGTCCTGCGCGACAGCCAGATCGACTTCGCCCAGGGCTGGCTGTTCGGCCGGCCCGGCCCGCCGTGGCCCTCCGTCCCCTGCGTCGATCCGCCCAGGCGCAGGTCGTCGCTGAGCGCCTCCGCGCTCAGGCGCCTGAGCGGCGTCGAGCACGCGGTCGCGACCGCCGACTCCGTCGCCGCCGCCTGCGGCGCGGTCGTCGAGCATCTCTGCCACCGCGGGCTGATGCCGGCCGTCTACCTCGAGCAGGGCGACCGCCTGCGCTGCGTCGCCGCGCGCGGCTACTACGTCGTCCGCGACGGCCTGCCGGCCGAGGCGGGGCTGGTCGGCCAGACCTTCCGCTCGGGCGAGACCGCACACGTCTCCGACGTCACCACGGTCCCCGGGTACCTCGGCTCGGCCACCGCCGTCAAGGCCGAGGTCTGCGTGCCGCTCCGGCTCGGCACGCGGGTCGTCGGCGTGCTCAACGTGGAGTGCGTCACGCCGATCGGCCAGACGCCGAGGAAGGAGATCGAGAAGACAGCGGCCACGCTCTCGCGGCGGCTGGCCGAGCTCGGAGTGCCCGATGCGGCCACCGCCGCGCAGCAGCTCGCCCGCGCCGCCGCCCGCACCGCCGTGATGGAGGACCCCGACGCCGTCATGCGCGCCGCGGCCGCCGCCGCGCTCGAGGTCTCCGGCATGGAGTCCGTGCTCGTCGCCCTGCGCGACGGCGAGGGCCGCGTGCACGCCCAGCACGCCGCCGGCCCCTTCGCCGACGACTTCCTGGCGCTCTCCAAGGGCCACCTCGCCACGATGGCGACCTGGGTGGACCCGGGTACGACGATGCTCAGCATGGCCGACGCGGCCGGCAAGGGCGGGACGACGCTCGATCTGCTGCGCCGGGCCGGCGCCGGGGCGCTGCTCGTGGTCCCGCTCGCCGTGGGCCACGCCAAGCTCGGCTTCCTCGCGCTGGTCGACCGCTCGGCCCTCGCGCCCGACACCGAGCGCACGGAGCTGGTGGAGCTGCTCGGCGTCCAGGCGGCCGCGCAGTTGCGCGGGCTCGCCGCCGTCGTCGAGCTGCGCGACCGCGCTGCGCGCGATCCGCTCACCGGCCTCGGTCACCGCGGCAGCTTCCACAGCCGGCTGCCGCGCCGCCGCAAGGCCTCTGCCGCTGCCGGCCGCAAGGTCGCCCTGGTGCTCGCCGACGTCGACGGCGTCAAGGGCGTCAACGACGCGCGCGGCCACGCCGCCGGCGACGAGATCCTGCGCCGGATGGCCGCCCTGCTCGAGGAGGTCGCGCCCAGCGGCGCCAGCGCCTACCGGCTGGGCGGGGACGAGTTCGGGCTGCTGATGGACGCCGCGGATCGCGGCAGCGCGCAGGAGGTCGCCTGGCAGCTGCAGGCGCAGGCCCGCCAGCGCCTCGGCGTCACCGTCTCGATCGGCGTCGCCGTGGCCGATGGCGACGAGTCCGACGCCGAGCTGCTCGAGCGCGCCGACCGGGCCGTCTACGAGGTCAAGCGCCGCGGACGCGACGGCGTCGCACTCGCGACGCCGCGGATCGAGGGCGCCGAGGCCTCCGGCGCGCAGACCTAGACGCCGACCGCGCCGAAGTCCGGCCGCACCTCGGCGAGGCGCGGACGGCCGATGTGGTAGCCCTGCGCGCGGTCGACGCCGAGCTTGCGCAGCAGCTTCAGCGTCGGCTCGTTCTCGACGAACTCGGCGACGGTCTCCTTGCCGAGGCCGACGGCGATGTCGACGATCGCGCGCACCGTGACCTGGTCGTGGCGGCTGCGCGGGAGCTGGCGGACGAACTCGCCGTCGATCTTGATGATGTCGAGCGGCAGGTGCTTGAGGTAGGAGAACGAGCCGAAGCCCGCGCCGAAGTCGTCGAGGGCGAAGGCGCAGCCCAGCCCGGCGAGCTGCTGGGCGAGCTGGCACGCCCGCTCGAGGTTGCCGATCGCCGCCGTCTCGGTGACCTCGAAGACGAGCGCCGTCGGGTCGATGTCGGCGTTGCCGATCTCCGCGATGATGAAGTCGACCACGGAGGCGTCCGAGATCGACTCGCCGGAGAGGTTGACCTCCATCCCGAGCGGGCTGCCCGCGGCTTGGCGCTCGGCCAGCAGCTCGATGGCGTGGCGGACGACCCAGCGGTCGATCGCCTGGATCTGGCCGTAGCGCTCGGCGATCGGCAAGAAGGCGCCCGGGGCGATCGGCTCCCCGGCGTCGCCGATCATCCGCAACAGCAGCTCCGAGCGGTCGACCTCGCTGCGCGCGAGATGCAGGATCGGCTGCTCGAAGAGCACGAAGCCCTCGCCTTCGAGCGCGTCCCGGATCCGCTCGGACCAGCGCATGCGCAGGCGCACGCGCTCGGGCTGCAGGTCGCCCGGGCGGATGACCGAGAGCCGGTCGCGCCCTTGCTCCTGGGCGTCGTACATCGCCATGTCGGCCTCGCCCAGCAGCTCGCCCGCCGTGCGGGCGTCGGAGGGCTCCAGCGAGCGCAGCCCCGCCGACGCGGTCACGCGCACGATGCGCTCCCCGACGTCGACGCCGATCCCGCGCAGCTCCTCCAGCAGCTCGCGGGCGACGGCGCGGGCGTCCGCGGGCGGCGTACGGGACAGGATCACGCCGAACTCGTCGCCGCCGAGCCGGCCGATCTGGTCCGTCGTGCGCACGCGCGCGGTCAGCTGCTGCGCGCAGGCGCGCAGCAGCTCGTCCCCGACCGGGTGGCCGTACGTGTCGTTGACGTGCTTGAAGTTGTCGATGTCGAGCGTGATGACGGCGGCGCCGTCGCCGTGGCGGCGCACGTGGGCGAGCGCCCGCTCGAGCTCCTCCTCGAAGCGGCGGCGGTTGAGCAGGCCGGTGAGCGGGTCGTGGCTGGCGAGGTGCTCGAGCTCCTCCTGGAAGCGGCGGCGCTCGGTGATGTCCTGGATCTGGGCGACGAAGGCCCCCTCCTCGAGCGGCGCGGCGCGGACGTGGACCCAGCGCACCTCGCCGTCGGCGCGCACCTGGCGCTTCTCTCCCGAGATCTCCTCCAGCTCGCTCTCAATGAGCCATTCGAGCCGCTGGGACTCGTCCGCGCGGTCGTCGGGGTGCGTGAACTCCGACATGGGCCGCCCGACGAGCTCGTCGCGCGTGTAGCCGGCGATCACGCACAGGGCCGGGTTGACCTCGGCGTAGCGCGGGTCGCCCTCCGCGTCGAGGCGCACGAGCGCGATGCCGATCGGCGCATGCTCGAAGGCCGCGCGGGAGCGCGCCTCCGCCGCCTGGGTGGCGTCGAGGAGCCGGGCGTTGTCAAGCGCCTGCGCTGCACGGTCGCTGATGTCCTGGAACAGGTCGACGTCGAACTCGTCCAGGCGCCGGCCGGACGTCGACGTCGTGGCCGCGAACAGCACGCCCAGCAGCTCGCAGCGCACGCGCAGCGGGGCGATCACGAGCGAGCGCACGGCCATCTCCTCCACCCGGCGCCGGGTGGAGGAGTCCGTGTACCCGAACGGGTGCTCTTCGAAGGTCGGGGCCAGCAGCGGCGGCCCGCCGCGCATGACGCGGTCGAGCAGCCCGCCCGCAACCGGCGCGGCGATGTTGCCGGCGAAGATCGCCTCGACCACAGGCCGCTGCGCGGGGTCGGCGTGGATGAGCGCCACCGGCCGCAACCGCTCCCCCTCGCAGAGGGCGATCACGCAGACGTCGGCCCGCTCCGGCACGATGCGGTCGCCGATCGTCTGGAGGGTGGACTCGATGTCCAGGGAGGCGGCCAGCGCCCGCGACGTGTCGGCGACGAAGCGCGTGCGGGCATCCGTCCGGTCGCGCGCCGCCTCGGCGTGGCGCTGCTCGGACAGGCTGCGGGCGACCACGATGGCGCCGCTCACGCGGCCGTCGGGATCGTGGATGGGAGACAGGCTCACCCCGAGATCCTGGGCTCCGGCCGGCGTGTCCACGTGCGTCTCGTAGCCGCCGGCCACCCCGCGGCGCAAGGCGTCCCGGATCGTGGCGAGGTCCTCCTCGGAGGCTCCCATGCCGGCGGCGAGCGCCTCGAGCCTTGTGCCGATCGCCCGCTCGGCGGCGACGCCCGCCAGCGCGGCGGCGACGCGGTTGAACTCCGAGATCACGCCATGCTCGTCCACGACGGCGACCGCGTCCGGAGCGGCATCCAGCGCCGCTCGCAACCGCTGCTCGGCGGCTCCCCCGCCTGGCGTCGATCCTTGCACTGCCTCCCGCTTCTCTTGCGGCCACCGCATTTCCTTCTGGACTGCCATGATCCCCGCACCGGGGGAAGCGTGAACCCTCGCCTGGACGGCTGTTGTATGGGCGCATCAGCCAATCACGAGGGCGAAGGCGCCGCGGTCGCTGCGGATCGCCACCGCGCCGCCCGCCTGCACGTGCTCCCCGTCGACGTCGACGGCGGTGCCGGGCGACAGGTGCAGGGTGACCTGCTCGCCGCGGGCGTGCACGACCCCGCGCTCGCTCGCAAACGTCCCGCGGCGCATCGCGAGAGCGTGGCGGGCGAGGCCCACGCGCCGGCCGGCCGGCAGCACGACGAGGTCGAGCGCGCCGTCACGCGGGTCGGCCGCGCCGATCTCCGACCCGCCTCCGAAGGCGCCCGTCACCGCGGCGATGACCTGCCAGGCCTCGCCGGAGAAGACGGTGCGCCCCGCGACCGCCGCGGTGATCTCGACGGGCCGGTCGAGCAGGCCCGCCGCGAGGGCGCCGGCCGGGTAGGCGAGCGGGCCGAGGACGCGCTTGAGCGGCTCGCCGCGCCGCGCCGCCGCTGGGCCGAGGCCGACGCCGGCGCCGTTGACGAACGGCCGCCCGTCCAGCCGGCCGAGGTCCAGGCGGCGGGTCCGGCTCCCCGCGGCGGCGAGCCGTACGGCGGCGTCGAGGTCGCGCGGCAGGCCAACCGCCCGCGCGAAGTCGTTGGCGGTGCCGGTCGCGATCACGGCGAGCGGGACCCCGAGCCTGGACGCCGCGTCCGCGCCCGGCCCGACGGTTCCGTCCCCGCCGCACACGACCACCCGCTCGGCCCGGGCCTCGTCGGCGACCGGGGTCGCCCCGTGGCGGCGCAGCTCGGCCTCGAGCCACTCGTCGTCGGTGGCTCCGCCGGAGGCGGGATTGGAGATCAGCAGGATGCGCACGGCGCCATACACTGCCGCACCGTGTTCGACCGCATCGATCACGTCGGGGTCGCCGTCGCCGATCTCGACGCCGCCATCAGGCTCTACGAGTCCTCGTACGGCATGGCGCTCGCCCACCGCGAGACGGTGATCGAGCAGGGCGTCGAGGCGGTCCTGCTCGACGTCGGCGAGAACCACGTGGAGCTGCTGCGCCCGCTCGGCGAGGACACGCCCGTGGGCCGGTTTCTCGCCTCCAAGGGCTCCGGCCTGCACCACGTCGCCTACCAGGTGACGGACATCGAGCGGGCGCTCGCCGGCCTGCGCGACGCCGGCCTGCGCCTGATCGACAAGACCCCGCGCACGGGCATCCGCGCGTCGCGCGTCGCCTTCCTTCACCCCGCCGGCACCGGCGGAGTGCTCACCGAGATCGTCCAGCCCGCGGAGGCTCACTGACATGCCCGATCGTCCCAAGCGCGTCGCCCTCGGCTTCCACGCCGGCGGAGCCCTCTCCCTGCGGCTCTCGGCCGAGCAGATCACCGAGCTGCGCGGCCTGCTCACCTCAGGGGAGTCCGGCTTCCGCGACATCGAGTCCGAGGACGGCAGCGTCCTCGTGAACCTCGCCCAGGTCATCTACCTGCGCGTGGAGTCCGACGACCAGCGCGTTGGCTTCTGAGCCGCTCGACCCGGTCGCGCCGCTCGAAGAGGCGGAGCGCCGGGGTGGGGCTCGCGCCTGGCTGAACGCGCTCGACCTCTCCACCTACCGGGCGATCCGGTCGCTGGCCCGCGAGGAGCGCCGCGTCGCGGCCGTGCGCCGGTTCTCGATCCTCGGCGAGCACGGCGGCCTGTGGCTCGGGCTGGGCGCGGCCGGCGGGCTGCTCGACGCGCGCCGGCGCCCGCGCTGGACGCGCGCCACGGTCGCCGTCGGCGCGGCCTACCTGATCTCCACCAGCGTCAAGCTCGCGATCGGGCGCCGGCGTCCCGCGGTCGAGAACCTGCCCGCGCTGATGGCGACCCCGACCGGCCTGTCGTTTCCGTCGTCGCACTCCACGTCGTCGTTCGCGGCCGCGCAGGCCTTCGGCGGGCTGGTGCCGCCCGCCGCGCTGTATGCCGTGGCCGTGCCGATGGCGCTCAGCCGGCTGTTCCTCGGCGTCCACTACCCGAGCGACGTCCTGGCGGGCGCCGCGCTCGGCACCGCGCTGGGAAGGCTGGCGCGGGCATGAAGGTCGGGATCGTCGGGATGCCCAACGCGGGCAAGTCCTCGCTGTTCAACGCCCTCTCGAAGGCGGGCGCCGAGGCGGCCAACTACCCCTTCACGACGATCGAGCCCAACGTCGCCGTCCTGCCGGTGACCGACGAGCGCCTCGTGCGGGTCGCGGAGACGGTCGGCGCGTCGAACATCGTCTGGGACACGCTGCAGGTCCACGACATCGCGGGCCTCGTCCGCGGCGCCCACGAGGGCGAGGGACTGGGCAACCGGTTTCTTGCCAACATCCGCGAGACCGACGCGATCCTGCACGTCGTCCGCGCCCACCACGACGACAACGTCATCCACCCGGACGGCGGCGTCGACCCGGCGCGCGACATCGAGACGATCGAGACCGAGCTCATCTACGCCGACCTCGAGCAGGCCGAGCGCCGCCACGCCCGCGTGGTGCGGGAGGCGCGCGGCGGCGACCGCTCCCTCAAGGCCGAGGAGGGCTGGCTGGCGGCCGTCGTCGGGGCGCTGCAAGCCGGCAAGCCCGCGCGCACCGTCCCGGTGCCGATCGACGCGCCGCACGCCATGCGAGATCTCTCGCCGCTCACGGGCAAGCCCGTGCTCTTCGTCGCCAACGTGGATGAAGGATCTGACGAGGTGCCGGCCGCGGTCGCGGAGCACGCCGCCGCCCACGGCGCGGCGGCCGTCGCCGTCTCCAGCCGCATCGAGGCCGAGCTCTCCGAGCTCGACGACGACGAGGCCGCGCTGATGCGCGCGGAGATGGGTGTCGGCGAGTCGGGCCTGCAGCGCATCGTCCGCGGCGCCTTCGGCCTGCTCGAGCTGATCGCGTTCTTCACCGCCGGCGAGGACAAGCCGGCCCAGTCGTGGCACCTGCGCCGCGGGCTCACCGCCTGGCACGCCGCGGGCCAGATCCACTCGGACATCCAGAAGGGCTTCGTCCGCGCCGAGATCATCGGCTGGGACAGGCTCGTCGACGCCGGCGGCTACGCCCCGGCGCGCGACCGCGGCACGCTACGCCTCGAGGGCCGCGACTACGCGATCACCGACGGCGACGTCGTCACCGTCAAGTTCACGCCCTGACTACGGCGCGTAGACGGGGGTGCGGGCGAACAGGCGCCGGGCCTGATAGAAGGCCGGCTTCGGGGTACCGTCGTAGCGGATCAGGCCCTTGTTGTGCAGGGCGTCGCGCTTGATTCCCCTGCGGCGGGCGCCGCCGTCCCAGTCGGGCTTGACGTAGAACTCGCGCGCGGTCCAGTAGATGGCGCCGGCCAGCCACGGCATCTCGTCGGCGACCTTCAGCGTCTCGTCGACGTAGTGCGACTGAAACGCGTAGGTCTCCTTCTCGCGGGCCGGGCCCCTGAAGGTCGACTCGGCGCCGAACTCGGTGATGATCTGCGCCTGGCGCGGATACAGGCGGCGCATGCTGCGCAGGAACGGGGCCAGCGAGGAGAACCTGGCCGTCGACTGGGCGCCCTGCTTGCCGTGATACCAGCCGTAGTAGGAGTTGATGCCGAGCAGCCCGAAGCCCGCGTAGGAGCGCTGGCGCGGGATGTTGGGGTAGGAGAGCAGGTCCAGCGCGGCGGGCACCGTGTCGTCGAGATCGCGCGCGGTGCGGGCGGCGCGCTGCAAGAAGCGCCGCGTGCCCGGCATCGAGTCGGCGTAGGGCGAGAGCTCGTTGGCGACCGAGTGCGTCATCACCGAGGGGTGGTTGCGCGCGTAGAGCACGGTCTTGCGGACCTTCTCGATGGCCGCCTGACGGCCCGCCCTGGTCCGCAGCGCGACATCGTCGTGGTAGACCGGCGACTGGCTCCAGACGAGGATGCCCTCCTCGTCGAGGCGGTCCAGCAGGCGCTCGTTGAGGGGGTACTGGGCACGCGTGACGTTGGCGCCGAGGCGCTTGAGGTCGTTGACGATCGTCTCGATGTCCTGATCGCGCAGGGCGGGGCCGCGGCCCGGCAGATCCTCCTGGATGGAGGCGCCGCGCAGCTGCAGCTTGTGGCCGTTGAGGTAGAGCTGGCCGTTGACCACCCGGATGAAGCGCAGGCCCACGTGGCGCTGGTCGATCTGCGTGACCTGGTCGCCGAGCGTGACCTTGACCGAGGACTGGTAGAGGTCGGGATGCACCGGCGACCACAGGGACGGCGTGCCCTTGATGTCGATCGGGAAGCCGACGCGGCGGCGCTGGAAGGGCTTGAGGTCCTTCACGGTGACCGACCTGGTCGACACGACGCCGGTCGGCGAGGTCAGCGTCACCGCGAGGGTCGGCGAGACGGTCTGGTTGGTGTGGTTGGACAGCACGCCGTCAGTGCGCGCGATCGCCCGGCAGTTCCGGTTCGCCTTGTCGCACCGGACGTCGGAGAGCACCCCGAGGTCGTCCCAGTTGACCTGGCCGACGGGCTCGAGCTCGACCGGGCGGGTCAGGCCGCCCCAGTTCCACCAGCCCTCGCGCAGCGCCGCGGAGCGCTTGTTGGACACGCGCACCACGAGGTCGTTGACCTGGCCGGGCGGCCTCATGCCCCCGGCGCGCAGGGTGAACGGCTCGTAGGGGTTCGCGTTGCTGCCGATCCGGCGGCCGTTGAGCCAGACCGTCGCCGAGCGCCGAGCGCCCTCGAAGTTCAGCGCCCAGGAGAAGCCGGCCGGCGTCGGCGGCGTCTGCAGGTGCATCCGGTACCAGCCGACGGTGCCCAGGAACTCGCTGTCGACCGGCCTGGGGTTGAAGACGTGCGGGACCGTGACGTCCTGCCAGGCCTCGTTGAAGTTGCCCGACTTCCAGTTGTCTTTGATCCCCGCGTTCGCCGGATCGAACTTCAGCTGCCAGCCCGTGCTGAGGGCGACCGCCTCAGGCGGGCTGATCGGGGCCCCGGCCGTCTGCGTCTCGGCAGGGGCGACGAGCACCAGGGCGGCGACCAGCGTGAGGAGGATCAGGCGGAGCGAGGGAAACGACATCGGGTTCTCGTTTGCTGCTGGGGAGGGTCGGGGGCGGTGGCGCGATCAACCCCCAGGCTCCGGAAAGGTAGCGGCTCGCAGGCGCTCCGCGAGCCGGCTCATGCCCAGCGCCTCGGCTGCCGCGCCGCCGCCTTGCCCGTCCGTGGGGGTATCCGGAGGTCGCTCGAGTCCGATTCTCCGTAGCGTCGCCAGATCCTTGAACATCCGCAGCTGGGCGGCCTGCTCGATCAGCGACCGGCGTACGGAGGGCCGTTCGCGCACCGCGCCGTCGAGCGCCGCCTCGAGGCTCCCGTGCCGGCGCAGCAGGTCGGCGGCGGTCTTCTCCCCGATGCCCTTGGCGCCGGGGATGCCGTCCGACGGATCGCCGCGCAGGGCGATGAAGTCGGGGACCAGGGCGGGCTCGATGCCGTAGCGGTCCCTGACCTCCTGCGGGCCCAGCTCCTCGGGCCCCTCGCGGCCCCGCTGCGTCATCAGCACGTGGACCCGCTCCGTCGCGCACTGGAACATGTCGCGGTCGCCGGTGAGGATCAGGGTCTCGCCCCCGGCCCGCTCCTCCACGAGCGCCAACGTGCCGAGGATGTCATCCGCCTCCAGCTCGCGGGAGTCCAGCACCGTCCAGCCGAGCGCCTCGTAGAGCCGCGGGGCGAGCGACCACTGGTGCGCCAGGTCGTCGGGCATCACCGGCCGCGCGGCGTGGTAGGGCGGGAAGGCGTCGGTGCGGTAGGTCGCGGACTCCTGTCCGAAGCAGCAGACCACGGCGCGGGGCTTGTGGCGCTCCACGCACCACAGCACGGTGTTGACCGAGCCCAGCAGGGCGTTGACCGGGCGGCCGTCTGCGCCGGTGATCGTGTCGGGGATCCCGAAGAAGGCGCGGTAGAGCAGCCCGGGGGCGTCGGCGAGCAGCAGCGGAGCGTCCACAGGCGCCAGTATGTCGGGCATGCGAGAGATCAACGGCATCGGCGAGCTCAAGTCCGCCGAGGGGGAGGAGCTCGGCGCCAGCGACTGGCACGACGTTACCCAGGAGACGGTCGACGCGTTCGCCGATGCGACGGGCGACCACCAGTGGATCCACGTCGACCCCGAGCGGGCCAGGGACACGCCGTTCGGCGGCACGATCGCCCACGGCTACTACACGCTCTCCCTCTCCCCGGCGCTGATGGACGAGATCGTCAGGTTCGACGGCTTCGACTACGTCCTCAACTACGGCCTCGGCAAGGTCCGCTTCCCGGCGCCGCTGCCCGTGGGCTCCAGGGTCCGCGCGCAGGCCAGGATCTCCGAGATCGCCGAGATCGCCGGCGGGGTCCAGGTCACGGCCGAGATGACCTACGAGCGCGAGGGCGCCGACAAGCCCGTCTGCGTGGCGGAGACGCTGATGCGCTTCTATGCCTGAGCGACGATGCGCGTGAGCTGGGAGCGGGTGCGCGCGTGGTGGGTGGTGAGCTGGTCCTGGTGGGTGTTCAAATGTGTCCACCAGGCACATTTGAAGGCCCACCAGGGGTCGGTCCCCTCAACGCCGCAGTCTTGGCGCAGACTTGTCACCGCACGCGCACCGTCGGGCCGACGTCGATGAGGAAGCGCACGCGGTAGCGGCCCGGGCGGTCGGCGAGGAAGGCGTAGCGGCCCCGCCGGTCGGTCGCGGCCGTGCCGACCTCGACCCATTCGCCGGCCTCGCGGCGGTCGACGAAGATGTCGGAGTTCTTGACGGCGGGGAACACCTCGCCCGTGAGGCGGTGCTTCGCGTTGGCGGCCAGGCGCGCCTCGGGCATCGCGCCGCCGCTGGCGGGCGGCGCGGCGTCGGGCTCGGCCTTGGGAGCGACGCCGGTCTTGATCGACGTGAAGTAGGCCCACGAGTCGAACAGGCCCAGGCGGGCGCGGATGGTCGCCCCGCTGACCCGGGTGCGGCCGCGGGAGCCGACGATGTCCGCGGCGACGATCCGCGGCGACGACCCGCGCTCGATCACGTCGATGCCCTTGAAGGAGCCCTTGACGAGCGAGCCGAGCTTGTGGTCGGTCGCCGAGAGCGTCCACTTGTAGGGACCCCAGCGGTGCTTGGGCGAGGCGTTGTCGTAGGGGTCGTCGACGGACTTCAGCCACGGCAGCGGCTCGTTGCCGAGCGACGTGTTCTCCACGTCCTCGGTCTGGCCGCCCGAGGTGGAGAAGAAGTAGGTGACGACCGGCTCCCCGGCGTAGGTGACGACCTGGCCCTTGGTGGCCTTCGTCGCGGCGTCGGTCGCCGCCGACTCGGCCGCGAGGCCGCCGTAGACCTGCGAGCGCGTGTCGGCGTACTGGTCGAAGCCGCCGCCGCCCTTGGAGGTCGTGAGGGCGTAGGTGCGCGCGGCGACGGCCTGCGCCTGGAGCGCGGCGGCCGGCCAGCTCGCGGGCGACTCGCGCGAGACGACCCCGCGCACGTAGCTCTCCATGCCGAGGGCGTTGACGCCCTGCACCCCGAGCGTGCCCGAGGCGCGGAACTCCAGGCTGCCGCGGTAGGCGCCGGCGCCGCCGAGGGCGATCCGGCCGCCGGATCCGCGGACCTTGAGCACGCCCGTGGTCTGCTTCAGGCGGTGGCCGCTGCGCGACACGAGCGCGACCGCCCCCGACCGTGAGCCGTGTCGCACGTAGTACGTGGAGGACGGCTTGAGCCGGCGGCTGTTGACCGAGGCGGCGTTCGAGACGGTCGCGCGCGAGACCGAGCCTTTCAGAAGCACGCGGACGGTCTTCGAGCCCGCCTGTCCGAGCGCGGTGCCCGTGTAGTAGTGGGCGAGGATCTTGTCGTAGCTCCAGCCGTGCAGGGCGTAGCCGTAGGCGCCGTACTGGCTCATGCCCACCCCGTGGCCGAAGCCCGCGCCACGGACCGTGAAGCGGCTGGCGGCGTCGGCGCTGGCGGCGCCCAGCGTGCAGGCGGCGGCGGCGAGGGCCGCCAGGTGGATGGCTCGAGGTGTGCTCATGCGGAGTGCGACGCGACCGTACGTTAGGCGAGACACGCCTCGGGGCAGGGAGTTGCGAAGGTATATGGCCATGTCCTCTGACGAACGCAACGCCGCGGACCTCTTCGTCGAGTGCCTCGAGGCCGAGGGCGTGCGCTATGTCTTCGGCATCCCGGGCGAGGAGACGCTCGAGCTCAACCGCGCCCTGGCGAGATCCTCGATCGAATTCGTCGTGGTTCGACACGAACAGGGCGGGGCCTACATGGCCGACATGTACGGACGCCTCACGCACAGCGCCGGCGTCTGCCTCGGCACGCTCGGCCCGGGCGCCACGAACCTCGTGACGGCGGTCGCCGACGCCTGGCTCGACCGCTCCCCGCTCGTCGCCCTCACGGGCCAGGGCGACCTCGAGCGCACGCACAAGGAGAGCCACCAGTACATCGACGTGGTCTCCCTGTTGAAGCCGATCACCAAGTGGAACACACGCCTGAACAGCGCGCAGATGATCAACGAGGCGGTGCGCAAGGCCTTCAAGGTTGCCCAGGCTCAGAAGCCGGGCCCGACGCACCTGGAGCTCCCCGAGGACGTCATGGCGTCCCCGGTGTCAAAGCGCCCGCTCCCGCACCGCCAGGAGCGCCGCCGGCCGGAGCCCGCCCAGAACGAGCTCCAGGAGGCCGCCGACATCATCGCCGGCGCTGACCGCCCGCTGATCCTGGCCGGCAACGGCGTGCTGCGCGCCGACGCGGCGCCGGCGCTGCGCGCGTTCGCCCACGCCACCGGCATGGGCGTGGCGGCGACCTTCATGGGCAAGGGCGTCGTCGACGACGACGACCCGCAGTGGCGCGGCACGGTCGGCATGCAGGCGCGCGACTACGAGCTGGCCGGCTTCGAGCGCGCCGACGTGATCATCACCGTCGGCTACGACCTGGTCGAGCACGCGCCGGTCAACTGGAACCCCGACGGCGACAAGACGATCGTCTGCATCGACACGGTCTCCGCCGAGGTCGACGAGCACTTCGTCACGGCGTCGGACCTGATCGGCGACATCGACCTGATCCTGCGCAAGATCTCGGGCCTCGTCGGCACCGGCGCGCCGGCGACCACGACCCCGTCGCGGCTGCACGAGCTCGTACGCGGGGTCTTTCAGGACGGCGCCCGCGACGACGCGTTTCCGATGCACCCGCCGCGCGTGCTGTGGGAGATCCGCCAGGCGCTCGGGCGCGAGGACATCCTGATCTCCGACGTCGGCCTGCACAAGCTGTGGATCGCGCGGCTGTACCCGGCGCACGAGCCCAACACCGTCTTCATCGCCAACGGCCTGGCCGGGATGGGCGTCGCCCTGCCGACGGGCATCGCCGCCAAGCTCGTGCACCCCGGGCGCAAGGTCGTGACGGTCTCCGGCGACGGCGGCTTTCTCATGAACTGCCAGGAGCTCGAGACCGCCCGGCGCCTCGGGACGGCGGTGGTCAACGTGATCTGGGAGAACGAGCAGTACGGCTCGATCGCGTGGAAGCAGGACAACAGGTTCGGCGAGCACTTCGGGGTCGACTTCACCAATCCGGACTTCGTGGCGCTCGCGCAGGCGTTCGGCCTGCCCGGCTTCCGCTGCGAGGAGGTCGACGACTTCCCGCGGCACCTGGCCGCGGCGCTCGAGCTCGACGAGCCGTCGATCGTCGTGGTCCCCATCGACTACTCGCAGGACATCGGCCTTCAGGACCAGCTCGGAAAGGAGACGGTTGCCGCATGAGCGTCACCGACAAGCAGGAGCGCGCGGTGCTCGAGTCCGTCAACACCGGCCTGTTCATCGGCGGCGAGTGGCGCGACGCGCACAAGACCCTGCCCGTCGAGGACCCGTCGACGGGCGAGACGCTCGTCGAGGTCGCCGACGCGACCCCCGAGGACGCGCAGGCGGCGATCGACGCCGCCGCCGGCATGCGCGCCGAGTGGGCGGCGAGCGCGCCGCGCGAGCGCGGGGAGATCCTGCGCCGGGCGTTCGAGCTGATCTCCGAGCGCGCGGACGACCTCGCGGTCCTGATGACGCTCGAGATGGGCAAGACCATCAAGGAGTCCAGGGCCGAGATCATCTACGCCGCCGACTTCCTCCGCTGGTTCGCCGAGGAGGCCGTGCGCATCGACGGCCGCTACGCCGTCGCGCCCGGAGGCACGGGCCGCGTCCTGGTCATGCGCCAGCCCGTCGGCCCGTGCTACTTCATCACCCCCTGGAACTTCCCGCTGGCGATGGGCACGCGCAAGATCGGCCCGGCCATCGCGGCGGGCTGCACGATGGTCGCCAAGCCCGCCAAGCAGACGCCGCTGTCGATGATCGCCCTCGCGCAGATCCTCGAGGAGGCCGGCCTGCCCGGCGGCGTCTTGAACGTGATCACGTCGCGGTCGGCGAAGGACGTGACCGGTCCGATCCTCGCCGACCCGCGCCTGCGCAAGCTCTCCTTCACCGGGTCGACCGAGGTCGGCCGGACCCTGATCAGGCAGTCCGCCGACGCCGTGCTGCGGGTGTCGATGGAGCTCGGGGGCAACGCGCCGTTTCTCGTCTTCTCAGACGCCGACCTCGACGCCGCCGTCGAGGGCGCCCTGCTGGCCAAGATGCGCAACATCGGCGAGGCGTGCACGGCGGCCAACCGCTTCCACGTGCACGAGTCCGTGCGCGAGGAGTTCACGTCCAAGCTGGCCGACCGCCTCGGCGCCATGAAGGTCGGCCGCGGGACCGACGACGACACCGAGGTCGGACCGCTGATCGACGACGGCCAGCGCGACAAGGTCTCAGAGCTCGTGCAGGACGCCCTCTCCAAGGGCGCGCGCGCGCTCGTCGGCGGACACGCCATCGACGGCCCGGGGTACTTCTACGAGCCGACGGTGCTGGCCGATGTCTCCGACGACGCCAAGCTCCTCAAGCAGGAGATCTTCGGCCCCGTCGCGCCGGTGGCCGGCTTCGACTCCGAGGAGGAGGCGATCGCCGCCGCCAACGACACCGAGTACGGCCTCGTCGCCTACGTCTACACGAACGACCTCAAGCGCTCGCTGCGCGTGGTCGAGGGCCTCGAGACCGGCATGGTCGGCCTCAACCAGGGCATGGTCTCCAACGCCTCCGCGCCGTTCGGCGGGGTCAAGCAGTCCGGCTTCGGCCGCGAGGGCGGCAAGGAGGGCATCGACGAGTACCTGGAGACCAAGTACGTGGCCGTGGCGACGTAGGGCCGGAGGATTTCGGGCCTGTAACATCGCGCGCCCTTGCCCGCAGCCGCCTCCTCCGGCCGGGTGCTCGTCGTCGACGACGTCGAGTCCGTCCGCTACTTCCTCGAGCAGTCGCTCTCGCACTACGTTTCGAGGTGATCGGCGCCTCCACGGGCCGCGGCGCGATCGAGGAGGTCAGCGGCCCGGTCGACGCGGTCCTGCTCGACCTCGACCTGCCCGATATCTCCGGCCTCGAGGTCCTCGACGCGATCCAGTCGATGTCGCACCCGCCGCCCGTGATCATCCTGACGGGCGCCCTGGACCGCGACGCCCCGGCCTGCCTCAGCCGGGGCGCGCACGACTTCATGGCCAAGCCGCCCCAGCTCGAGGAGCTGATCGCGCGGGTCAGCGCCGCCGTCCGCGTCAAGCGCCTGCAGGACGACCTGCACGACGTCAACCGCCGGCTCACCGTGCAGGCGATGACCGACCCGCTGACCAGCCTGGCCAACCGCCGCCACGGGTTCTCCGAGCTCGAGCGCCTGGTGTCGGCGGCGCAGCGCCACGGCCGCTCGCTGGCGGTCCTGATCGCCGACCTCGATCACTTCAAGGGCGTCAACGACACCTACGGGCACGAGGCGGGCGACCAGTGCCTCGCCGAGGGCGCGCGCCGGCTCGGCCACGCCGTCCGCGCCAGCGACCTTCCCATGCGCTGGGGCGGCGAGGAGTTCGTGGTGCTCATGCCCGACGCCTCGCGAGGCCACGCCGACGAGATCGCCGAGCGCATCCGCTCGGCGGTCGCCGACCCGCCCTTTCACACCAGCGCCGGCCTGCTGAGCATCACCATGTCGCTCGGCTGGGCGATGCTGACCGACACCGAGACCGGGAACGACCTGATCGCCCGCGCCGACGCGGCGCTCTACGAGGCGAAGCGGCGCGGGCGCAACGTGGTCGTCGCCGACCCGGCCTAGTCCTTCGCGGCCGATCCGGCGGCGATCCTGCGCAGGTCGAGCGCCTTGTCGAGCGTCTCCTCGTCCACGCCCTGCTCGCGGGCGACCTCGCGCAGGGTGCGGCCGGACGCCGACGCCTCCTTGACGATGTCGGCAGCCTTGTCGTAGCCGATGAACGGGTTCAGCGCGGTGGCGACGGCGAGGGTCCCCTCGGCGCCGGCCTCGCAGCCGGCGAGGTTGACCTCGAGCCCCTCGATGACCTTCTCGCGGAGCGCGGTCGTCGTGGTGGCGAGCAGGTGGATCGACTGCAGCAGGTTGCGCGCGATCAGCGGGATGCGCACGTTGAGCTCGAACTGTCCCTGCATGCCGCCGATGGTGATGGCGGTGTCGTTGCCGATCACCTGCGCACTCACCTGGAGCACGACCTCGGGGATGACCGGGTTGACCTTGCCGGGCATGATCGACGAGCCCTTCTGCAGCTCGGGCAGCAGCAGCTCGCCGATGCCCGCCCGCGGGCCGGAGCCCATCAGCGCCAGGTCGTTGGCGATCTTGGTCAGCGAGACGGCGATGACCTTCAGCGCGCCGGAGAGCTCGACGAGCGCGTCGCGGTTGGCCTGGGCCTCGAAGGGGTCCTCGGGCGCGAGGATCTCCAGCCCGGTCGCCTCGCTGAGCCTGGCGCGCACGCCCGCGGCGAAGTCCGGGTGCGTGTTGAGGCCGGTGCCGGTCGCGGTGCCCCCGAGCGGGATCTGCGCGACGCGCGGCAGGGTGTCTCGGACCCGGCGCGCTCCCAGGCGGATCTGCGCCGCGTAGCCGGCGAACTCCTGGCCGAGCGTGACCGGGACCGCGTCCATCAGGTGCGTGCGCCCGGCCTTGACGACGTCGGCGAACTCGTCGGCCTTGGCCCGCAGCGCGGCCTCGAGCGCGTCCAGCGCCGGCAGCAGGTCCCCGGTCGCCCCGCCCAGCGCGGCGAGGTGCACGGCGCTGGGGAACACGTCGTTTGACGACTGGCCCATGTTCACGTGGTCGTTCGGGTGGACTCCCTCGCCGGCGAGGCTCGCGAGCACCTCGTTGGCGTTCATGTTCGTCGACGTGCCCGAGCCCGTCTGGAACACGTCGATCGGAAACTGGTCGTCGTGCTTGCCGTCGGCGACCTCGTCGCCCGCGCCGGCGATCCGCTCGGCCAGGTCTGCGTCCAGGAGCCCCAGGTCGGCGTTCGTGCGCGCCGCGGCGCCCTTGATCCGGCCCAGCCAGCGCAGAACCGGCACCGGGACCGGCTCACCGGAGATCGGGAAGTTCTCGACGGCCTTCGTCGTCTCGCCGCCCCATAGCTGCTCTGTCATGGCCGGGACGCTAGCGCGCGCTCACAGGCAGAAGGCCGCGATCTCGCGGCCCAGCCCGACGGGGTCGTCGTAGGCCATCAGGTAGCCCGTGCCCGGCAGGACGCGCAGCTGAGCGTCCGGGAGGAGGTCGAGAAGCTCCTCGGCGATCGAGACGGGGTGGGCCGGGTCCTCGTCTGCCCACAGCAGCAGGACGGGGCAGTCGATGTGGCGGTAGGCGTCGAGCAGGTCGGTTTGCGGGCCGACCGGCCAGCGGCGGGCGGCCTTGGCCCAGGCGCGGGCGCGGTTGCCGTTGCGCGGCAGGTCGGAGAGCGCGTGGCGCATGAGGTCGCGCGCAGCCGGGTTGCCCCGCGCCGAGAGCGCCTCACCGACGGCGGGCCGGAAGGCGACGGTGGTGCCGCGCGCGGCCACGCGCCCGAGCACCGGGAGCGCGCCCGCCCGCGCGGCGACCCGCAGGACGCGCTCGGTGCGCGCCCGCTCGGTGCGCCGGTGCAGCGCGGTCGGCAGCAGCACGATCCGCGACGGCTGGAGCTGCCGGCTCAACACCGCCCGCAACAGCAGCAGCCCGCCGATGTCGTGACCGCCGACGAGCGGGCGCGGGCCGCACGCCTCGCGGATGAAGCCGGCGAGCACCTCCACGAGCCAGTCGCGCGTGTACGGATGGCGGGGCCGGTCCTCGGAGTCGCCGTGCAGCGGCAGGTCCGGCATCACCAGCCGGAAGCGGTCGGAAAGCTCCTCGACCAGCGGCTCGAACTCGCGGTGGGTCAGGCCCGCGGAGTGGATCAGCGCGAGCGGCGGCCCGGTGCCGGCCTCGCGATACGCGATGCGCGCGCCGTCGGCGTGGTGATAGAGACGCAGCTTCACCGTGCGCTCACCGTATGACAAGGAGATCGTCCGGCTCGCGCTGCCCGCCCTGGGAGCGCTGGCCGCCGAGCCGCTGTACGTGCTCGTGGACACGGCGATCGTCGGGCACATCGGCACGACGCAGCTTGCGGCGCTCGCCCTCGCGACCACCGTCCTCGCCAGCGGCTTCACGGTCTTCAACTTCCTCACCTACGGAACGACGGCGCAGGTCGCGCGCCTGCACGGCGCCGGGCGCGAGGACAAAGCGGCGGCGATCGGGTCCCAGGCGCAGTGGCTCGCGCTGGCGATCGGCGTGGGCCTGCTCGTTGCGGCCGTGGCCGTCGCGTCGCCGCTCACGACGCTCATGGGCGGACAGGGCGACGTCCGCGATGGCGCCGTCACGTACCTGCGCATCGCGGCCCTCGGCGCCCCCGCCTTCATGCTCGCCAGCGCCGGCCAGGGCTTCCTGCGGGGCATCGGCGATCTGCGCACGCCGCTGGCGATCCTGCTCGCCGCGCACACGGTCAACGCGCTGCTCGAGGTGCTCTTCGTCTACGGCTTCGGCTGGGGCCTGCCGGGGTCCGCCTGGGGAACGGTGATCGCGCAGCTCGGCATGGCCGCGGCCTTCGTGGTCGTGCAACGGCGGGCGGGCTGGGCGCCGCCGGACCTCGGGCGCATCCGCCGGCTGATCCGGGTCGGCGGGGAGATCGCGGTGCGCACGTCCGCGCTGCTCGGCGTCTTTCTCATCTGTTCCGCCGTGCTCGCGCGCGTCGGCGCGGCCGCCCTCGGCGCCCATCAGATCGGCTACCAGCTGTTCCTGTTCATCGCCCTGGTGCTCGACGCGATCGCGATCGCCGGCCAGGTGATGGTCGGCCGCATGCTCGGCGCGACCGATGCCAGCGCCGCGCGCGCGGCGGCGCGGCGGATGATCGGCTGGTCGGTCGTGCTCGGCGGGACCTTCGCGGTGGCCCTGCTCGCGCTCGAGCCCGTCCTCCCGCGGATCTTCACCGACGACCCCCGGGTGATCGCCCAGGCGCACGACATGTGGCCCTTGCTGGTGGCGATGATGCCCTTCAACGGCGCCGTCTTCGCCCTCGACGGCATCCTCATCGGGGCGGGGGACACGCGCTTTCTCGCCGCCGGCATGGTCGCCGCGTCGGTCGTCGGCGTCGGCCTCGCGATCGTCGCCTACGCGGCCGGCTGGGGCATCGCGGGGGTGTGGGCCGCGCTGTGCGCCTTCATCGCCGTCCGCCTGGTCACCTGCGCCGTGCGCTTCCGGGGACGGCGCTGGGCGATCACCGGAGTGGTCTAGGATCGCGCCGCGAATGCGTCGCTACGCCACGCTGATCATCGCGTTCGTCCTGTGCGCCCTGCCGGCGCCCGCGGCGCTCGCGCAGTCGAGCCCGTTCGGCCCGCTCCCCCAGGCGCCCCCCGCGCCGACCGCCACGCCGGCGCCGGTGCAGAACCCGGGCGACCAGTCCTCGGTGAGCAAGCCGCTGCTGCTCGGCATCGCGGGGGGCGTGGCGATCATCTTCCTCGGCATCGGGATCTTCATCACGCGCGACGCCCGCCGCAACCTCACCGAGTCCGACCGCCGCGCCGTCGGGCGCGGCGAGGTCCCCAAGACCGACGCGGACAGGCAGCGCGAGGCCCAGGCGGCCAAGCGCAAGGCGCGCGAGCGCGGCAAGCGCCAGCGCCAGGCGCGCAAGGCTCAGCGCAGGCGCTAGGCGGGCCGGAGGCCCGGAGAGCGTTCCCGTGCCAGACGACCGCCGTCAGGCGTCAAGGTGGTGCGCTAGAGCGGCGCTGGCTTCTGGCGGTCGGGGGCTACGTGGCCAACGGCGGCTGGGTAGGGGAGGGAGTGCACGGCACCCGCGGAGTCCCTCCTCCGGCATTCGCAGATTGCGCATCAAATGGATGCCAGATCTGCGACCGGCGGTGAAATCCCCGCGAAACGGCCGAATCCGCCCCCTTCCCAGTCCGTGCTGTAAAACGATGGTCTCCGCGGAGCGGCCGCCTACCCGGGGCTCGCGACCAGATCGTGCACCTTGAAGACGGCCGCGTTGGCGCTGAGGTAGGCGATCGGGCGCGGGAGCCCGGCGAAGCTTCCCCGGCCGCGGTAGTCGGCGAAGCGCACGAACTTCCCGCGGTTGGTGAACACGAAGATCTCCGAGGACTCCGCCGTGTAGCGCAGGTCGCCCTTGAACTCGAAGCCCAGCACCTTGGAGACCGCCGACCGCGGTGTTCCGGGGTCGTAGATGAGGACCCGGTCGAAGTCGAAGTCCGCGAGGTTGCGGAGGTCGACGTCCTCGCCGCGCGGCTCGGCCTCGGCGACGGCCCTCGTGAGGTGCTCGGAGAGTTGGGCGTCGACGGCGTAGCGGTCCTCCTGGCGGGTGAGGTAGACGACGCCGCCGAAGATCAGAAAGCAGATCGACAGGAAGGTCCCGACGGCGATCAGTGCCTTCCCCATGTGTCGAAATCTATCCGGCTGCGCCCGTAGGGTCCGCGCCAGACATGAGGCTCGTCGAAGACGATCCGCTCGCGCATCGCGCGCTCGACGGGCTCCTGCGGGCAGAGGCCGCGGTACGGCGCCGGCTCGGCGCCGACCTCGAGCGCGAGGGCATCAGCGCCACCGGCTTCACCGTCCTCGTCCAGCTGCGCTTCGCCGGCGGGGCGCTCGAGCTGCGCGCGCTGCGCCGCAGCCTGGGCACGTCGAAGGCGAGCGCCACCGAGGTCGTCGGCACGCTCGTCGACCGCGGGCTCGTCACGCGGGCTCGCCTGACCAGCGACCGCCGGGCGGTGGTCGTGTCCGCCACGGCGCTCGGGGGCGAGATCGTGGATCGCCTGCACCCTGAGCACGCCGGCCGCGTCGCCGCCACCTTCGCCGCGCTCGACGACGCCGAGAAGCGCCAGCTCGCCGCGCTCTGCGGCAAGCTCGCGGCCTGACCGACCACCGGGGCGCGGCTCAGCGGCCGCGCGGGCGGCTCGCGAAGGCCCGGATCACGCCGAGCACGAGCACGGTCCCGATTACGGCGCCCGGCAGCCCGCCGAGGTCGAGCATCCGGCTGTCGCCGATGTGTAGGGCCTCGGTGAAGGCGAAGTAGCCCGCCAGGGAGCCGACGATGCCGATGGCCGTCGTCGGCAGGCAGCCCGAGATGCCCGACCCGGGCGTGAACAGCCGCCCAATGTAGCCCGCGAGCAGACCGAGGACGAGTGCGCCGATCACGGCCCGCAGGCTACCGTCATGGCTTCGTGCGCTACCCCGTCGTGGACCCTCGCCAATCGTTTCCCGACCTCGAGGAGCAGGTCCTCGAGCGCTGGCGCGAGCGCGATATCTTCGGGGAATCCACGCGCCGCCGCGCGGGCGCGGAGCCCTACGTCTTCTACGAGGGGCCGCCGACGGCCAACGGCCGGCCGGGGTCGCACCACGTGCTCGCCCGCGTGTTCAAGGACATCTTCCCGCGCTTTCAGACGATGACCGGGCACCAGGTGCTGCGCAAGGGCGGCTGGGACTGCCACGGGCTGCCCGTCGAGCTCGCCGTCGAGCGCAAGCTCGGCTTCAACTCCAAGGACGACATCGAGCGCTACGGCGTCGCCGCGTTCAACGCCGAGTGCCGCGCGTCGGTGACCGAGTTCCTCTCCGACTGGAAGGCGCTCACCGAGCGGATCGGCTTCTGGGTCGACATCGCGGGCGCCTACAAGACGATGGACGCGACCTACGTGGAGTCCGTCTGGTGGGCGCTGGCGCAGCTGTGGGAGAGGGACCTGCTCTACGAGGGTCACAAGGTCGTGCCCTACTGCGTGCGCTGCGGCACCGCGCTGTCCAGCCACGAGGTCGCGCAGGGCTACCTCGACGTCGAGGACCCGAGCGTCTACGTGAAGTTCGCAGTGACCACGCCCGCCGGCCCACTGCAGGTGCGCGACCAGCTGCTGGTCTGGACGACGACGCCGTGGACGCTCGTCTCCAACGCGGCGGTCGCCGTCGATCCCGCGCTCACGTACGTGCGCGCCTCGCTGTCGGGCGAGGTGTTCGTGCTCGCCGAGGCGCTCGTCGCGGCCGTGCTCTCAGAGGACGCCGAGATCCTCGACCGCTTCCCCGGCTCCGACATCCTCGGCACGGGCTACGAGCCGCCCTTCGGATACATCGCGGCGCCGGAGTACGGCGCGAAGGGGCACACCGTCCTGCCCGGCGACTTCGTCACCGCCGACGACGGCACGGGCATCGTCCACACCGCCATCGCCTTCGGCGAGGACGACTACCGCCTCGGCGCCGAGCACGGCCTGGCGGTCATCAACCCCGTCCGCCTCGACGGCACCTACGACGCGCGCATCGGCCCGTACGCGGGGCGCTGGGTCAAGGACGCCGACCCCGACCTGATCGCCGACCTGCGCGCGCGCGGCCGGCTGTTCCGCGAGGAGTCCTACCTGCACAGCTACCCGCACTGCTGGCGCTGCGGGACGCCCCTGCTGTACTACGCCAAGCCGAGCTGGTACATCCGCACGAGCTCGCTGCGCGACGAGCTGCTGGGCGCCAACGAGACGGTCACCTGGCATCCGCCGCACATCAAGCACGGGCGCTTCGGCAAGTGGCTCGAGTCAAACGTCGACTGGGCGATCTCCCGCGAGCGCTACTGGGGCACGCCGCTGCCCGTGTGGCGCTGCGAGAACGGCCACGCGGAGGCGCTCGGCTCGATGGCCGCCGTCGCCGAGCGCTCGGGCAAGCCGCTCTCCGATCCGCACCGCCCCTACGTGGACGAGCACACGTGGCCCTGCGCGGAGTGCGACGGCACGGCGCGCCGCGTCCCCGAGGTCATCGACGTCTGGTTTGACTCGGGCGCCATGCCCTTTGCCCAGTGGCACGCGCCGTTTGAGAACGAGGACGTCTTCGAGCGCGACTTCCCGGCCGACTTCATCTGCGAGGCGCTCGACCAGACCCGCGGCTGGTTCTATTCCCTGCTCGCCGTCAACACGCTGCTCTTCGGCCGCGCCCCGTACAAGAACGTCGTCTGCCTCGGCCTGATCCTCGACGAGCACGGCGAGAAGATGTCGAAGTCCAAGGGCAACGTCGTCGCGCCCTGGGACGTGCTCGAACAGCACGGCGCCGACGCCCTGCGCTGGTACTTCTTCACGTCGAAGCACCCGTGGGACGGCTACCAGTTCTCCGTCGAGGCGGTCGGCGAGTCGCTGCGCCGGTTTTTGCTGCAGCTCTGGAACACCTACGGCTTCTACACGCTGTACGCCAACGCGGCGGGCGAGGGCTATGCGCGCACGGCGCCGGAGACCCCGCTCGACCGCTGGGCAATCTCGCGCCTGAATGCGACGACGCGCGCGGTCACCGAGGCGCTCGAGCGCTACGACGCGACCACCGGCGGCCGCGCCATCGCCGCCTTCGTCGACGAGCTGTCGAACTTCTACGTGCGCCGCTCGCGCCGGCGCTTCTGGGACGGCGACCCGGCCGCCTTCGCGACGCTGCACACGTGCCTGACGACGGTCGCGAAGCTGCTGGCGCCCTTCACCCCGTTCGTGGCCGACGAGCTCTACGAGCGCCTCGACGGCCGCGAGCCGAGCGTGCATCTGTGCGACTTCCCGGTCGCCGGCGAACCCGACGAGCGGCTCGAGTGGCAGATCGCCACCGCGCGGTCGACGATCGAGATGGGCCGCCGCGCCCGGGCGCAGGCCAAGATGAAGGTCCGCCAGCCGCTGGCCGCCGCCGTGATCGTCGCCGACGGCGCCGAGCGCGCGGCGATCGAGGCGCTCGGCGACGAGCTGCGCGACGAGCTCAACGTCAAGGCGCTGCGCTTCGTCGCGCAGGCCGACGAGCTCGGGTCCTACGAGATCAAGGCCAACTACCGCTCGCTGGGCCCGCGCTTCGGTCCCCACATGCCGCTCGCCGCGGCGGCCATCGCCGCGCTGGACCCGGCGCCGGTGGCGGCGGCGCTGCGCGAGGGCAAGACGGTCGGCGTCAGCGTCGACGGCCACGACCACCAGCTCACCGCCGACGACCTCCAGCTCGCCATGCGGCCGCTCGCGGGCTATCAGGTGGAGCGCGCCGGCTCGCACGCCGTCGCGCTGGACCTCGCGTTGTCCGACGAGCTGCGGCGCGAGGGCATCGCGCGCGAGATCGTCCACGCCGTCCAGAACGCCCGGCGCTCCCGCGGCCTGGATGTCTCGGATCGCATCCGCCTCTCACTCGACGGCGACGAGGAGCTGCTCACCGCCGCGCGCGAGCACCAGGGCTACATCACGGCGGAAACGCTGGCCGCCGAGCTGCGCTTCGGCGCGCTGGACGGCTATGCGGTGGACACCCTCCTCGACGGGCGCCCACTGCGCATCGACCTGGAGCGCGCGGTCTAGGCGGAGGCGGCGAGCGCCGGCTCGAGCTCGGCCTCGAGGCGCTTCTTGGGCAGCGCGCCGATGACCTTCGCGGCGACGGCGCCGTGCTTGAAGAGGATCAGCGTCGGGATCGAGAGCACCTCGAACTGCGCGGCCGTCTGCTGATTGTCGTCGACGTTGAGCTTGACGATCTGCAGGTCGTCGCGCTCACCGGCGATCTCCTGAAGGATGGGACCCACCATGCGGCACGGCCCGCACCAGGGCGCCCAGAAGTCGACCAGCACCGGCTTGTCGGCCTCGAGGACCTCCGCCTGGAAGTTCGCGTCGGTGACTTCGGTGATGTCGGCCATGCAGGGGGCTCCTCGTCAGTCGGAAGGCTGGGGTACCGCTTCAGAAAGTATAGCGACCTACCCCACGACGAGCAGCAGCAGCCGCGGCGTGATCCACACCTCGACCGCCGCGGCGACCAGCAGCAGCGGCACGGAGATCGCGACGGTGGCAAACGTCGCGGCCAACAGGTTCTCCCACTGCTTGCGGCGGCTGGCCATCGTCCAGGCGGCGAGCGGAAGGAAGAGCGCGATCAGCTCCGGGACCGCGTGCAGGGACAGCACGCCGAGCAGCTCGGCGGAGGAGATGTGCCACTGGGCCGCCAGGGACGCGGTGTCGCCGCCCAGGATGTAGGCCTGGGTGCCCAGCGAGAACAGGGTGGCGCAGACGACGAAGGCGATCGCGAGCGGCCGGGCGAGGTCGTGCACCTTGCGAGACCAGCCGCTGTAGCCCTCGGCGATCTGCGGCAGCGAGGAGCCCGCGATGAAGCCCGCGACGCAGGCGAGCGCGTGCAGCAGCAGCACCAGCGAGTTGCGAAACAGGACGAAGCCGTAGTCCCCGAGGCCGGCGGCGTGGGTGACGCCGGCGAACTGCAGCCCGCCCGGAGCCGCGGTGCTGAGCTTGGCGATGACCCAGGTCGCCAACAGCAGGGTGACGGCGACGACGAAGCTGCCCAGGACCCACGGCCGCAGCACCTGGCCGGGACGCCGCTGCCACTCGCGCAGGGCGGCCTTGGTGTCGCCCCAGCCCTGGACCACTGCCATCTCTTCGCGCCTCACCTCACCGTCATCGGCAGCGCCGGCGCCGAGCGTGAGACCCTCTGGCGAGGCGCAGAGCGGGAACGAGCCAGGCGGCCTCGAGTGCGATCCGCGCCGTCATCTTCGACTGCCCCCCGACGCGCTCGTGGAAGGTGATCGGCAGCTCGGCGACGCGCAGCCCACGCAGCAGCGCGCGGTAGGTGAGCTCGACCTGGAACACGTAGCCGTGCCCGCGCAGGGTGGTGTAGTCGACCGCCTCGAGCGCGCTCGCGCGCAGGCACTTGAACCCGCCGGTGAGGTCGCGCACCGGGACGCGCAAGACCGCGCGCGCATACAGGCATCCGCCGCGCGAGATCGCGCGCCGCAGCCGCGGCCAGTTCTCCACGCCGCCGCCGGGGACGTAGCGCGAGCCCAGCGCGACGTCGGCGCCGGCGCGCACCGCGGTGAGCAGCCGCGGCAGGTCGGCCGGGTCGTGGGAGCCGTCCGCGTCCATCTCGAAGACCTCGGTGGCGCCGGCGGCGAGCGCGTGGGCGAACCCGGCCACGTAGGCCGCCCCCAGCCCGGCCTTCTCGGTGCGCTGCAGGACGTCGACGCCCTCCAGCCGCGCGGCGAGCTCCCCGGTGCCGTCGGGCGACCCGTCGTCGACGACCAGGATCCGCGCCTCGGGCAGCGCGGCGCGCGCCGCGGCCACGACCCGCTCGAGGTTCGCGGCCTCGTTGTAGGTCGGCAGGACGATCCAGGGCAGGCCGGGCACGTGCGGGTTAACGTAGTCGGGCAGTGACCCAGCTGACCAACGCCGCGATCGCCCAGGCCTTCGACGAGCTCGGTGACCTCTACGAGCTCGACGGCGCCGACCAGTACCGCGTGATCGCCTACCGCAACGCCGCGCGCTCGGTCCGCGACGCCTCCGTCTCCGTGGCCGCGCTCACGCGCGAGGGGCGCGCCACCGAGCTCACCGGCATCGGCAGGACGCTCGAGACCAAGCTGCGGGCGCTCGTCGCGGAGGGCGACATCCCCCAGTCGGCCAAGCTGCGCGAGCGGTTCCCGGTCGGCCTGATCGCCATCATGCACCTGCCGGGCTTCGGCCCCAGGCGCGCGCGCCGCCTCTACGACGAGCTCGCCATCGACTCGCTCGAGGCGCTGCGCGACGCCGCGAACGCCGGGCGCATCCGCGGCCTGCGCGGGTTCGGCACGAAGGTCGAGGAGAACCTCAAGCAGATCCTCGCCGACGGGCACGACGGCGAGGTGGGTGGGCAGATGCGCATCCTGCTCCCGCGCGCGCTCGGCCTGGCCGAGCAGATCGCGGGAGCGCTGCGGACCGTTCGCCCCCATCCCCCCGACCGGGTCGAGATCGCCGGGTCCGCGCGCCGGCTGGCCGACTCCGTCAAGGACATCGACGTCATCGCGACCGGGGCCGACCCGGCCAGGCTCGTGCGCGCGCTCACCGAGCTGCCGCTGATCGAGTCCGCGGGCAAGCCGGGCGACAACGCCGTCAAGGCGGTCACCCACACGGGCATGAAAGTCGACCTCCAGGTCGTCGAGCCCGACCAGTTCGGCAACGTCCTGCAGCACCTGACGGGGTCCAAGGCCCACAACGTGCAGCTGCGCGAGGCGGCCGTGCGCAGGGGCTTTCACGTATCCCAGTACGGGATCGTCGACGACTCGACGGGGGAGACCATCCGCTGCGCCACCGAGGAGGAGGTCTACGCCACGCTCGGCTACGCCTGGATCCCGCCCGAGCTGCGCGAGGGCCGCGGCGAGCTCGAGGCCGCCGCCGAAGGCGGCCCGGGCCTGCCCGACCTCGTCACGATCGCCGACCTCAAGGGGGACCTGCACTGCCACACGACCGCGTCGGACGGCCGCAACTCCGTCGAGCAGATGGCGCGGGCCGGGATGGCGCGCGGGTACGAGTACCTCGCGATCACCGATCACTCGGCCTCGCACGGCTTCGGCAACGACGTCTCGCCGGACCAGCTGAAGGCGCAGATCGAGGTCGTGCGCGCGCTCAACGAGACCCTCGAGGGCTTCGAGCTGCTGATCGGGACCGAGGCCAACATCATGCCCGACGGCTCGATCGACTACGCGGACGACCTGCTGGCCCAGCTGGACTGGGTGGTGGCGTCCGTGCACACGTCCTTCGGCATGAAGGAGGCGGAGATGACCGCGCGCATGGTCGCCGCCACCGAGCATCCCCTCGTCGACGCGATCGGCCACGCCACGGGTCGCAAGATCGAGACCCGCCAGGCCTACGCGCTCGACGTCCACAGGCTGATCGAGTCAGCCGCGGCCACGGGCACGATGCTCGAGATCAACTCGGCGGGCGACCGCCGCGACCTCAACGACATCTACGCGCGCGCCGCCGCCGAGGCCGGCGTGCGGGTCCTGATCGACTCCGACGCCCACGGCACCAACACCCTGTCGATCGTCCGGTGGGGGGTCGCGACCGCGCGCCGGGCGTGGCTGACCGCCGACCAGGTCGCCAACACCCGCTCGTGGGAGGAGTTCGCGCCCTTGCGCAAACGCCTGCGCGCCTGACGTCATCCCTCAAGCGGGAGCCGCCGAAAGCCGATCGGATGTCCATGCGACAGTTGCACTCCGGCCAGGACACCGTGCTCTCGTGGCCCTCCGGCGCCATGGACTGCCGGGTCGTCGCCGCCGCGGGCGCCTTCGTCCTGCTGCACCCGGCCGGGTCGGCCGGCCCCGCGGGCCATGTCCTGCCCTCCGGCGCGTGCTCGCTGACCTTCCTCGACGGGATGATCCCGATGGGCTTCGACGGTATGGTCGAAGCCGCCGGCTACCCGGGTGAGATGCGCTTCCGCGTCACGGACGCCGACCGCGCGGCCGACCGCCGCTCCGCCGTGCGCATCCCGGTCTTCGCCGACGTGCAGGTCACGTCTGAGTGGCTGACCGCGACGGGCCAGCTGCTCGACGTCTCCGCCGGCGGCCTGCGCCTGCGCATTCCGGGGGACCGCCTGGAGAGCGCCACCGAGGTGCACGTGCGCGTCGCGCTGCCCGGCGAGGGCCCGGTGATCGACGCCCACGCCGTCGTGCGCGCCTCCGAGCCGGGCATCGCCTCGGTGGAGTTCAGGCACATGCACGGGGCGACCGTGCAGGAGGTCGGCGCCTGGACGGTGGCCAGGCTGCGCGCGACCCTCGCGGTCCGCGCCTAGCGGTCGGCTCCCCCCGCGCCGCCGGTGGCTGATTTGGCATCCATTGGATGCCGCATCGACCGATGGCGGTCGGACGCCCATCCGCGTGAGGATCCGCGGGCGCGTCCGCGTCCAGCGCCTAGCCCGCGAGCAGCCGGGGCAGGACGGTGTCGCGCACGAGCGCGTCGATCGCGTCGCGTCGCCACGGTCCCAACAGCGCGGCGGCACGCTCCGCGTACTCCGGCGCGGGGTCGTCGATGGCGATCCGCAGCGCGCCACCGAGATTCTCGTCCACGATCCGCGGGTCGAGCGCCCGCGCCAGCGGGAGCGCGGCGTAGGGCCCCGGGCCCGGCGTCGTGGCGAGCACGCAGCCGTCCGCGAGGGCCTCGAGCTGGGCCAGGCCGTAGTCCTCGCGGCGGGGCGCGGTGACGTACACCCGCGCGCGCCGCACCAGCGCTCGGTAGACGTCGCGCGGAAGGGCGCCGGCGTAGCGCACCCCGGGTTCGTCGCGTCCCGTGAGGCCGGCGACGACGAGCTCCTCGCCCTCGCGCCGGACGGCGCGCCAGGCGGCGAGCGTGCGGTCCAGCCCCTTCTTCTCCGGGTTGGCGCCGTAGGTCACCGCGGCGAGGTCGCGCGTGTCGGCGACCGGGCCGGACGGTTCCACCGCCACGGGCAGCACGACGGCGAGGGCGTGTCCGGCGGGGGCTTCGGCGAGCCCGCCGGCGCTCCAGGGCAAGAGCAGCGGCGCGGCCGCGAAGCGCCGGCGCTCGACCGGGCGCTGCCAGAGCCCGTGCCGGCCTGGGCGGTTGCCCGCGGCGGGCGCGTCGAAGCGGATCGCGCCCGGGCGCGGACCGAGCAGCGCGGCGGTGCTGGTGGAGTAGATCACCGCCCGGGGATCGCGCCTGGCGATGCCCGCCAGCGCGGCCCGCCGCGCCGCGCGCGCCCAGGCGAGCTCGAACAGCGCGTAGGTGCGCCACTCGCGCGCCGCCGGCTGCGCCACCGCCACCGCCACCGTCGCCCCCGCGCGCCGCAGCGATGCGGCCAACTCGGCGTCGGCCTCGCGCAGCCCGGTGGTCGACCCGAGCGACACGAGCAGGACGTCGGGCCTCACGACAGGGCCTTGAGGAACTTTCCGCCGAAGCCCGGGGTGCGGATCAGCTTGATCGGGGCCAGCGGCGAGGTCTTCTCGACGTAAAAGCGCGCGGCGTCGCGCTCCTCGATCGCCTCGACGGCGTTGGCCTGCCGGCGCCAGGCGAGGGCGACCAGCAGCGCGAAGCCCGTGGCGACGCTCGAGATCTGCGGGACGAAGATGCCGACGCCGCCGGCGGAGAGCGTGACGACGAACAGCAGCCACAGCCGGTTGACCAGGGTCAGGGCGGGACGCAGCTCGGGCAGGCCCGTCTGGTGGCGCGCCTCGGCCATCACCCGCGAGATGCCCTCCTTCGCGCGCGCCTCGAAGCGGATGCCGGCGACCGTCGCCAGCAGCCACCACCCGACGGAGACGAAGACGACCACGTCGTCGTAGTCGCGCGTGGCCGCGAGGACGGTGATGGCGGCCAGCGCGGTCGCGGATCCGGCGCTCAACAACACGGCGGCGCGCAGGAAGTCGGAAAATCTCATCAACCTCTAGGCGGCGAGCGCCTGCAGCAGCTCGCGCACGCCGGCCGTGCCGTCCACCATGTGGTCCGCCACCTGGGCGAGTTGCGGCGGGCCTTCATCGGAGCGCACGCCCACCTTGATGACCTGCCCGATCCGGCCTGAGTCGGCGAGCTCGTCCAGGCCGCGGAAGGCGTCGATGTCGGTGAGGTCGTCGCCGACGTAGAGGGCGGCGACGAGCTCGGACTCGTGCAGCAGCCGGACGATGCCCGCCCCCTTATCGATGCGCACCGGCGGGCGGATCTCGAGCACCTTGCGGCCCCAGTGGGTGACGAAGCCCGCGTCCTCGGCGGCGCGGGCGACCTCCTCGACCGCGGCGTGGGCGCCTTCCTCGTCGGGCACGCCGCGCCAGTGCAGGGCGGCGATCGCCTCCTTGTCCTCCAGGCGTACGCGCAGGCGGCGCAGGGACTCGTCGAAGGCGTCGCCGGCGAAGGCGCGCACGCGCGCGGTCCAGGACTGCAGCTCGACGTCGAGCTCGGGGGCGATCGTCCCGGCGCGCAGGATCTCCGAGCCGTGCGATCCGAGGTAGTCGATCGAGCCGAGGGAGACGATCCGGCGCGCGTCGGAGGCTCTCCGGCCGGACACGCAGGCGACGACCTTGTAGCGCTTGGCGACCTCGATCAGCGGGCGCCGCGTGGTCTCGGGCATGTGGGCGTCGTCGGGCTGCTCGACGATCGGCGCGAGGACGCCGTCGACATCCAGCAGGACCGCCGAACGCGCGGGGTCGGCGACGAGCGGAGCGAGCAGTTCGGAGAGGGTGGTGGCTCCAGGCACCCGCCTAGTATGCCCGCCGATGCGCCGGACCCTTCAGCTCGCCGCCATCGGCACGGTGGCGGGGCTGTTCTCGGGCCTGTTCGGGGTGGGCGGCGGGTCCGTGGTCGTGCCGCTGCTGATCCTCTGGATGGGGTACGGCGAGCGTGTTGCGACGGGCACCTCGCTGCTCGCCATCGGCCTGTTGGCCGCGGCCGGCGCGGCGATCCAGGCCGGCTACGGAAACCTGCACGTCGGCGACGGCCTGCTCGTGGGGATCCCGGCGCTTGCCGGCGTCGTCGGCGGGACGGCGCTGCAGCAGCGCATGCCCCAGGAGCGCCTGTCGCTGCTGCTCGCCGCCCTGCTCGTCGCGGTCGCGGTCACGGTGCTCGTCTGATGGATCTCGTCCTGGCCATCGTGATCGGGCTGGGCGCGGGCGTGGTCGCCGGCATGCTCGGCGTCGGCGGCGGGATCCTCTTCGTGCCGGCGCTGACGCTGGCGCTCGGGCTCAGCCAGATCGACGCGCAGGCGACCTCGCTGCTGGCGATCGTCCCCGTCTCCGCGCTCGGCGCCTACCGCCAGCACGGCTTCGGCAACGTGCGCCTGCGCGACGGCCTGGTGATCGGCGTGCTGTCGGTGGGCGGCGTCGCGGCGGGCGTGGCGCTGGCCAACGCGCTGCCCCAGCACGTGCTCAAGCTGGCCTTCGCCGGCCTGATGCTGTTCGTCGCCGCGCGGCTGGCGTGGCGCAGCCTCAGGCCGGCTCGGGCGTGACCTCGGCGGTGCAGAAGGCGCATCTGCGGGCGGTGCGTGGGATGTCGCTCACACACTCCGGGCAGGTCCGCGTCGGCGTGTCGACCGGCTTGCCCGGCTTCAGGCGCGACTGGATGACGTTCATCGGCTGGACGACGAAGAAGTACACGACGGCCGCGATGCTCAAAAACGTGATCAGCGCGTTGAGCACGCTGCCGTAGCCGAAGACGGCGTGGTTGATCGTGAAGGTCAGCTCGCCGAAGCTCGGCTTGCCGATGATCGCCGCGATCAGCGGCGTGACGATGTTCTCGATGAACGCGGTCACGACCGCGCCGAAGGCCGCGCCGATGACCACGGCGACCGCCAGGTCGACGACGTTGCCGCGCAGGATGAAGTCCCGGAACCCCTTGATCACTGCCGCCCCCTCGAGCCGTTGGTGGGTGCGAGCCTAACCGCCCGGGGTAGTCTCCCGGGCGCCATGGCCGACGACGCAACGCTCAACGTCCTCGTCGAGATTCCCAAGGGCTCGCGCAACAAGTACGAGTGGGACGAGGAGCTGCAGGCGATCAAGCTCGATCGCTACCTGTTCTCCTCGGTCGTCTATCCGACGGACTACGGCTTCATCCCGGACACCTGGGCGCTCGACGACGATCCGCTGGACGCGATGGTGTGCGTCACCGATCCGACCTTCCCGGGGTGCGTGATCGAAGTCAAGGTGATCGCCCTGTTTCGGATGAGCGACGATCACGGCCAGGACGACAAGGTGCTCTGCGTCCCGCTCCAGGACCCCAACTGGGGCACGATCGACCGTCTCGAGGACCTGCCGAAGCGCTTCCTGAACGAGATCGAGCACTTCTTCGCGATCTACAAGCAGCCGGAGGGCAAGGAGGTCAGCGTCGGGGGCTGGTTCGGCCAGCGGGAGGCCCTCGACGAGATCGGGGCCTCCCGCGAGCGCTGGCGCGAGCGCGAGCAGGCCAAGCGCGCGTAGTGGCCTCGCGGGCCCCCTTCGTCGTCGGGATCGGCGGCACGATGCGCCAGGGATCCTCCTCGGAGCGGGCGCTGCAGACGGCGCTGGACGCGGCGCAGGCCGGCGGCGCGACGTCTGAGCTGTTCGCCGCGAGCGACCTCGACTTCCCCCTGTACGCGCCGGGCGTGACCGCGCCCGACGAGCGCGTCGGGCGCTTCTTGGACGCGATCCGCCGGGCCGACGGGCTGGTGATCGCCTCGCCCGGCTACCACGGCGGCGTCTCTGGCCTGATCAAGAACGCGATCGACTGGGTCGAGGAGCTGCGCGGCGACGAGCGCCCCTACTTCGACGGCCGGCCGGTCGGGCTGATCGTCGTGGCCGACGGCTGGCAGGCGACGGTCACCACGCTGACCTCGCTGCGCTCGATCGTGCACGCGCTGCGCGGCTGGCCGACGCCGCTGGGCGTCGCGATCAACGTGGCCGACGCCAACCGCGCCGACCCGCGTGACCAGCTCCAGCTGCTGGCGTCGCAGGTGCTCGGCGGCACGCATCAGGCGTAACCTCGCGGATATGGCCTACAAGGTGCCCGATCTTCCCTACGCCTACCACGCGCTCGAGCCGCACGTCGACGAGCAGACGATGCGCATCCACCACGACAAGCATCACCAGGCGTACGTCGACAAGGCGAACGCGGCGCTCGCCGGCACCGAGTGGGAGGGCGTGCGCCCACGCGAGATCCTCACCCGGCTCGACGAGCTTTCAGACGACCTGCGCACCGTCGTGCGCGACAACGCCGGCGGCCAGTTCAACCACTGCGGGTTCTGGCGCAGCATGGCGCCGGACGGCGGGGGCGACCCCGACGGCGCGCTGGGCGACGCGATCGCCGCGACCTTCGGCTCCGCCGGCGACTTCCGGGCGGCGCTCAAGGACGCGGCCGTCAACCGCTTCGGCTCGGGCTGGGCCTGGCTCGTCCACGACGGGTCGGGGCTCGCGGTCGTCTCGACGCCCAACCAGGACAACCCGGTGACCGAGGGGCACACGCCGCTGCTCGGTCTCGACGTGTGGGAGCACGCCTACTACCTCGGCTACCAGAACCGTCGCCCGGACTACATCGACGCGTGGTTCGACGTCGTCAACTGGACGGCGGTGGCCGACCGCTTCGCCGACGTCTAGGTCGAGCCGGGGGCGCGCGCCTGGAGCAGTCGGCGCCGCTGCACAGCGTGAGGGCCAGCAGCCGCCGGTGCAGCCGCTTCCGGCGGCGCGCCCCGAGCTGCGGGTACCGGTTGCGCAGCTGTGCCGGGTCGCGGCGGTTGTCGTAGTACTCGCGCTCGCCGTCGACGTACTCGACGTAGGTCGCGGTCCGCGTGCGCATCGCCTCGTAGCTCGGCGGGTCGCCGCTGGCCTTGCTCTGCAGGTCCGGGTCCAAGCGCGAGCGGTCGGGGTGATGGTGCTCGATCAGCGCGGCCCGCCGCCAGTCGCGCGGCGTGCGGCCGCGCAGCAGCGGCAGGAGGCTGCGTCCGTCGACGCCGCGTTGCGGGCGGGCGCCGGCGAGTCGTTCGAAGGTGGGGGCGAGGTCGGTGTTCTGCGCGAGCGCCCGGACCCGCGCCCCGCGGGAGACGCCCGGGCCCGTGACGATCAGCGGTACGCGGATGTCGGAGTCAAAGGCCGTCATCTTCCCCGGCAGGAGCCGGTGCTGGCCCATGTGGTAGCCGTTGTCGGAGCTGAAGACGAAGTACGTGCGCGCCGCCAGCCCGGTCGCTCGCAGCCGGCGCTGGAGGGCGGCGACCAGCTCGTCCACCGCGACGACCGACTGCGCGCGGTCCCGGTAGCGGCGGTCGATCCGGGCCACGACGGGCGCGTGGCGTCGCCGCCGGTGCGCCAGCCAGCGCGGCGCCTCGACGTCGCGCCGGTTGAACGACGGACCACGCGGCGCCCGGGCGGCCGGGAACAGAGCGCGGTCGCGCGGCGCCGGGACCGCCGGGCGGTGCGGCGCGAAGGTCGCGAGCTCGAGCATGAACGGCCGGTCCTCCTGCGCGGCCCGGTCGACGAACGACGTGCCCAGGCGGGAGAGCACGTCGGTGACGTAGGCCCGGGGCGACTGCCCGTAGAAGACGCGGCTGCCGTTCTCGTTGAGGTTGTAGTCGAAGCCCCGGTAGGCGTAGGAGCCCGCGCCCCAGTCCGCCCACCCGCGCGGCACGCCCGGCCGGTCCGCGTGGTAGCCGTTAAGGTACTTGCCGAACAGCCCGGTCCGGTAGCCGCGGTCGCGCATCGCCACGGCGAAGGTCCTGCGCTCGTTGTCGTGGTGCATGAAGCCCCGAAAGCCGCCGTCGGGGGCGACGTTGGTGAACACGCCGGTGTTGTGGGGCAGGCGTCCGGTCAGGATCGAGGCGCGCGACGGGCAGCACAGCGAGTCGCTCACCACGTAGCGAGAGAAGCTCGTCCCCCGCCGGGCCAGCTCGCGCACGTGCGGCATGTAGCGCAGCAGGTCGGTCGAGAGGTCGTCGGTGAGGACGAAGATGATGTTCGGGCCACCGGGTCCGCGCAGGGGCGGCAGCGAGGCCGGGGACTCGGGCGGCGCCGCGGTGGCGGCTGGCAGCCGCCGCGGGGTGCGCGGGCTCCCGCCGCAGCCGGCCCACACGAGAACGCTGATGGCCAACACGGCCAGCGCGGGCGCGAGCCCGCGGGGACTGCTTTTCATCCTTGGCGCTCCTGGCCCCGGGGGCCGTCGAACTGCGTCCTCGCCCGGCAACCCTAGGGCGGCGGCCTAAGGGCAGCTAAGGCGGCAATCGATCTCCCAGCGAGTGGCGTCGCCCGAGGTCCGAGGGCCTGATCGCGTCAGCCCGTCACCGCGGCGCGCGAGACGGCGCGCAGCCGTCGGCAGAAGCCGTCCAGCGCGTCGAGGGGGATGGCCTGCGGCCCGTCGCAGCGGGCGTGCGCCGGATCGGGGTGACATTCCACGATCAGGCCGTCGGCCCCGCACGCCGCCGCGGCCAGGGCCAGCGGCTCGACGAGCGCGCGACGGCCGGCCGCGTGCGACGGGTCGACGATCACCGGCAGGTGCGTGTGCTCCTTGAGCACGGTGACGGCGGCGAGGTCCAGGCACGAGCGGGCCGGGGTGGCCTTGGCCTGGATCCCGCGCTCGCACAGCACGACGCGCGGGTTGCCCTCGGCGAGGATGTACTCCGCGGCCAGCAGGAGATCGTCGACCGACGCGCCCATCCCGCGCTTGAGCAGGACCGGCAGGCTGGCCCGCCCGAGCTCCGTCAGCAGCGGGAAGTGCTGCATGTTGCGAGCGCCGACCTGGACGCAGTCGGCGTACTCGACCACCGCGTGGAGGTCGCGCAGGTCGGTCAGCTCGGTGACGATCGGCAGCCCGGTCTCCGCGCGCGCCTCCGCGAGCAGCTTCAGGCCCTCGAGTCCGAGCCCCTGGAATGCGTAGGGGCTCGTGCGCGGCTTGAACGCGCCGCCGCGGAGCATGTCCGCCCCGGCCGCCGCGCACGCACGCGCCGCCGCCAGCGTCTGGTCGGCGGACTCGACCGCGCACGGGCCGAGGATCAGCCGGAACTGCGGGTCGGGCCCGCCGAAGGCGACGTCGCCGACCTGGACCGAGTGCGGCTGGTCGCCGTGACGGTGCTTGTGGGCGAGCTTGTAGGGCGAGGAGACGGGGACGACCCGCTCGACGCCGGGATCGCCGTCGAGCTCCAGGCTCGTGAGGTGGTCGCGGTCCCCCTCGATGACGCCGATGACGGTCTGCTCGGCGCCGACGACCCGCTGGGCGCCCGCGCCGGTGGCGATGATCCGCCCGACCACGGCCTCGATCTCCTGGGGGGAGGCGTCGGGATGAAAGATGACAAGCATGGTGCAACGGTCGCACACTTCGGTTGGTGGGTTTCCACGGGCGCCAGGGGCGAGCGGGCGACCTACCTGATGTGCAGGTTGATCCCCAGGAGCAACAGCGGCCAGAGGGCGATCGCGAGCGCCGCCGAGAGGATGGGCTTGAGCCTGTCGGCGTGGGCGAAGTAGTGATGTGACGAAGCGATCACCACGCCGATGACCACATAGATGAGACCGCCGAGTCCGATTCTCATGGTGGCTCTCCCGATTCTAGGTCCAGGGACATTGCGTTTGCAAAAAGCACCGCTGCGTCGCCCGCGCGCTGGGCTTCGCCCGCGCGGCCGCGGCCGGGCAGGCTACTTGCCGGTCGTGCGGTGCATCGCCGTGCGGGCGTGACCGGCGCGCCCGGGCACGCCGCCTCCGTCCCGGACCGGCCCGCCGCGGACCGGCGCCGGCGTCCGGCGGATGAGCAGGCGCAGCGCCTGATCGTCCGGGCTCTTCTCGGAGCGCTCGCGCAGCGCCTTCGGGTCGACCGTGCGAAATCCGGGTCCGCGGCCGGCACGCAGCACGGCGACCACGACCTTGCGCGCGCTCGGGGTGTCGAACACGATGCCGTCGAGGTCCGGGCCCTCCCCGGTGACCCTGACGAGCGCGCCGGGCTTGATCAACTCCATGCCGGCAGCCTACCCGCCGGCGCAGCGGGCGGCCCGGCTCCCCTGCCAGGTGCGATGGTGGCCGCCGACGCGCTCGTCGACCTCCACGCGCGTCACCTCGAGGCTGGAGGGCGCGAACACGGAGCGGCGATGGAGTCGAACCATCCAATCGTGGGGCTGCCACGACCTGCCGGTTTTGAAGACCGGATGGGGCACCGGCCCCGAGCCGCTCCGTGGGCGAGGATACGCTGGTATCAGCCGCTCGCCTCGGCGATCTCGAGGCGCACGAAGTCGGTCGGGTCCGTCCAGCTGCGGGGCGGAGCCCGGCCGTGACCTCCTAGCGGGCCTCCGGCTCGGATGCCGGCACAGTGGCGGCCCGGTACTGCTTGATGAAGCGGCTGAGTTGCCGCCTGCGCTGGGTCATCTCCCGCGCGCCGCGATCAAGTTCGCCGCGACCCCCCGCCGTGATGCTGTAGACGTGGCGGGCCGGACCGGTACCGGACTCCTGCCAGTCGGCGGTGACGAAGCCGTCCCGCTCGAGCGCGGCGAGGACGCGGTAGACGGTTGCGCCGTCGGCCCCGATGCCCAGGGCTTTGAGGCGGGTTCGTAGGTCATACCCGTGTGCGGGGCAGATGCGCAGCAGCAGCAGCAGCCACGGGCGGATTTCGCCTTGTCGAGTACCCCCGTGTGATTCCGTGGCGGCGCGCATGGTCGACTATGTGTCAAAAACATACAGGAGCGTAGGGCACGGGCCCCGCGCCGCTGGTCGGACGCGCTACGGGCGGGGGGGCCCGGGCCTCTCGGCCATGACCAGGACGAAGGTCGCCGCCACGCAGCCGAACAGCGAGGCGATGCCGACGGCGTGTGCCCAGCCGGGCTCGGCCAGGACGAGGAAGCCGACGGTCGACAGCAGGCAGGCGACGGCGAGCGCGGCCACCCCGCGGCCCGGGAGGGACGGCGGGTGAGCCGGCGGCTGCGCCGGCGGGGCGGGGGACGGCGGTGCCTCGTCGAGCCGTCCGCGCAGCACCAGTCCGAAGAGCAGCGCCAGCGACGGCGTGAGGACCAGGGCCCCGAACGCCGCGGCGACGAGCAGTGCCACCAGGGTCGTGTGGTCGGCGGCGGCCTGGGCGGTCGTCAGGCCGGGGAGCAGGAACGGCCGCTGGGCGATCGCCCACCCGGCGATGATCGCCACCACCGCCAGCGCCCCGGAGGCGCGCGCGGGCTCGAAGCGCCGGCGCACGACGAGCGCGATCGTGCCCACGCCGCCGAGCGCGGAGACCGCCAGCGCCGCGCGCCCCGCGCCGCGCGTGAGGCCGTCCCACAGGTGCGGCGCGTCGGTGCGCACGACGAGCAGACCGGCGAGCGCCACCGCGCCGCCGACGAGCCCGCTGGCCAGCGCGCGCTTGCGGAACGCGGCCACCAGGTCAGCTTCATCGAGGCGCGCCGCGTCGGCGGCGAGGTAGACCGCGGCGAGGTAGGCGCACATCGCGACGGTGAGCGCGCCGACCAGGATCGAGGTCGGGTTCAGCCAGCTCGTGATCGCGTCGCCGCCCGCGTTGCCCACCGGCACGCGGCCGGAGGCGATGCCGCCGACGACCGTGCCCAGGGCGAACGGCGTCAGCATCGAGGAGAGCGCGAAGACGCGATCGAGCGTGCGGCCGGCGGTGACCACGCCCCGCAGCGCGTAGGCGCTGCCGCGCAGGACGATTCCGACCGCCGCGATGAACAGCGGCACCGCGAGGGACGAGGCGATCGACGCGAAGGCGACCGGATAGGCGGTCCAGGCGACGACGAAGACGAAGATCAGCCAGACGTGGTTGGCCTCCCACACCGGGCCCATCGCGTGGCGGCAGAACGCGCGGATCTCGTCAGCCTGCGGCCCGCGCCCGGCGGCGAGCGTCCAGAAGCCGGCCCCGAAGTCCGCGCCCGCCAGCACCAGGTACGCGGCGAGCCCGACGATGATCATCGCGACGGGGACGTCAGCGAGCATCCTCGGTCTCCAGCGGTACGCGCGCGAGCCGGCGCAGGGCCCAGAACACGGCTGCGGCGAGCACCAGGTAGATGCCGGCCAGGGCGCCGTAGCCGATCGGGATGCCGCCGGCGCCGGTGACCGCCTGCTCCGTGCGCATGACCCCGTAGGCGATCCACGGCTGCCGACCGACCTCGGTCGTCACCCAGCCGGCGATCAGCGCCACCACCGCCAGCGGGCCGGCGGCCACCACCGCCCGATAAAACCAGCGCGATTGCGGCAGGCGCCGCCGCCGCACGCGCACGTACACGAACAGCAGCCCGAGCAGCGCGAGGGCGGTCCCGATCCCGACCATCGTCTGAAACGCGAAGCGCACGACGTTCACCGGCGGCCGGTCGGCGGGTGGGACGGTGTCGAGCCCCCGCACGCTGGCGTTCGGGTCGTGAAACGCCAGGATCGAGAGCAGCTTCGGGACGCCGATGCCGTACTTGACGTCCTTGCCGTCGAACCAGCCGAGCACGTGCAACGGCGCGCCGCGTGTCGTCTCCGACAGGCCCTCGAGGGCGGCCAGCTTGACCGGTTGCTCCTTGGCGATCGTCCGCGCCGCCCAGTCGCCGATCACGACCTGCGCGGGCGCCGCGAGCGCCGCCGCGGATAGGGCGATGGTGAGTGCCGCTCGCTCATAGCGTCCCCACCGCCCGCGCGCATACCCCCACGCGTAGTAGCCGGCGACGAGGAATCCGGTCACGATGAAGCCCGCGAAGTACATGTGCACGAGCTCGTGCCAGAAGTACGAGTTGCCGAACAGCGCCGACCAGGGGTGCACGTCGACGGCCTGCCCGCCGGACAGCCGGAACCCCCTCGGGTGGTTCATCCAGCCGTTGACGGCGATCACGAACAGCGACCCGCTCACGCCCGCGATCGCCACGGGGATGCCCGCCAGGAAGTGCCTGCGCGGCGACAGCCGGTCCCAGCCGTAGACGTAGATCCCGATGAAGATCGCCTCGAGGAAAAACGAGAACCCCTCCAGCGCGAAGCCCAGGCCGAACACGTCGCTGAAGCTCGCCATGAAGCCGGGCCAGAGCATGCCGAGCTCGAAGCTCAGGATCGTGCCGGTGACGACGCCGACCGCGAACAGCGTGAGCATCGTCTTCGACCACCGCCGCGCGATCGTGCGGTACACCGGATCGCCCGTGCGCAGATGGCGCCACTCGGCGACCAGCACGAGGGCGGGGAAGGCGATGCCGAAGCACACGAGCGGGATGTGCACGGCCAGCGAGAGCGCCTGCATCTGGCGCGCCTGCAACAGGTACTGCTGGACGACCGGCGCGAACCCGGCCGCGGACATCGTGTCAGGCCGGCGTCACGTAGAGGATCTGGCTCGGCCGCACGTGGACCCGCGTGCCCTCGAACGTGGCCGGGTCCGCGTGGCCCGCCGTGCGCGTGAACGCCGGGAGCGCGGGCGTGTCCGCGGCGTGGCCCTCGAGCGCGTGCACGACGTGTTCGAGCGACTCCGAGACGGGGACCGACGCTCCACCGCTGAACACGATCAGAGTCGCCACCGGCCAAGCCTATTCAAACCGTGCTCCAAGGCGCCCTTGACCGTGGCCTCGAGCGCGTTCAGCCGGTGCAGGGCGACCGCCTCCGGCGAGCCGAAGCGCCGGCCCGGCACGGCGTCGGCCCCGTGGTGGGTGAGCACGCAGTGGATCAGCGCCAGGCGCTTGTCGGGCGCCAGCCCGCCGGCGCGCTCCTCGATCAGCCGCTGGCCGAGCGCGACGTGGCCGACGAGCCGGCCCTCGTCGGAGAGCCCGATCTCCGCGCCGTAGCTGAACTCGCGGATCTTGCCGAGGTCGTGCAGCAGGGCGCGGTAGTCGGGGTCTTGGACCTCGCGGACCAGGTGTTCGAGGAAGCCGTCGAGCTCGCGGGCGAGATGGGGCGAACCGGACCGCGCGATCAGCCGTTCCTTGCGCGTGCAGGCCAGCACGAGGTCGACCTCCTGCCCAGCCCGCAGGGTCGCCAGGCCGGACGGCGCGGGCGCCGCGATGTCTGTGCGTCAGGAGCCACGAAACCCATGATGTACCGTGGTTCGGATGCAGCCTCTGCGCTGGGAGCGCCGCCCAGATGGCCTTCGCGCCCCCGCCATGGTCGCGGCTTTCGAGGGCTGGAACGACGCGGGGGACGCGGCGTCGTCCGCCGCGACCTTCATCACCGGCGCACTCGGCGGGCGGCGCTTCGCGACGATCGACCCCGAGGAGTTCTACGACTTCCAGGCCACGCGCCCGTCGATCCGCTTCGTGGACGGTGTCAGCCGCTCGGTCGACTGGCCGGACGTCCAGGTGCACGCCGTGCGTGCGCCCGGCGCTCCGCGCGACCTCGTGCTCGTCTCGGGCCACGAGCCGTCCTTCCGCTGGCGCCAGTTCTGCGACACCGTGCTCGACCTGGCGGAGGCGCTCGGCGTGCAGTCGATCGTCACGCTCGGCTCGCTGCTGGCCGACGTCCCGCACACGCGCCCGATCGCCATCACGGGGCTCGCGTCCGACGAGGCGCTGATCGAGCGCGTCGGCCTCGCGCAGTCCAGCTATGAGGGCCCGACCGGCATCGTCGGCGTGCTGCACGACGCGTGCCAGCGCCGCGGCATCCCGTCGGTCTCGCTGTGGGCCGCCGTGCCGCACTACGTGGCCGTATCGCCCAACCCCAAGGGCGCGCTCGCGCTCGTGCGCAAGCTCGAGGGCGTCGTGGGCGTCGCCGTCGACGCCACGGAGCTCGAGCAGGCCGCCGCCGAGTACGAGCGCCAGGTCAACCTCGCCGTCGAGTCAGACCCCGACGTGCAGGCATTCGTCGAGCGCCTCGAGCGCGCCGCGGCGGAGGACGACGAGCCGACGGACCCCGACAGCCTGCCCTCGGGCGACGTGCTCGCGAGGGAGTTCCAACGGTTCCTGCGCCAGCGTGGCGGCGGACGCGGACCGGGCCCCGGCTCCCTGGGAGGCCCGGGCGCGGGCGCTTGACCGGCTCCGGCCGGCTGCTCGCGCTCCTCGCCGTCGCCGTCGTCGTCGACACCGCGGCCTACGCGACGATCACGCCGCTGCTGCCGGGCCTGGTCGGCGAGTACCACCTGACGAAGGCGTCGGCCGGCGTGCTGTCGGCCTCCTACGCGGCCGGGACGTTCGCGCTGTCGCTGCCGGCGGCCTGGGTCGCCTCGCGCACCGGGCCGAAGCGGACGATCATCGGCGCGCTGGCGCTGCTGGCGGGCGCGAGCGTCACCTTCGGGCTCGCCCGCAGCGCCGGGCTGCTCGTCGCCGCGCGGGCGCTGCAGGGCGTCGGCGCCGCGGCGATCTGGGCGGGCGGGCTGGCCTGGGTCGTGGCGATCGCGCCGCGCGAGCGCCGGGCCGAGGCGCTGGGAACGGTGATCGGCGCGGCGATCGCGGGCGCGCTCGGCGGCCCGGTGCTCGGCGCGGCGGCGCACGCCCTCGGCTTCGGCGTCGTCTACGGCGCCTTCGTGATCCTGCCGCTCGGGCTGATCGTCGTGCTCGCGGGACAACCAGGGCCCCAGGCGGTGCACACGTCGGGCCTCGACGCTGTGCGCCAGGCCCTGCGGGACCCGCACATGCGCCTCGGCCTGTGGCTGATGGCGGTGCCCGCGCTCGCCTTCGGGCTGATCAACGTCCTGGTGCCGCTGCGTCTCGACGAGCTCGGCGCCGGGCCGATCGTGATCGGCGCCGTCTTCCTCGGCGCCATCGCCTTCGAGGCGGCGATGTCCCCGATCGCCGGTCGCATCGCGGACCGCAGCGGCGCGCGCGGCCCGGCCCGGATCGGCCTCGGGCTCGGCGGCTTGGTGCTCGCGCTGCTGGCCCTGCCCGACGCCGTCGTGCCGCTGGCACTGGGGGTCATGGTCGCGGCTCCGCTGTTCGGGACGCTGTGGACGCCGGCCATGGCATTGCTGTCTCGAGGCGCTGAGGACCGCGGCGTGAACCCGGCGTTCGCGTTCGGCCTCGCCAACCTCGCCTGGGGGGCCGGGTCGGCGCTGGGCGGCTCCGGCGGCGGTGCGCTCGCCCAGGCGGCGGGAGACTCCGTGCCCTACGTGCTGCTCGGCATGGCAGCGCTCGCGACGGCCGCCGTGCTGCGCGAGCCCCGGCCCAGCGCGCTCACCGCGCGCTGATGCGCGTCGGGGAAAGGGTCAGTCGTCGCTCCCGTGCCCGCCGCCGCCCCCGCCGTGGCCGCTGTTGTCGCCGCGGTCGTCGACCGTCGGCGCCGCGGTGACGACGGGGGGGCGCCGTCGCCGCCGGGGTGGGTGTGGGGCGGGGGGTCCGCTTCGGCCTGGGCTTGGGCTCGGCGCGCGGGGTCGCGCTTGACTTCGGCGCCAGGGTCCGTCCCGCGCTGATCGGCTCGGAGGAGAGCCCGATCGGTTGCGTCGCCAGGCGGCTCGCGGCATAGGCAGCGCCCGCCGCGAGCACGAGCCCGAGCAGGGCGAGCAGGGTCCAGCCGGCGACGGAGCGCCTCATGAGGGCACCGCCTCGCGGTCGCCGGGAAGCACGACGACCGCGCGCGCGCCGCCGTCTCCGCGGTTGGCGATCGTGACCTCGCCGCCCCACTCGCGCGCGAGCTGCCGCGCGCGCCGCCTCGCCGACGTCGACCGCGTCGGCCTCGCGGCCCGGCGCCCGGCGCGGCTGAGCGACAACAGGTACTCGATCACGCCGTCCAGCCGGTCGACCTCGCGCATGCCCTTGTCGAGCTCCTCCGCGGCGGGTCGTCGTCAAGGGTCGTCGCGCGCGCCTCCTCCATGCGCAGCCGCACGCCGGTCAGCGGCGTGCGCAGCTGGTGCGACGCGTCGGCGACGAAGCGCCCCCGCGCCTCGAGGGCGTCCTGCAGGTTGTCGGCCATGTCGTTGAAGGAGCGCGACAGCGAGCGCTGCTCCGCCGTCCCTCGACGACGGCCCGGCTGCCGAGTCGCCGTGCGACAGCCGCCGCGCCGTCGCCTCGAGGCGGCCGAGCGGACGCGTGAGCGCTGAAGCCGCCGGCGGCGAGGCCGATCAACAGCACGACGCCGGCCACGAGCGCCAGCCCGAGGATCGCGCGCCTGGTCGAGCGGTTCACGGCCGCGACGCTCTGCGTCACGCGCACCGCGCCGAGCACGCCCGGCCCCCTCTCAGCGCTCGGCCGCCGGGCAGGCGATCCGGTAGTCGCAGATCGAGCAGGCGGCGAAGCTCGGGGTCGGCTCGAAGCCCTGCTGCGTGATCCCGTCGGCGACCTCGAGCACGGTGTCGGTGATCCACTCGCGGTCGTCCTCGGACCAGTCGACTGGCACCTTCTGGTCGTCGAGGATGTAGTAGTAGGCCTGGTGGGCGGCGTCGAGATCCCATGCCTGCTGCGCCGCCACGGAGTACAGCGCGAGCTGGACGTCCTCGCGAAGGTCGGCCGCCTTCTTCGGCCGGCCCGTCTTGTAGTCGATCAGCTCGTAGGCGCCGTCGGCGAGGCGGTCGACGCGGTCCACGCGGCCGCGCAGCGTGTGCCTGCCGAGCGTGAAGGTGAACGACCTCTCGAACCAGATCGGCTCGGCGTCGGTGCCCTGGAAGCGCTCGTGGTAGCGGATCAGCGACTGCTCGGCCTTGCCCTGCAGCTGGCGCTCCTGTTCGGTGTCGCCGAAGCCGCCGCGGCGCCAGCCCGCCTCGAGCAGGCCGAGCAGCTCGGGCAGCGAGCCGGCCTGATGGGAGTCCGCGTGGAAGCGCTCGAGCACCTGGTGGACGAGGATGCCGAAGCGCTGGTTGAGCGTCGGCTCCTGCGGGATCCGGAACACGCGCGCGAACTTGTACTTCAGCGGGCAGGTCCGGTAGGTCTCGATGTCGCCCGCGCTCAGCAGCAGCCCGTCGCCGCGACGCGGCAGGAACTGCTCCAGCGACGGCTCGGAGCGCCGCGCCACGACCGACGCGCGGGTGCGCGCATCGCGCTCGGCGTCCTGGAGGTACTCGTCGAGCGCGGAGGTGTCGAAGATCTCCCGCTGCTCGGCGGTGACCGCCTGCAGCAGGCGCGCGTTGACCTCGGGCAGCGCCTCAACGACGGACTGCCCCGCGCGGGTGCGCTCGAGCAGCGCGCTCAGCTTCAGCACCTCGAGATAGCGCACGACGGCGTGGCTGACGTCGAGGTCGGTGTCGAAGCGCAGCTCGCCGAGCCGGCCGCCGACCTGCGCGATCGTCGTCATCAGCTCGTCGCGCAGCACGCGGAAGGTGGACTGCAGCGTCTCCGCCGGCCCGAACAGCTCCTCCTCGCGGTCCTCCCACTCGCCGCCGACGGCGGCGCGCGCCTCCTCGGCGAAGGGGGACGGCAGCTGCGCGGCCCCGCGGTCGGTGACCGCCGGGTAGGTGAGGATCAGCCGCTGCCGGGCGCGGGTCATCGCGACGTGGAGCAGGCGGCGCTGCTCGGCCACGTAGGCGCCCTTGGTGTCCGGCGGGAGCGCCTCCTTGATCAGGGCGTCTGGGATCGGCTCGAGCGAGCGCTGCCGCGGCCCCGGCATGCGCGCGGCGAACAGGCCGAGCACGTAGACGTGGTCGAACTCCAGGCCCTTGGCAGCGTGCATCGTCATCACCTGCACCCCGCGCGGACGCTGCGACGCCTGCGCCTCCTCCTCGCGCAGCCCGGCCTCGGCGACGGCGCCGATGCTGCGCGCGAAGTCGCGCGCGGTCGCCGTGGGGGAGCGGCGCGCGTAGGTGGCGGCGAGCTCGGCGAACTTGGCGAGGTTGACGAGCCGCTCGACGACCTCGGCCGTCGCGGCGAACAGCAGCTGGCGGCGCAGGCCGAGCCGCTCGACCATGCGGTGGACGAAGAGGTCCGGCCGCGTCGAGTCCAGCGCGCCGGACGCGCTGCGGTAGAGCTTGAGGAAGGCGAGGATGTGCTCGCGCGCCTCCGGCGGGATCTGCGGCGACTCCATCGCGGCGCCCAGCGCGCCGACCATGTCGAGCTTGCGCCGCCGGGCGATCTGGGTCACGCGGGCGAGGTCGATCGAGCGCAGCTCGATGGGAGGGCGTGCCAGCGCGCGCACGACGGCGCCGGCGTCGCCCGGGTCCACCAGCAGGCGCAGCCAGGCGAGCAGGTCGCGGACCTCGGCGCGCTGGAAGAACGCCGCCGCCCCGGCGATCCGGTACGGCACCGCCCGCTCCTCGAGGGCGACGCCGACGGCCTGCCCCTCGCCCTTGATCGACCGCACCAGCACGGCGACGTCCTCCGGGGCGACGGCTTCGCGGGTGATCAGGCGCTCGATGTCCGCCGCCGCGGCCTGGGCCTGGGCGCGCTCGTTCGCGGCGCGCCAGAACAGGACGTCCCCACCGGGGTCACCGGTGAGCGTCTTCGCCAGCCGGTCCTCGTTGGACGCGACGACCGCGCCGGCGGCGTCGAGGATCGCCTGCCCCGAGCGAAACGAGCGATCCAGCGTGACGACCTTGACGCCGGCCGACTCCGACTGGAAGTCGTGCAGGTTCTTCGTCGACGCGCCGCGGAAGCGGTAGATCGCCTGGTCGTCGTCGCCCGCGACGAGGATGTTGTCGTGGTCGGCCACCAGCAGCCGGAGGAGCAGGCCCTGGGCGAAGCTCGTGTCCTGGAACTCGTCCACGAGCACGTGGCGGAACCGCTGGGCGAGGCGCGCGCGCACGTGCGGGCGCTCGCGCAACAGGCGGAAGGCGTGCAGGACGAGGTCGCCGAAGTCCAGCGTTCCCGCGTGGGCGAGCATGCGGTCGTGCGCGCCGTAGATCTCGCCGAACTCGCGCTCACGCAGCGCCTTCGCGCGGGAGGCCTCGGTGTCCTCGGCCAGCGCCGCCGCCCAGGCCGCGTAGTCCTCGGCGGAGATCAGCTCGTCCTTGAGGCGGTCGATGCGCCCGACGACCGAGCCGAGCAGCGCGCTCGGGTTGCCGCGCAGGTCGTGCTGGGACAGGGGCAGCTCGTCGATGCGCTCGAGCAGCATCGCGAGGCGGTCGGCCGGGGTGACCGGCGTGGCGAACGGGTCGACCCCCGCCTCGGCCGCCTCGTCGCGCAGCAGCTGCGCGCAGAAGGCATGAAAGGTCGTGACCGCCAGCTCCTCGTAGGGCCGGGCGATCGCGGTCTCGACGCGCTCGCGCAGCTCCTCCGCGGCGGCGCTGGAGAAGGTCAGGCAGAGGATCTCCTCAGGGGCGTAACCGTGCTCCACCAGAAACGCGAAGCGCTCCACGAGGATCCGCGTCTTGCCCGTCCCGGCGCCCGCGATGACCAGCAGCGGGCCGCCGGGGTGCGTGACGGCCTCGAGCTGGGCGGGGGTGAGGGGCACCGAGGGCACTGAGAGAGAGGATAATTCGGCGATGATGGAGGCTCTGGACGCAGACTGGCTGGGCGCCGCGCGCCGCGCCGCTGCGGCGCTGCACAACATCCTCGCCGAGCGCCCGTCGACGGCGGAGCGCGTGACCGAGACCGGCACGCGCGGCGAGGGCGGCGACGACACGCTCGTGATCGACTCCGATGCCGAGGCGGCCGTCTTCGCGGAGCTCGAGGCCCTGCACCGCGACGGTGCGCGGTTCACGGCGGTCAGCGAGGAACGCGGGCGCATCGACTTCGGCTCGCCCGACGTGACGGTGGTGATCGACCCGATAGACGGCTCGACGAATGCCAAGCGCGGCCTCCCGCACCACTCGATCTCGATCGCCGTCGCCGACGGCCCGACGATGGCCGACGTCGCGTTCGCCTTCGTCTACGACTACGGCCCGCAGGAGGAGTGGACCGCCCGCCGCGGCCACGGCGCCCATCTCGACGGCGTCCCGCTCGCCCGCGACGTGCCCGAGCGCCGCAGCGCCGACGGGCGGCTCGAGCTCGTCGGGATCGAGTCCGCCGACCCGCGCTCGCTGCGCGCGGCCGCCGACGAGCTCGTCGCCACCGCCCACCGCTTGCGCGCCCTCGGGACGATGGCGGTGACGCTCTGCCAGGTGGCCGGCGCGCGGATGGACGGGATGGTCTCGCTGTCGCGCTGCCGCGCGGTCGACGTCGCCGCCGGCCAGCTGATCGTGCGCGAGGCGGGGGGCCAGGTCGCCTTCATCGCCTACGAGGACCCACTCGGCGCGCCGCTGGACAACGAAGCGCGCTCACCGCTCGTGGCCGCCCGCAGCGTCGCCGCGCTCGACGAGCTGCGGCGCGTCCCGCCCGTGTGATCACACGCTGTGCGCGACCGCTGGCGTGAGGAGCTCCGGGCGGTAGAGCTGCTCCGCCGGGAGGGTCGCCACGCCGTGGGTCCTGGCCATGTAGTCGATCGTCTCCTGCCAGCGGCCCGCGTCCATGCTTCCCGGCGCGACGGCGTCGAACGCATAGGGCGCATAGAGGTCCCAGTTGGCGCGCGCGTGCTCCTCTGAGATGTCTGGGAAGCGGCGCCTGAAGCCGGCCATCCCCAGCTCGGGCTGCTCGCGCTGGAGCTCGTGCCCGGCCGCGAACGCGGCGCGCACCCGGTGGACCACGTCGAGGGGCACGCGATCGGCGGCTACGAGGCCCGTGCTGTAGACCGGGATGTCCAATCCGATCGCGCGGACGTCGAAGCCGGCGTCGAGGTGGTAGAGCGTCATGTCCATCCACGTCGGGATCACGTCGATCTCACCGGCTCCGAGCGCCTGATCGAGATTGCCGGGGACGTCGACGATCACCGGCGCGTCGAGACCCAGGTGGTCCATGGCTCCCGCGTACTCCTGCGTGTACCACGGGATGCTCCAGCGCGCGGCCCGCGCTCCGGCCAGATCCTCGCAGGAGCGCAAGCCCGAGTCCTCGCGAACGACCCCGGCGATCGGATTGCGCTGGTGCGCAGTCGCGACGAAGCGCACCGGCAGGCGTCCGGCGGCCTCGCTCTGGGCCGCGAGCACGTAGGCGACGCCGGTCAGGGCGAGCTCGGCGTCGCCAGCCGCCAGCGCGTTGACCCTGACGGCCAACCCGGACAGCGAGAAGTCCCGAAACGGTGCGGCCGCGACGAACTCGACCTCGAGACCCTGCTCGGCGAACAGGCCGCCCTCGGCCGCCGCGAAGGCCGGCAGGTGCATGCCGCTGACACAGCTCGAGCACCAGGTCATCAGGCGCAGACGTTGCATGCTTCTCAGCTCCTCGCTCGATCGGTGGTCATCCGGGCCCGAATCCGGCGGTGCGGACGATCCGCCTGGGCTTCAGGCGCGCGTTGCCCTGGAACCGGATCAAGAACCGCAGCGTCGCGTGCCGGCGATGGAAGCGCTTGGCGTTCTTGAAGCGCACCCGGCTCGTGAACTTGCAGGTGCCTCGCACCCGCGCCACCCGGCTCGAGTACGTCTTGCCGCGACCCTTCCGCTTCACGGTCACCCGGACGTGGCCCTTGCAGCCCCGCGACCGGCTCACGCCCTTGGGCAGCGTCAACCGGCCCTTGGTGGTGAACGTGAACGGCTTCCGGCGATCGCGCTTCGGCCGCACCTTCGCCGACAGCCCCGGCGTCCTGCGCTTGATCGGCGTCGGCGTCGGCGAGGGCGTCGCTGATGGTGAGGGCGTCGCCGATGGCGACGGCATCGACGAAGGCGTCGGCGTCGGCGTCGGCGTCGGTGGGACGTTGGACTCATAGAAGTACAGGCGTCCCTGGTCCTGCGCGCCGCCGACGTCGAGAAACGGCGCCGCCGCGACATAGTCGGGCTCCCCGTCACCGTTGAGGTCGCCGGGTGCGCTCAGGCTCGCCGCGAACTCGGGACCGCTGTCGCTCGCCGTCGCGGTCTGGATGTCAGCCGCCGGCTGCGCCAGCGTCTTGAGCAGCGTGGAGCCATCCCTGCCGTCCAGGATGTAGGCCTGGGTGTTGTTGCCCGAGAGCGCCCCGACGAAGAGGTCGAGACGACCGTCCTTGTTGTAGTCGGTCTTGCGCTCAGCGAACCCGAACGCCTTCGACGCATCCGGGATCGGGTCCTTGACCTCGTAGGCGACGACCCCGTGGCCGGCGGCCACCGACGCCTTGCCGTCGAAGATCCAGGCACGCCCCGCGCTCGGCTGAGCGTTCACCCCGTCCTGGAGGAAACCCGTCCCGTAGATGTCCGGCACCCCGTCCCCGGTCACGTCGCCGGGTGTGTCGATCTCGAGATCCTGCAGCCCCCAGAACGCATTGACGTCGGGGACGGGCTGGTCGATCCGCGTCAGCACGCCACCCGTCTTCCCGCTGAACAGGTAGATGCGGCCGAACCGGTCCGGGGTCGGCATGAGCGCGTATGCGACGGCGACCTGATCCGCCACGCCGTCGCCGTCGATGTCGCCGGGGCTCTGCACGGTGCCCCCGAAGTTGCCGCAGCGGCTGCTCGGGCTCGGCGTCGTGCAGGCCGCCGGGGCCTCGTCGGCGCCGGGGATGTTCAGCTGGCGGATCAGGCTGCCGTCCTTCCCGTCGAAGATGAACGCCTCGCCCTCGTTCTTGCGGCAGCCCGGGGCGACCGGCGTCTGCTGCGCGCAGTCGGCCGGCACGTCGTTGGCCGGGGCGCCGGCGATGATGTCCACGACACCGTCGCCGTTGACGTCACCGGCCGCTCCGATCCGCGCCCCGAAGGTCCCGAAGACCCCCTCATCCGATTGCGGATGGGGGTTGTCGATGCCGTACAGCAACCGTCCGGACGGGCCGTCGAAGGCGTACATCTTGCCCTGGTTCTCGTTGCAGCCGTTGGGCTCCGGAGCCCCACAGGGCGTGCCGGCGCCCGAGTAGACATCCCGATACGGCGCCCCGACGAGCAGGTCGTTCTTTCCGTCGGCGTTGAGATCGCCGGGGACGGCGATGTAGAAGCCGAACTGCGAGCCATCCTGCGGGCTCGGCTCGGTCAGCGCGTAGGCCGTCGAGCGATCGGCGCCGTCGATCAAGAAGGCCCTTCCGGCGCCCGGCACGCCCGCGACACTCTGGATGTAGCTCGAGGCAAGGACGTCGGGCACGCCGTCGCCCGTGAGATCGCCGGCCGTGGCGACGCGCTCGGGGAAGCGGGCACCGGTGCCCGGGAACGGCGAGTCGACCGAGAACGCGTCGTACACCGTGGCAGACGTCGCCGCGACACCGTCCGCGGGCACGACCACCGCCACCGCACCGAGCGCGACCACGCTCATCAGCGATCGCAAAAGGGCGCGTCGTGTCCTGGCGATGTGGTCAAGATAGCTCATGCGGCTCCTGCTCCTGCTCGGGCGTGGTGCGGACCTGCCGGCCGCAGCCTCCCCCACCCCGGGGAGCTTTTCAATCGGTAGGAGCTACCGGCAATTGGTCCGGGGTCGACGGCTCCTGGTCCATGCGCGCGGCGAGGCGGCCCGCGAGCCCATCCCGCGATCGCGCCCCGAGCTTGCGAAGGGCGGCGGCCACATGGGTCTCCACCGTTCTTCGTGAGATGAACAACGTCTCCGCGATCTCGCGATTCTTGTGTCCCATCGCGGCCAGGTGGGCGACCTCCGCCTCTCGCGGTGACAGGAGCTTCCCGTAGGGGCGGCGGCCGCCCCGCCACCGCGGCGGCACGGGAACGTCGTGCGCCCTGAGCTGCTCCCGCACCTGAGCGGCATCCCAGCCGGCGCCCAGGTCGTCGAAGGCGTCCAGCGCGCTGAGCATGAGCGTCGGGCCGTCCTCGTGACCCCCGTTGAGCAGGCAACGTGCGCGAGCCGCTCGGGCCCTGGCTGCGTCGTAGGGAGCCGGCAGCGCTCCGGAGAGATCCTCCGCGCGAGCAAAACGCCGAGCGGCCACAGCGTGCCGGCCCTGCGCTTCGGCGACCGCCGCGCGACAGAAGAAGCCGGCCGCCCTTGCGGCGGGCGCGTCCCGTCCCTCGACTCCCGCCGAAAACTGCTGCGCCAGCGCGGACGCCTCGCCCAGGTCGCCGCACCCCAGCAGGGACTGCACCATGACGGGCACGAGCTCTTGCCCCCAGATCCAAACGCCCTTGCGTCTGAGCATCTCGAGCCCGCCGCCGGCTGCGTCGACGGCCGATCGCGCATCTCCGCGCGCGAGGCGGATGCGGGCCAGTCCTGCGGCCCCCGCCGTGCGCGCGCTCGTCCAGCCGCGCGCCTCCGCACGCGACAGAATCGACGCAAAGCGCTGCTCCGCGTCCCGGATCCGTCCGTGGCTGAGCAGGAGGGCCGCCAGGATCATCTCGTTTGCGATGGCCAGGGCGGGCCCCCCGGTGCCCCGTTCCGACAGCGCCCGCAGCCGGTGCTCCAGCCCGTCCCACCGACCCGTGCGCCAGTCCAGGCGGGCCCGCGCACTCTGCAACCAGGGGCGCCACGGGACGTGGAGAAGCTCATCGACGAGGCTCCCGGCCTGCTCGAGGAAGGACTCGGCGCGGTCGAAGTAGCCGAGGGCGGTCGCAGTACCCGACAGGCTCTGATAGGCCCGCATCAGATCGAACTTCTCCTCCACAGAGCGACCTTCGCGGGAGATCCGCGCCGCGGCGCTCCAACCCCGCGGATCGCCGACGCACACGAGGATCGCCGCGCGCTGCCCTGCGACGCCGGCCTTGATGGCCGGGTCGTCCGAGCGCGCGGCCGCCTCCACGGCGCGATCGAGCCAACTCAGGTGATTCTCGACATCGTCCTGTCCGACGACCGGCCACGCGAGCGTGATCATCGCGCCCGCGGCGAGCTTCGGCTGCCCCTGGAGCTCTTCGATCGCACGCACCATCTCCTCACGCCACGGCCCCGTGTCGCCTGTCTGGTAGCGCAGGTGCGCGATGCGGTAGCGGAGCTCGCCGCGCACCCCCACGGCCATCGGCACGTCGTCGCGCACGCGCCCGAGCAGCTCGATGGCCCGCTGCGGGTCGGCGCTGAAGCGCGCGGCAGCGCCCAGCTTGACTGCCATCCGCAGCCGCGCCGCCCGCGGCAGCTCGCCGGCGCGCAGCGCCTGTTCGAGAAGCCGCGCCGCAGATCGGTCATCGCCGACGGCGAGCGCGGCGGCTGCGGCCGCCTCGGCGTAGCGCACCCACTGGCGCAGGCTCCCGGCCTCCTTGTAGTGGTGCGCGAGTTGGGCGAGCGGCAGGGAGCCAGGGCCGGACTTGAGCGCGTCCGCCGCCCGCCGGTGCAGCCGGCGTCGCTCGGCCCCCGGGGTTTCGTCGTAGACGGCCTGTGCGGCAAGCGCATGCAGGAACCCATGGCGACCGTCGGGTCGCTCCTCGAGCACCATCCTAAAAAGCGCCTCGCTGAGCGCCTTGACGGTCCGTACCGACGGCAAGCCGGCGATCCTTCCGATCACCCGCTCGCTGGCCGGCGTCCCGAGCACTGCGACGGTGCGCGTGACGAGCCAGGCGTCGCTCGTCAAAGACGCCATTCGCTCGCGCAGCGGCTCCCGCACCGCGGGTGGGACGCCCATGTGGTCGAGTTCCTCGACCGTTCGCCACCCGTCCAGGCGCTCGAGCTGACTGCGGTGCAGTCGCACGACCTCTTCGATGGCGAACGGTATCCCGGAGGTCTGGTCGTGCAGGTGCTCCGCGAGCTCCGCCGGCACCGTGCTTGTCTCCAGGAGGGCGCAGGACAGCCGCCCGACCTCGTCGACTGACAGGGGAGGGACCCGGATCGTGGCGCGGCTCGCATGCGCCCGCAGGCCCGCGGTCAGTGCGAGGAGCGACGACGCGAACGGCAGGTCCTCGCCGCGATAGGTGACTACGAGCGACAGCTTCTCCGGAAGGTCGGAGACGAGGAATGCCAGGAGCTCGAGCGTGCCCTCATCGGCCCAGTGCAGATCCTCCAGGACGCAGATCGTACGCCCCGAGGCAGCCAGCAGCTCCCGCAGGGCTCTGAAGATCCGGTGACGCTCGGCTCTCGGGTCGGCCATGGGAGTGGGCTGGGGTGGGAGGATGTCCGCGAGCTCGGGCAATATCGGCCGCAGCGCCCCGACCACCGGGCTGAGCGCTGGCCCGGGCGATCGCGGATCCAGGCCGCAGAGCGCCTCGACGACCGGACCGAGCGGGAACGGCTCGCGGAGCCGATGAGCGTGGCCGACGAGTACGCGCGCGCTGCACAGCGCCGGGGCGGCGAGCGTCTCGCGCACGAGCGCGCTCTTGCCGACACCCGCCGCGCCCTCGACGAGGATCAGGGCCGGTGGACCGATCGCGGCTTCGAGAAGCAGCGTCCGCTCACGCTCGCGCCCGATGAAGCGCGTCGAGGACTGGCGGTCCCGCCTGGAGGGGGTGGCGATTGGTGGGGCGACAGCAGACAAACCTAGGCCAGAGTGGTCGCGCCGGTAAGGGTCGGGTACACCTAGGGGCCGCGGAGGAGAACCACGCCGTAGCCTCCAACGGGTGATCGACTGGCGCCTCGCAGACCGTGTGGCCAAGGCCGTGGCGTCGACGACGCCCGCGCCCGACGTGCCGTTCGACGCGCTGGCCGCGGAGGTCGCGTCCTTCGCCACCCGCAGCGCCGCGCTCGTGTCGGATTACACCGGCCTCTCCTCGCCGGACGCCCTGCCGGTGCCGGAGACGGTCGATCGCGGCGGTTGGGCCGCCACGAACCTGCGCTCGCTGCAGGCGGTGCTCGACCCCGTGGTCGCCCGGGCCGGCGACGGGATGGGCCCGATGGCCGGCCCGCTGCGGGCGATGACCGGCATGCTGCTCGCCGTCGAGGTCGGCGCCTTGTCGGGCTTCTTGGCCGCGCGCGTGCTCGGCCAGTACGAGTTCCCGATCCTGGACCCGGCAGTTCCGGCGCGCCTGCTCTTCGTCGGGCCGAACCTCGCGCAGGCGGCCCGGTCGCTCGATGCCGACGACCAGTCGCTGACCCGCTGGGTCGCGCTGCACGAGACCACGCACGCCCTGCAGTTCGCCGGCGTGCCCTGGCTGCGGGGGCACCTCGCCTCGCGCGTGCGGGAGATGGTCCGGTCGCTCGACGTTGACCTCGACATGCGCAGGCTGCTGCGGCTGCCGAAGCTCGACAGCCTCCGGACGATGGCCGAGGCGGTGCGCCACGGCGATGTGATCAACCTGGTGGCCGGGCCGGAGCGGCGTGTGCTGCTCGACGAGCTGCAGGCCACGATGGCGCTCCTGGAGGGCTACGCCGAGCACGTCATGGACGCGGTCGGCGAGACGCTGCTCGAGGACCTCCCCCATCTGCGCACCGGCCTGGAGCGCCGCCGCCGCGAGCGCTCCGGTCTGCTGCGCGTCCTCGAGCGCCTGATGGGCCTCGAGCTCAAGATGCGCCAGTACGAGCAGGGCAAGGCGTTCTGCGACGCGGTCGTCGCCGAGGGCGGGATCGCGGCGCTCAACCGCGCATGGGAGAGCCCTGAGGCGATGCCCACGCTTGTCGAGCTCGACGCCCCCGGCGCCTGGCTCGCGCGGGTCTCCGCGGCGGGGTAGCCGTAGAGGTTGCTACGCGTACACCCCGTCCAGCCACGCCTTGAGCGCCGCCTCGCTCGCCGCAGCGTCGACGCCGTCCACGAACAGGTGCGCGCTCATCCCGACGACGCTGCCGAAGTGGTTGCGCCCGAAGAAGCGGTACAGGCCGTCGGCGGTGCGGACGCCGAGGAACTCCGGCGTCGAGTAGTCGATGACGCCGTCGAGCGTGCCGGCGTCGCCGAGCGACGCATGGACCGCATCGCCCACACGTGCGCTCGACGAGACGCCCAAGGCGGCGCGCAGCGCATCCATCGCGCCCGGTGTCCCGGCGGCCCCGGGTCCCTCGATGCCGGCCGACGGCTGGCCGATGTAGGTGACCCGCCGGCCGTTGAAGTGCTCGAGGTACTGCCCGAGGGTGTGGAGGTAGAAGTCCGTGTGGCCGTCGATGGCGTCGTACTGGTCCTCCCACTCGTCGGCGAGGATCCCGCTGTGGACGTAGCGCAGGTGCGCCGTGCCGCCTTCGTGAGCCTCGATCGCGTAGTCGAGGGCGTTGAAGGTCCCGTCCGGCGACTCCATGCGGATCACGAGGCGGTGCGGCGGGTCCCAGGTGGTGACAGGCGCCCCCTCGGGCGGCGCGGCGCCGGCGGGGATCTCCATCCCCGTCGGGAACTGCCACGCCGCGGTATCAGCGGTGATCGCGGTCCAGACATCCTCCGGGGCGGCGGGCAGATCGACCTCGCGGGTGATCTCGAACTCACGGCTCATGACTGGGGCTCCTTGTCGTTCGTGATGGTGGGGTGCAGTGCGACGAGGAAGCGATGCGGACGACCGCGGGCGGCGGCCTCGTCGTGGTACTTCGCGACGAGGCCGTTGACGGCGTTCGCCAGTTCGGCGGCGAACGCGGCCCGGTCCTTCGCGGACGCGAACCGCACCTCGCTGTCGATCCCGAAGGTCGCGAGCGGCTTGCCGGCGGCGCTCGCGCCGGTGATCAGCTCACCGACCTCGCGGACCATGCGCCCAGCGACCGCGAGCAGCCAGCGCGCGGAGCGCTGGTCCGGCTCACGTGACGGATCCGGCGCGACCGCCGACAGGGCGGTCGGCGAGATCACGTAGGACGCGGCCGTCGCCTGGAGCACGCGCTCGGTGCAGTTGCCCTTGCGGCGCTCCTCGACGAGCGCCACCAGGCCGTGGCGCTCGAGCGCCCGCAGGTGGTAGTTCGCCTTCTGGCGGGTGAGCCCGACGCGCGCGGCGAGCGTGCTGGCCGACCCGGGCTCGGCCAGCTCGGCGAGCAGGCGGGCGCGGATCGGATCGAGCGACGCCTCGGCGGCGGCAGGATCGTCAATGACGGTGACGTCGTGCATGGCCGCACCTTTGCGCCGACAGTTATGTCTGTCCAGCATCTTTATGTTGTCGGATTGCCCGACGGCGTCGTCGCGCCCCCTCGCCGTGTCCGGTGGGAACGCTCGTTCGTGACGCTGTAACTCCCCCGGGGTCGAGGTTTACGTACATATGTTCGAGGGCACTAGCCTTGTACGGACTTAGAACTAATATCATTACTCAGATCCTGAGAGAGGGAGCCAGCCAGAATGGCCGAGACCACCAAGAACACCACCACCAGCAGGACCACTTCCACCCGCTCGTCCGCCGCCCGGACCAGCAACGCGCCGACCACCCCGCGCGCCAAGCAGGCTCGTCGCACCACCACCGCCAAGCGCAGCCGCACCACCGCTGCCAACCGCACGCGCACCGCGACGAAGACGGCCGCCCGGGCCAACTCGCAGGCCGCCAAGGCCACGACGGCCGAGGCCCGCTCCTACGCCGAGCGCGTGCTGCTGACCGGCGTCGGCGGCGTCCTTCAGACCCGTGACAACGTCACGGAGCTCCTCGACTCGATCGTCAAGCGCTACGGCTCCGTGGATGCCGCGCAGAAGGAGATCTCGCGCGACATCCGCAAGTTCGAGCGCCGCGGCGCCACCGCCCGCAACCGCTTCGAGCGTGAGGTCCGCAAGACCCGCACGCGCGTCGAGCGCGAGCTGCGCACCCGTCGCCGCGCCGTCGAGAAGCGCGCGTCGGTGGTCACCGACAGCGTCGGCGCCCAGGTCAAGTCCGTCGGCGAGCAGGTCAAGTCGCTCGTCTAAAGACCACGCTTCACCCACCGGGCGCCCGTGGGAGAGGGTGCGACCCGGGACCGGGACAGATCTGCTCGCCTCATATCTTCGCGAGCAGGTGTAGCACCCTCTCCTCCCTCAACCGTCGGGCCGGCACTTGTGCCGGTCCGGCGGCTTTAATGGCAGGCGCGAGCGCTACGGCCGCAGGACGACCTTGCCGAACACGTCGCCGCCCGCGACGGCGCGCAGGCCGTCGGCGGCCTCGGAGAGCGGCAGGGTGCGGTCGATGATCGGCTTGAGGCCCGCCGTGTCCACCAGGGCGAGTAGCTGGACGAGCTCGTCGCGCGTGCCCATGGTCGAGCCGATCACGCGGAGCTGCAAGAAGAAGACGCGGCGCAGGTCGCAGACCGCGGAGTGGCCGCTGGTCGCCCCGGCCACGACGATCGTGCCGCCCGGGCGCAGCGACTTCAGCGAGTGCTCCCACGTGGCCTCGCCGACGGTCTCGAGCACGCAGTCGACGCGGCCGGGCAGGCGCTCCCCGGCCTCGAAGGCGGCGTCGGCGCCGATGTCGACGGCGCGCGAGCGGCGCTCCTCGTCGCGCGAGGTCGCCCACACGCGCAGGCCGGCGGCGGCGCCGAGCGCGATCGCGGCGCTCGCCACGCCGCCGCCCGCGCCCTGCACGAGCACGGTCTGGCCCGGTTGCAGCCCCGCCCGCGTGAAGAGCATGCGGTAGGCCGTCAGCCACGCGGTCGGCAGGCAGGCCGCCTCCTCGAAGCTGAGCCCCTGCGGCTTGGGCACGAGGTTGCGCCGCGGGACGGCGACCTTCTCGGCGAGCGCGCCCTGGTGCTTCTCGGAGAGCAGCGTGCGCCCGGGGTCGAGCGTCTCGTCGCCGCGCCAGTCCGGGTCGCCGATGACCGCGTGCAGGACGACCTCGTTGCCGTCGGGGTCGACCCCGGCCGCGTCGCAGCCCAGGATCATCGGGAGCGCGTCCTGCGCCAGGCCGACGCCGCGCAGCGACCACACGTCGTGGTGGTTGATCGAGGCCGCCCTGACCTCGACGGTTACCCACCCCTCCGGCGCGTCGGGGTCGGGCCGGTCGGAGACCTCCAGCCCGGCAACAGGGTCGTCGGCGTTCAGGGACGAGGCGTAGGCGGCGAGCATGGTCGCGGTCTACCCCCAGAGGGTGGGTTCGCGATCCACGGCCTCGAGCCGCGTGGCGCGCATCCACGGGGACGGCTTCTGGTCGGGCGGGGCGGGCGGCGGGAGCGTGTCGCGGAGGAACTGCTCGATCGCGGCGATGACGGCCGCGGCCTCCTCGGGGGACGCCGAATGACCCATGAGCGTGAGCTTCGGGCGGCGGTTCACCGAGCCCATACTATGGAGCCCATGCCCACGCGAGACCATGTCCTCGAGGCGCTGAAGGCCGTCATCGACCCCGAGCTGCACAAGGACATCGTCACGCTCGAGATGGTCCGCTCGATCGACATCCATCCGACCGGTGTGGTCGACGTCATGGTGTCGCTGACGACCCCCGGCTGCCCGATCCGCAACACCTTCCAGACCAACGTCCAGGCCGCCGTGGGCGGCCTCGAGGGCGTCGTCGGCGTCAATGTGAGCTTCGACGTGCTCTCCGGCGAGGAGAAGGGCAAGCTGCAACAGAAGCTCGGCCGCGGCGGCCCGCTGCCCGACGGCGCGCTCGCCCAGGTCGCCAACGTGATCTGCGTCGGCTCCGGCAAGGGCGGCGTCGGCAAGTCCTCGGTGACCTCCAACCTCGCCGCGGCGCTCGCCGCCGAGGGCAAGGCCGTCGGCGTCCTCGACGCCGACGTCTGGGGCTACTCGATCCCGCGCATGTTCGGGCTGGGCTCGGACCGCCCGCAGGTCTCCGGCGAGCGCAAGATCGTCCCGCCGCTGTCCCACGGCATCAAGATCATGTCGATCGGCTTCTTCTTGGACGAGGACGCCGCCGTCGTCTGGCGCGGGCCCATGCTCCACAAGGCGCTCACCCAGTTTCTCAAGGACGTCGACTGGGGCCGGCTCGACTACCTGCTCGTGGATCTGCCCCCGGGCACGGGCGACGTCTCGATGACGCTCGCCGAGCTGCTGCCGCAGGCGAAGTTCCTGATCGTCACGACCCCGCAGGACACCGCCCGCAAGGTCGCGCGCCGCGCGGCCGAGATGGCCGACAAGGTCCACCTTGAGGTCTGCGGCGTCGTCGAGAACATGTCCGGCTTCACGACACCGGGCGGCGAGCGCTTCCAGATCTTCGGCGAGGGCGGCGGCCAGGCCCTCGCGGACGAGATCGGGGTGCCGCTGCTGGGCAAGGTGCCGCTGACCATGCCCCTGCGCGTGCAGGCCGATGCCGGCCTCCCGCTGGTCATGGAGGACCCGGACGACCCGGCGGCCCAGGCGCTGCGCCAGACGGCGCGCGGCCTGATCGCCCTCTCGCCCGTGGCGCTGCCCGTGCTGCAGACCGCGCCGCCCGAGCCGGCCAGGCCGCTGGGCATGAGCCTGCCGATGGCGGGCTGAGCTGCTCGCGCCGGTCGGGCGCTTACGGCTTGGCTGGGTAGAGCGGCGGTCCAGGGCGGGCGCTCACGTTGTATGCGCCGGCGCCTACGACGCGACGGCCCTCCCCGCCCTACGCCTGATTCTTGAAGTAGTCCGCGTTGAGCGGGATGTACTTGCCCCACTCGTCCGGAACCTGATCCTCGGCGAAGCAGGCATCCACCGGGCAGGCCTCGACGCAGGCGTCGCAGTCGATGCACTCCTCCGGATCGATGTAGAGCATCTCGACCTTGTCGTAGTCGGGCTCGTCCGGCGTCGGGTGGATGCAGTCGACCGGGCACACCTCGACGCAGGAGTTGTCCTTGGTGCCGATGCAGGGTTCGGTGATCACATAAGCCATGTTGGGACATCATCGCAAAGCCGACCGGGAATAGCCTGCTCCGCGTGCTTCTCCTGACAGGAGCCACCGGGCGGGTCGGCTCCGCGCTGCTGCGCCGCCTCGCGGACCGCCGCGTGCCGGTGCGCTGCCTGGTCCGCGATCCGCGCCGCCTGGGCCCTGAGCGCGTGCGGGTCCAGATCGCGCTGGGCGACCTCGGAGACCCGGCGTCGTTCCGCCATGCGCTGCGGGGCGTGACCACCGTCGTCCACCTCGCGGCGACCGAGCGCGACCAGGCGCACGCGACGATCGAGGAGATCGACGGCCTCGCGACGTGGCGCCTGCTGCGCGCGGCGGAGCGGGCGGGGGTCGAGCACTTCGTCTTCCTCAGCCCGCTCGGGGCGACGACGCACCACCGCTCGCGCGTGCACCGGGCCAAGGCGCTGGCCGAGCGCGCGGTGGCCGGCGCCGGCCTCGCGGCGACCACGCTGCGCTGCTCGCTGATCTACGGGGCGCGGGACACGCGGCTGGCCCGGCTGGACTTGCTGTCGCTGCTGCCGGCCGGTCCGGTCACGCAGTCGATGACGCGTGCCCGCGTGCAGCCCGTGTGGGCCGACGACGTCGCCGCCTGCCTGTCGGCGCTGTTGGAGCGCGGCACGCCGCCCGGCGGCCGCGAGGCGCTCGAGATCGCCGGGCCGCAGACGCTCACCTATCGCGAGGCGGTGGCCGCCGTCCTGCGCGCGGCCGGACGCCCGCGGCGGCTCGTCGCCGTCCCGGACGGCCTGCTCTTCCCCGCCCTGCGCGCCTACGAGGCGCTGGCCGGGCCGGTCGCCCTCGTGACCCGCGACGAGGCCGACGTCCTGGGCGCCACCATGCTCGCGCAGCGCGGGACGGCCGACGCCGAGGCCCTCGGCGTCACGCCGCTGACCATCGCCGACGTCCTCAGCCGGGCCTGAGCTGCGCCCACGGCCGCGCGGTCTCCATCTGCGCGGCGACCTGCAGCAGCGTGTCCTCGTGCAGCGGCCGGGCGACGAGCTGGACCGCGCTCGGGAGCCCGTCGGCGCCGAGGCCGACCGGCACCGTGATGGCCGGCTGCCCGGTGACGTTGAACAGGCCGGCGTACGGGGCGAAGGCCACCGCGCGGTCGAAGGCCGACATCGGCTCCTCGGCGCACCCGTCGATCTCGCCGATCGGCGGCGGCCGGCCGGCAAGGGCGGGCACGAGCATCAGGTCACAGTCCGCCCACAGGGCGATCACCTGCCGGCTGATGGCCTGCAGCATCGCGACCGCGCCGAGGTACTCGACCACGCTCTTGCCTGCGGCGTGGTCGATCATCGCCTGTGAGAGCGGCTCCACGTCCCCCTCCTCGACGGCCCGGCCGGCGAGCAGTTGCGCGTGGCCGGCGCTGAGTGCGACGTTGGCGGCGAAGACGGTGAGAAACAGCGGCAGCGCCTCGGGGCCCGGGAGCCCGGGCGCCGCGGCGTCGACCTCGTGCCCGAGCGCCGCGAGCGTCTCGGCGGCCTCGCGGACGGCGCGCTCGTTCTCGGCGTCCAGCGCCCCGAAGGGGTTGTCGGTGACCATGAGGATGCGCAGCCGGCCGGGATCGCGGTTCATCGCGGTGCTGTAGGGGAGCTCGGGCGGCGGGGCCCAGGTCGCGTCGCCGGCCTCGTAGCCGGCGAGCACGTCGAGGGCGCTGGCGGTGTCGAGGACCGTGCGCGACAGGACGCCGTCGCTTACCAGGAAGGAGTCGCCGCTGTCGGGCCCGCGCGAGACGCGCCCGCGGCTCGGCTTGAGGCCGACGAGGCCGCAGCAGGCGGCGGGGATGCGGATCGAACCGCCGCCGTCGTTGCCGTGCGCGATCGCCAGCATGCCGCTGGCCACGGCGCAGGCGGCGCCGCCGCTCGAGCCGCCCGGCGTGCGCCCCGGGTCCCACGGATTGCGGGCCGGCCCGCGGTGGCGCGGCTCGGTGGTCGGCAGGATCCCGAACTCCGGCAGCTTGGTGGTCCCGACGACCACGAAGCCCTCGGCGCGCAGGCGGCGCACGAGGTGGGCGTCGTGGTCGGCCTTGTGGGCGTGCAGCAGCGCGCTGCCGTAGTCCATCGTCAGTCCGGTCGCCGGCGTGTTGGCCTTGATCGCGATCGGCACGCCGGCGAACAGGCGCCGGTCGTCGCGCGCCACCGCGCGCGCCGGCTCGAGCGCGCGCTCCGCGTCGACGTCCACGAAGGCTCCAAGCGCGGGGTCGGCGGCCTCGATGCGCCGCAGCGCGGACTCGGTCGCCTCGAGCGCCGAGAGCTGTCCTTCGCGGAGCAGCGCGCCGGTTTCCACTGCCGACAGGAAGGCGAGGTCATCCATGCCTGAGGGCGGGGAGCGTACCGATGCGGGACAATGCCCCCTCCAGAGCTCCTTCGAAAGGCCTGTCCATGAGCGAAGTCCAGTCCGGACTCGAAGGCGTCGTCGCCTTCGCCACCGAGATCGCCGAACCCGACAAAGCGGGCGGCGCGCTGCGCTACCGCGGCTACGACATCGAGGATCTCGTCGGCACCGTCCCGTTCGAGCAGGTATGGGGTCTTTTGGTCGACGGCGACTTCGAGCCCGGTCTGCCGCCCGCCGAGCCGCACGCGCTGCACTTCCGCTCGGGCGATCCGCGGGTCGACCTGCAATATGCCCTGGCGCTGCTCGCGCCCCAGTGGGGCTTTCAGCCCGTGATCGACATCTCCGACGAGGCGGCGCGCGACAACCTCGCCCGCGCGTCGGTGATGGCGCTCTCCTTCGTCGCGCAGTCCGCCCGCGGCGCCGGCCGGCCGCCGGTGTCCCAGAAGGAGGTCGACAAGGCGCAGTCGATCCCTGAGCGCTTCTTGATCCGCTGGCGCGGCGAGGCCGATCCGCGCCACGTCAAGGCCATCGACGCCTACTGGATCTCGGCCGCCGAGCACGGCATGAACGCGTCGACCTTCACGGCGCGCGTGATCGCCTCGACGGGCGCGGACATCGCGGCGGCGATGTCCGGCGCCGTCGGCGCGCTGTCGGGGCCGCTGCACGGCGGTGCGCCCAGCCGCGTGCTCAAGATGCTCGACGACGTCGAGGTCAGCGGCGACGCCGACAGGTGGGTCAAGCAGGCGCTCGACCGCGGCGAGCGGCTGATGGGCTTCGGCCATCGCGTCTATCGCGCCGAGGATCCGCGGGCCCGGGTGCTGCGCCGCACGGCCCGCCAGATCGGCGCGCCGCGCGTCGAGGTCGCCGAGTCGCTCGAGAACGCGGCGCTGGCCGAGCTCCGGGCCCGCCGGCCCGACCGGGTCCTGGCCACGAACGTCGAGTTCTGGTCCGCCGTCGTGCTCGACTCCGCCGACATCCCGCCGGAGCTGTTCACCCCGATGTTCGCCTCGGCGCGCACCGCGGGCTGGTCGGCGCACATCCTCGAGCAAAAGCGCGAGGCGCGCCTGATCCGCCCGACGGCGAAGTACATCGGGCCGGGCCCGCGCGGGCTCGAGCCCAGCCGCGCCGAGGCCGCGGCCTGAGAGAAACGACCGAGGGCCCGGCGTAGACCGGGCCCTCGGGTGAAGCGACTGCCTATCCGATTTCGGCCTGCGGTCGTCGCAAGCGCCGACCTTCGGACGACGTCAGTGCTACATGCCCATGCCGGACATGTCCGGCATGCCGCCGCCCATGCCGCCGCCGCCGTTGTCCTTGTCCGGGACCTCGGCCACGATGGCCTCGGTGGTGAGGATGTTCTTGGCGATCGACGCGGCGTTCTGCAGCGCCGAGCGGGTGACCATGGCGGGATCGATGACCCCGGCCGCGATCAGGTCGACGTACTCGCCCGTGGCGGCGTTGAGGCCGTTGGGGCCCGAGGACTGACGGACCTCGTTGACCACGACGGAGCCCTCGAGGCCGGCGTTCTCGGCGATCTGACGGAGCGGCTCCTGCAGCGCGCGCAGGATGATGCGCCCGCCGGTCTTGACGTCCTCCTCCATGAAGAGGTCGAGGTCGATGGCCTCCGCGGCGCGCAGCAGCGCGACGCCGCCGCCCGCGACGATGCCCTCCTCGAGGGCGGCGCGGGTGGCCTGGAGCGCGTCCTCGACGCGGTGCTTCTTCTCCTTCATCTCCGTCTCGGTGGCCGCGCCGACCTTGACGACGGCGACGCCGCCCGACAGCTTGGCGAGGCGCTCCTGGAGCTTCTCGCGGTCGAAGTCGGAGTCGGTGTTCTCGACCTCCGCCTTGATCTGGTTGACGCGGCCCTTGATGGCCTCCGTGTCACCGGCGCCGTCCACGATCGTCGTCGTGTCCTTGGCGACGACCACGCGGCGGGCGCGACCGAGCTGGCTGAGCTGGGTGTTCTCCAGCTTGAGGCCCATCTCCTCGGCGATGACCTCGGCGCCCGAGAGGATGGCGATGTCCTCGAGCCTGCGCTTGCGGCGGTCGCCGCAGCCCGGCTCCTTGACCGCGACGCCCGTGAAGGTGCCGCGCAGCTTGTTGACGACGAGCGTCGCGAGGGCCTCGCCCTCGAGGTCCTCGGCGATGATCAGCAGGGGACGGCCCGACTGGATGACCTGCTCGAGCACGGGAAGGACGTCCCGCACGGAGCCGATCTTCTGGTT